>JAGAUA010000055.1 GCA_017847885.1 Oscillospiraceae bacterium
GGTTCTTTCTTTAGGTTTGTATTCGTTACTTCAACCATTGTTCAATTTTCAAGATTCCAGACTGAACGCAAGCGTTCAGTTCCGAATTTGCTTGCAAACTTCGTTTGCATTTTTCTTGCGAAAAACCGCAAATTCTTTTTTGTTTGTTCGCTCCTCGTGGTGAGAACGCTTATCTATTATATCATAAGCTTTTCGGTTTGTCAAGTACTTTTTCAAAATATTTTTTATTTTGTTTTTTCGTACTTAACTCGCCTTTCCGCGTGGAACTTTTTTATTATATCACTTTCTCTTGAGTTTGTCAAGTGCTTTTTTAGATTTTTTTCAAAATCTTTTTCGGCGCTTTGCCTATCTTTTTCACATCTCCCGATGTTTTCAAGGCTCTTCGCTTTCTTTTTTACTTAACCTCTCGTGAGTCAGCTTTTATATTATATCGCTTTATATTCCGTTTGTCAAGGGTGTTTTTCAGTTTCGGCACTTTCACCCCCAAATTGCAAATTAATTCGACTTTTTACAGCACTATGCACATCACATCTGCCTTAAATTGACTTTAAATGCAAAAATCGGGCATTTTCAGCCCGATTTCCGTAACGCAAGCTTATTCCGCCTGCAAAATCATATTAAGATAGTCCAAAGTATTTTCCGTCACGTCTTTGACCTGACCGTCAACATCGCTTACCGTAACGCAGAAATTCTTCACAACCGTATTTCCCGATTCGCTGTCAATATAGTGATAGCGATAAACATACGTGGACGTATTATTCACACTTTCCTTTTTAATAGTATACGGCTTCAGACCAAGCGCGCGCTCTGCAGCTTTCACGCTCATGCCGAACTCAACGACCGACGTTTCAATTTTGGACGCTGTTTTCTGACCCATCCAGTTGTGCTTCAATATGCTGAAATTGTAAAGCTTTGCTTCCGATGCCGAGTCTCCCTCGCCTTTTTTCAGCACAACGACCCACTCGGGCACCGTTATTCCGCTGACGGTCACGCATTTTTCAGACTCGCATATATAATCGTAATCCGCAATGTGATTTACCGCGCCGTAAAGCGAGCTTTCGCCGCTCAGAAACGCAACGCCCGTATCAGCCTCGATTTTGGCAATATCCCTGCCGAGAGGAACGCTGTCAAAAATCTTTTTTCCGCGAGACGCCTTGACCGCCGCCGTGATATACACCGCAGCGACGATTATAATAGCCAAAACGACTGCCGCGCAGACAATTTTCATTATCAAATTCAGCTTTCTGCGCTTATCGCCGTCTGCGCTGTCGTTTTTGCCCTTTTTACTTTTCTTTTTCTTTGCAGGTGCAGGCTCTTCCGCCTTTTCTTCCTTTACAGCTGTATCGTTAACGATAATTTCCGCGCCGCATACTCCGCAGAAAACATCGTTTTCACCAATTTCGCTCTGACATTCGGGACATCTCATTCAGACCTACCCCTTTCGGTTATAGTATACATATATATAATAGCATCTGCAAATTAATTTGTCAACAATCGGTGCAAAATGCCGAAAAAGAAAAAGTCAGATTATGCAAAAACACGATTATAGACATTTACTCCCCTTTGTGATATAATTGTTGAAAAAGCGCACGGTCATTGCGCCGAACTGTTACAAACGAAAGGAAAGAGCGGCTTGAATTACAACAAAACCATATTTTCATGCTTTACAGGATATATCGTGCAGGCAATTATCAATAACTTTATTCCCCTGCTTTTTATTACGCTGCAAAATCAGTATGACATTCCGCTGGCAAAGATAACCTTGCTGATAACGGTAAACTTCTGCATACAGCTTGCCGTTGACCTGCTCTCGGCAGTATTTGTGGATAAGATCGGCTACAAAATATCCATAGTTGCGGCGCATATTTTTTCGGCGGCAGGACTTATACTGCTGACGGTGCTGCCCGAGCTGATGGACCCGTTTACGGGGATACTTATCGCCGTTGCGGTGTATGCGGTAGGCGGCGGACTTATAGAAGTGCTGATAAGCCCTATCATGGAGGGTTGCCCGACAGACAACAAGGCGACGGCAATGAGCCTGCTCCATTCATTTTACTGCTGGGGACAGGTTGGTGTCGTGCTTGGTTCCACAATATTTTTTGAAATACTGGGCACGGGCAACTGGAAAATACTTGCGTGCATATGGGCGGCTGTACCGCTAATAAACGGCATTTTGTTTGTAAACGCACCCATTGCGCCGCTGATTTCCGAGGACGAAAAGGGCATGAGTCTCAAAGAGCTTCTGACAAACAAGGTGTTCTGGCTGCTTATGGTGATGATGGTATGCGCAGGAGCAAGCGAGCTGTCCGTGAGCCAATGGGCGTCCTTCTTTGCGGAGGAGGGTCTCGGCATAAGCAAAACGGCAGGCGACCTTGCAGGACCTATGATGTTTGCGGTCTTAATGGGAGGCGCAAGAGCGTTTTACGGCAAATACGGCGAAAAAATACAGCTTGACAAGTTTATGACCGCCAGCGGAATTTTGTGCGTATTATCATATTTGATGATAGCTCTTGTACCCTCGCCGATCGTCAGTCTTGCAGGGGTAGCGGTCTGCGGATTATCTGTGGGGATAATGTGGCCGGGGACGTTCAGCAAAGCTGCCGTGGCGCTGCGCAAGGGCGGAACAGCGCTGTTCTCCCTGCTTGTCCTTGCGGGGGATCTGGGCTGTTCGGGAGGACCTACTCTTGTGGGACTTATTTCGGATAACGCAGGTCATAATATGCGAATAGGAATTTTGGCGGCAATAGTATTCCCCTTAGGATTATTGCCTGCGCTTAGGCTGCTGAAAAAGCTTTCGGCAGCGGAAAAGTCTTGATTATTTGCTGTTAGCTGAAAGAATGTGAAAAGGGGATTATTTATGAAGAAAGAAGCAACAAAAGCTAACGAAAGTTCCTTTGAACAGCTGGTTATTAAGCTTTCTTTGTCAATTTGTGTGAATATATTTTTAGTTGTAGGCGTATGTTTCTTGCTTTATGAAACAGGTTTCAGTACAGGAAAAAAGCTCATGCTATTATATGCTGCAATTGCTGCTTCATATATTGTTGCAATTGTATTGCACACCATTATTTTTGTAAATAAGCCGCTAAAAAAGTATAGATGGCTATATATTTTAATCACTTTAATCGGAATGTTTCCTCAAATATGGAGTGTTATTTTAGCTTGGTTAGACCTGATTAATTTTATATAAGCAACTATACAAGCTTAGTAGCGACCTGCAATAAAAAACTTGCCAAATTTCCATAAATATGATATAATGGTAAAGCTGTTTCACGGCCGGAACAGCACGGTATTTTTACCCGGAAAGGAAGATTTTTTTGAACATTAACGAAACGCTTGCCAAAGAATTCAAGCTTCGTCAGGAGCAGATCGACAACACGGTATCGCTTATCGACGACGGCAAAACTATCCCGTTTATCGCCCGTTACCGCAAGGAGCTGACAGGCTCGCTGGACGACCAGCTGCTCCGTGAGATCTTTGACAGGCTCACATATCTGCGCAACCTGGAAAAGCGCAAGGAGGAGATCACCGCAGCCATTACCGAGCAGGAAAAGATGACCGATGAGATCGCTGCTGCGATTGAAAAGGCGGTCACTCTCGTTGAGGTGGAGGACATTTACCGTCCCTTCAAGCCCAAGCGCAAGACGAGAGGCTCTGTTGCCCGTGAGCGCGGTCTTGAGCCTCTTGCGGAATTTATTCTTGCTCAGGACAAGTCCGCTGACCCCGACTCCGAGGCGGAAAAGTACATTGACGAGGAAAAGGGCGTGCCCGATGCTGCTGCCGCTTTGCAGGGCGCTATGGACATTATTGCCGAGGATATTTCCGACGACGCGGAGCTTCGCAAAAAGCTTCGTGCCATGATTACCAAGAACGGTATGCTTACCTCAAAGGCTGCCGATCCCGAGGAGGAAACGGTGTACAAAAACTACTACGATTTCTCCGAGCCTGTTTTCAGAGTGGCGGGACATCGCGTTCTTGCCATTGACCGCGGCGAACGTGAGGACAAGCTGAAAGTTTCCGTGGTTATTCCCGAAGGCAGCGGCGAGAGCCTTACCTCCGAGAAGTATGTGAAGAACGCTTCCCCCTGCGGAGAGCTTGTTAAGGCTGCTGCCGAGGACAGCTTCAAACGGCTGATTTTTCCGTCCGTTGAGCGTGAAATTCGTGCCGACCTTACAGAGAAGGCGTGCGAGGCGGCTATCAAGGTGTTTGCTTCAAACCTCCGTCAGCTTCTTATGCAGCCGCCCGTTAAGGGTAACGTTGCACTCGGTCTTGACCCGGGTTACAGAACGGGCTGCAAGCTTGCGGTGGTTGACGCTACGGGCAAGGTGCTTGACACGGGCGTTGCGTACATCACCACCGGTGAACAGCGCAAAATCGAACAGGGCAAGGTTCTGGTGAAAAATCTTATCCAAAAGCACGGCGTTTCGATAATCGCTATCGGAAACGGTACAGCTTCCCGTGAGTCGGAGGCTTTTGTTGCCGAGCTTATCAAGGAAATCCCCCAAAAGGTGGCATACATGGTGGTTTCGGAAGCAGGCGCTTCGGTTTACTCCGCATCAAAGCTGGCGGCGGCTGAATTCCCCGAATATGACGTTTCCCTCAGAAGCGCGGTATCCATCGCGCGCCGCTTGCAGGACCCTCTTGCGGAGCTTGTTAAGATAGACCCTAAGGCTATCGGCGTTGGTCAATATCAGCATGATATGCCCAAGGCGCGCATGGACGAGGCTCTGACGGGCGTTGTGGAGGACTGCGTTAACAGCGTGGGCGTTGACCTGAACACGGCTTCACACTCCCTGCTTTCCTACATTTCGGGAATAAGTGCGGCGGTGGCAAAAAATATTGTTGCATACCGTGAGGAAAACGGCTCATTTACCGATAGGAAGCAGCTTCTTAAGGTCGCAAAGCTTGGTCCCAAGGCGTTTGAGCAATGCGCAGGCTTCCTCCGTGTTCAAGGCGGAAAAAATCCGCTGGACAACACTGCCGTTCACCCCGAAAGCTATGAAGCGGCACAGAAAATCATTGATGAGTGCGGCTTCTCCATTGCCGACCTGAAGGGCAGCAAGCTTGCCGAGATACCCCAAACTGCCGAGAAAATCGGCGTTGCGAAAATTGCCGAGACCGCAGGAATAGGCGTGCCCACCGTAAAGGACATTCTTAAGGAGCTTGCAAAGCCGGGACGTGACCCCCGTGACGAGCTGCCCCCTCCCCTGCTCCGCAGCGGCGATGTTATGGAGCTGAAAGACTTAAAGCCCGGCATGGAGCTGATGGGTACTGTCCGCAACGTTATCGACTTCGGCTGCTTTGTTGACATCGGCGTTCACGAGGACGGTCTTGTTCACATTTCCCAGATTTGCGACCGTTACATCAAGCACCCCCTTGAAGCTGTTAAGGTTGGCGATGTTGTCAAGGTAAGGGTCATGGACGTTGACGTCAAGCGCAAGAGAATTTCACTTACTATGAAGCTGAACGACAAAAACAATTCTGCGAAATAATTAATTTAAAGCGCTGTAAATGCTCCGATTTTGTTGAAAATGACGGACTGCATTTACAGCGTTTTTTTGCGCATTTTTATTTTAGTACATTTTAACCGTATTGCCAAGTAGGTTAGTGGTGATTATTATTTATAGTCCATAAATTTGAACAAAATATTTCCTCTTGCCCCGAATTTGCTAAACCCGAATTTGCGGCGTATAATCAGTATATCAACAAAACGGAGGAATTATTATGAGTACTGCTACAACTTCTCAAAAACGTCAAACCCTTTACAGAATTATCACCATCGGACTTATGGCTGCGCTGGCATATGTGGGAAATTATCTCCAGATAAAAATCCCCAACGGTGTGCTTGTGACCCGTATACATCTTGGCAACTCCATGTGTCTGCTTGCAGGTCTGCTTTTCGGCGGCATGAGCGGCGGTCTTGCTTCGGGTATCGGCGCTGCGCTTTACGACCTTTTTGACCCCGTATACATCGTTTCCGCACCCTACACTTTCTTCTCGAAATTTGCAATGGGCTTCACCGCAGGCGTACTGAGACGCAAGGGCAAAAGCGAAAAAACGAGCGTACTTATCGCTGCTATCTGCGGTCAGCTTGTGTATATCGTCCTTTACCTGCTGAAATCGTACCTCACCATTATTATTCTCGGCGGCACAAGCGAAGCGGCATGGGCGGCTGTGGGTACAAATGCAATCACTTCTTCAATCAACGGTGTGCTTGCTGTCGTAATTTCCGTACCGCTTTACTTTGCACTTAGCAGAGCGCTTAAAAATACAAGCATTTCTCCCCTTATCCACGGTAAAACCGAAGAGAAAAAGAACTGGTTCAATCCGCTTACTGTCGGTCTTACAATTTTTGCAGTTGTTGTTACAGCAATTTTCTCAATCAATCTTGCTGCAACAAACAAAATCAAAAAAGCCGAGGCTGAAAAGGAAGCTGCATACCAGCAGCAGATCGACGAGCTTAACACTAAGCTTGAATATCTCTATGAGCAGATGGGCGTTGAGCTTCCCGTGACCGAGGAAGCTGCCGAAGAAACAAAATAATTGACATAAAAATACCGTCGGGTGCGATCGTGTACCCGACGGTATTTTTTATGCCTTTATAGCCTTGTGGAAAACCTTTTTGCCCTTCTTGATGATAACCTCGGTGTCGATCTTGATAAGTGCATTGGGGTCGGTGATCTTCACATCGTCAACAGAAACGCCGCCCTGCTGAACATTACGTCTTGCCTCGCTCTTTGACGGAACAAGTCCTGTCTTTACAAGCAGGTCGAGAATGTTTATGCCGTCATCGGGAATTTCAGCAGCAGGAATTTCTGTGGAGGGCATATTCTCGGTGTTTCCTCCGCCACCGAAGAGAGCCTTTGCGCCCTCCTGCGCCTTGTTAGCTTCTTCCTCGCCGTGAACAAGCTTTGTAAGTTCATACGCAAGAATTTCCTTAGCCTTGTTAAGCTGGCTACCCTCCCAATCGGACATAACCTCAATTTCCTCAATAGGCAGGAATGTCAACATTCTGATGCACTTCATAACATCGGCATCGGCAACGTTTCTCCAGTACTGATAGAACTCAAACGGACTTGTCTTTTCGGGGTCGAGCCAAACCGCACCCTTTTCGGTCTTGCCCATCTTCTTGCCCTCGGAGTTGAGCAGCAGAGTGATAGTCATAGCGTGAGCGTCCTTGCCCAGCTTCTTTCTGATAAGCTCGGTGCCGCCAAGCATATTCGCCCACTGGTCGTCGCCGCCGAACTGCATATTACAGCCGTACTTCTGGAACAGCATATAGAAGTCGTAGCTCTGCATTATCATGTAGTTGAATTCAAGGAATGTGAGACCACGCTCCATTCTCTGCTTGTAGCACTCGAAGGTCAGCATCTTGTTTACCGAAAAGCAAGCGCCCACTTCTCTCAGCACATCGATATAGTTGAGGTTCATAAGCCAGTCGGCATTGTTTACCATAATAGCCTTGCCGTCGGAGAAGTCGATAAAGCGGCTCATCTGCTTTTTGAAGCACTCGATGTTATGCTCGATATCCTCTTTGGTAAGCATCTTTCTCATATCGGACTTGCCGGACGGGTCGCCTATCATGCCCGTACCGCCGCCAAGCAGCGCAATAGGCTTGTTGCCTGCCATCTGCAAGCGCTTCATAAGACAGAGCGCCATAAAGTGACCTACATGAAGGCTGTCGGCAGTAGGGTCAAAGCCGATGTAGAAGGTAGCCTTGCCCTCGTTTATCATTTTCTTGATTTCTTCCTCATCGGTTACCTGCGCGATAAGTCCGCGGGCAACAAGTTCGTCGTAAAGCGTCATAATTTTTACTCCTTTATATAAAATAATTTTTCAACTTTTTATTTGCCATAAACGATGAAATCAAATGCTGATCTCACGGATACCACCGCCCTTCAAAGTTACTTTTCAGTTTCTCGTATCATTTATATAACTCGTAAAATACTCCGGCAGATTTTGAATTATTTCCTTGGCAAGCACAGGTCTTATGTCATAATCATCAAGCTTTTCAATAGGCAGCCAGCACATCTTCTCACTTTCGCCAAATGTTGTTACGCTGCCGACATCATACTCTTTTTTCTCCGTCGGCTTCATTAAATAGTAATACTCAATTGTGTGGCAGTCCAGATTTTCAAGTGCATCAGAACCCTTGAAGAAATTTTCAATCAGGCACAGCGGTCTTTCAATTTGAAAATGCTCGCCCGTTTCCTCGTATACCTCGCGAAGAACGGCTTCATCCGAGCGTTCGCCAACGTGAACTCCGCCGCCAATTGTGTAGTAATAGCCTGATTTTTCACCGTATGAAAACAGCGCATGACCCTCTGAAATAATTATCGCACCGACTCTGTAACGAAACCATTCATTCTCGGCACAGAAACAGCAGTCAACAGACATATCAGCACCTCTTTTCAAACACAGAAATTGCACAATAGTTCAGCAATCAAACCTGCCTTGATCGGCTATTTGTTGAACGAGCCTATCTCAACAAGGTTTCCCTCGGGGTCTGCAATATAGCAGGTACGCTGCCCCCACTCCTCGGTGGTGGGTTTCATTACCGGAACAGCACCTTTTGAAACAACTTCATCAAAAGCTTTGTCAACGGCAGCGTAATTTTCAACGCTTAACGCAATTTCATAATGCCCGTTAATGTTATCTGCATAGTTAAACCGCCTGTTTGTCATCTTTTCAAAGTCCGTCCGCCGATACAGCAAAAACAGCGTTCCGTCCTTTTCAAGGAACACATTTGATGTATTTTCATCTTCTTTTATTTCAAAGCCGAGAACATCTCTGTAAAAGCGCACCATGACCGCCATATCCTTGACCATGATTCCAAAGCCGTCTAATCTCATTCGTTATCGCCTTCCTTTTCAAGAATCGTAATTGCACAATAGTGCAGTATCTCAAATTCATCGGGAGCAATACTTTCAAGCAGAGCCATATGCTCACGCTCAAACTCTGCAATTTTCGCTTCGGAAAGCGACGCGCCGATACCGCGGCACGCTTTTATACGTCCGTTCCAGCTTTCACGGGTGAAAGGAACTTTCACATCAAAGACCTCGCTATGTACCTTTTTGAAGTACCCGTTATAAACCTCGGGAACGTAAATCTCCTTCCGCGTATCACCCTTGCCCGTCCAATCGGGGTTGTATTTCAGTACAAGATTTTCGCTTGCACCTGCGATTTTGTCCTCATAGGGCAGCCAGCCCATGTAAAGCAGCGCAAGCTTACCGCCGCTTTTCAGCAGCTTTGCAAGCGTTGGAGCGCACACATCATGGTCGAAATAGAAAAAGCACTGACAGGCAGTAACCACGTCAAAGGTATTTCCCGGGAAATCCAGCTTTTCGGTAGGACAGCACAAAAAGTCAATATCCATATCGCCCTGCGCCGCAAGCTTTTTCGCCTGCTCTATCTGATTTTCGGCAATGTCCGTTCCCGTAAATTTTGCGCCGAAACGGTACATATTACGGGGAATGACCCCCGTGCCCGTGCCGACATCAAGGACGTTCTGCCCCGATGTGCAGATACCCAGCGAATGTATCTTACTGTAAAATTCTTCGGGGTAAATGTCGCGGTACTTCGCATAATCGGCGGAAGTCCTGCCCCAATCAAAGGCCTTGCCGTTGTCGATATTGCTTTTTATCATACTGCATCCCCCTTTCAAAAAAACGTCAGCTGGCTGTCGCCGTAGCCAAGCTTGTACGCCGAAATTATCTCTCGCATATCGTAGATAAGCCCCAGCTTTTCGCACTCTTCGGTAAAGATTTTCCATAGTCTTTTCACCGACGGCGATGTGCAGACATATCTTTCTCCATAAGTTTTTGCGTACCTTTCCGCAATTCCGCTGCCGGGGAAGTTTTCTTCAAGCTTGCTGTAAAAATACTCTCTCTGACCTGCACGAACAGTCACCCCGAACATGGGGTAAACCGAACGCACTCCACATTCCTTTGCCATGCGCAGGATACGCAGTATGTTGTCCTCGTTATCCTCGATAAACGGCAGTATCGGAGTCATCACAATTCCCGTAAATAAGCCGTTTTCAGACATTTTTGCAAGAGCCTCGAACCGCTCCGAGGAAACGCTCACATTTGGCTCGACAAGCCGTGAAAGGCTGTCGTCCGCGGCAGTAACGGTCATCTGACACAGCACGGGAGAATGTTCCGCAATACTGCACAAAACGTCAGTATCGCGAGTGATAAGCGCACTTTTTGTCAGCACCATTGCACCGAACTCAAACGCATCGATAAGCTCAAGAGAGTGCCTTGTAAGCAGCTCGGTCTCCTCAAAAGGGTTGTACGGGTCGCTCATCGCACCCGTGCCGATAATGCCCGTCCTGACCTTGCGGCGAAGCTCGTCCCGAAGGATTTGCAGGCAGTTTTCCTTTGCCCTCACGCGTTCAAAGTCGTCAATGCGGTAGCAATCGCTTCTGCTGTCGCAGTAAACGCAGCCGTGGCAGCAGCCCTTGTACAAATTCATGTTGTACTCGCTGCCAAACCAGTCCGTGCTTTTGTTTTTCTGCAATATCGTCTTTGCGGAAATTGTATCCATAAAAACTCCAAAAGAAAAGCCCCCCGACGGAATGACCGTCAGAGGGCGAATTATCGCGGTACCACCTCAGTTTATCGGCAGAATGCCGACCTCAAAAGCGCTGTAACGGGCGCGTCCGCATTCCCCTACTGTTATTTCGGGAAACAAGCTCCATGATGTATTCGCCGCAGTTCGTCGCCTTTTCGCACCGTCCAAAGGCTCTCTTTATCGGAATTATTGCGGTTACTTCTTCACTTCACAGCATTTGCATTATAATAACATATTAATCGTGGTTTGTCAAGCTTATTCAAACGGATTTTCTGTTTTATACAGCATACCCTTAGGCTGATTGAAGCCAATTTCCTCCACGCCGAGGTAACGGAACACGTTGAACAGAGCCTTGCCGTTGTGAGCAAAGGTCACAGCGCCGTGGTGAGGATATCTGCCCTCAATAAGAACGTGACGGTAGAAGCGCCCCATTTCCTTGATTGCGAAAACGCCGATTCCGCCGAAGCTTTTTGTTGCAACGGGAAGAACCTCGCCCTCGGCAACGTAAGCCCGAAGCTTAGCGTCAGCCGTACTCTGGAGACGGAAGAACGTGATATCGGAAGGTGCAATATCACCCTCGAGCGTACCTCTTGTAATATCGGGCTCTTTGTCGGGTTCAAGACCGCGGTGCATGATAAGCTGGTACTTCATCGTGCGTGTGGAAAGCTTGCTTGCGGCAGTATTTCCGCAGTGGAAGCCCATAAACGTATCGGTATGCTTGTAGTCGAACTTGCCCTTTATCTCGTTGAGATACATATCGGCAGGAACGCTGTTGTTGATGTCGAGAAGCGTTACAACGTCATCAGAAACGCACTGACCGATGAACTCGCTAAGTGCGCCGTAAATATCCACCTCGCAGGCAACAGGGATACCCCTTGCAGCAAGACGGCTGTTCACATAGCATGGAACAAAGCCAAACTGAGTCTGAAATGCAGGCCAGCACTTGTTTGCGAATACAACATACTCGCGGCTGCCCTTGTGCTCCTCCGCCCAATCGAGAAGCGTTGCTTCGTACTGCGCAAGCTTCGGCAGGATACCCGACATCTTGTTGCCGTCACCAAGCTCCGCTTCCATATCCGCGATAATTTCGGGAATACGGCTGTCGTTTGCGTGAGCGTTATATGCAGCAAAAAGGTCAAGCTCGGAGTTCTCCTCTATCTCAACGCCGAGGTTGTAAAGCTGGCGGATAGGCGCGTTGCAGGCAAGGAAATCCTGCGGACGGGGTCCGAAGGTTATCATTTTAAGATTTGCAAGACCGAGAAGTGTTCTTGCAACGGGGATAAAGTCAAGAATCATATCTGCTATCTCAAAGGGAGTTCCCACGGGATATTCGGGTATGTAAGCCTTAACGTTTCTCAAACCGAGATTATAGCTTGCGTTGAGCATTCCGCAGTATGCGTCTCCTCTGCCGTCGATAAGGGTATCGGAGGATTCCTCGGCTGCCGCCGCGAACATTACGGGTGCGCCGAACTGCTTTGCAAGCAGGGTCTCGGCAGTCTCGGGACCGAAGTTGCCGAGATACATAACAAGAGCGTTTACCCCTGCCTTTTTCATATCCTCAACAGCGGCAAGCATATGCTTTTCGTTTTCGACCGTTATGGGACATTCATAGATATCAATGTTCTTTTCCTTGCAGGCTTTTACAACGTTTGCGCGGCGGCTTGCAGACAGATCCATAGGGAAGCAGTCACGGCTTACTGCGCAGATACCAAGCTTTACCGTAGGCATATTATTCATAATAATTATCTTCCTTTTTCAATATTTTTTGCGGAGCAAACACACTATGCAGGACGTGTTATTCCTTTTCGGTCTCGACCTCAATTGCAGTTTCCGCCTTTACTTCCTTTTCTGTAACCGTTACAGCAAAATATGAAGCATAATAGCCGTCAACGCCCTCAACTGTCTGATATGTAAGAGTCATCACAAAATCCACCTTATAGGACGGGCAGTCATAGGTCTGCTTATAGTTAAGCTTCATGTCGATATCTTCCGTACCCTTAAGAGTGCCCACAGGCTCAACGGCGTGCTTCTTTGCAAGCTCGGCTGTCTTGTCCACAAAATATTTCTCTGCCGTCTTGCGGTCAAGCAGGCAGGTCACCTCGGACATATAACTGTTGAGGTAAATTTCCTCGTCGCCCTTTACGGTTTTAAAGTCGTATGTAATTATCGAGTCGTCAACATAATAATACGCATTGTCCTCGGGAATAAGGTCTCTAATCTCCATAAGGTCGGTATCCGTATTCTGGCTCCATATTCTGGTATCGGTCTCATAATAAAGCTCGACACCGTCAGGCTGGAGCGATATGATTTTTGTAAGAGGCATACCAAGCTTGATTTTTGTAAGTATACCCGCATATGTGCTTTCGGGAGCAGTCTCTTCTTCACCGCAGGCTGTAAAGCACGCAAGAGCCATTATCATTGAAAGAATAACAGATATAATTCTTTTCATTAAGATATCATTCCTTTGTCAATATTTTTTCGGCACGATGCAATAGATGCAATACTTATATAATAATACAAAATCGAAAAAAAGTCAACGCAATATTAATTTTTATATTGAAAAAAAAGCAAAAATGCTGTATAATGTATACTTGTTATATTATACATTGTGAAAGGGGCATTTACATAATGACCGAATTTGAGAAAAACTCGGCAAAGGTCATTGCCGATTATGAAGCGCTTATCAACCGCAGAAACATAAAATCCGAGCGGTACAACGGTATTTACGACTGCTGGGAGTATCCCGTGCTTACCGCCGCTCATGCTCCCGTTATCTGGAAGTATGACATGGATCCCGAAACAAATCCCCATTTTATGGAGCGCCTCGGAATAAATGCGGTGCTTAATTCGGGTGCAATCGAGCTTAACGGCAAATTCTACCTTGTCGCACGCGTTGAGGGCAATGACAGAAAATCGTTCTTTGCTGTTGCGGAAAGCGACAGTCCCGTTGACGGCTTCCGTTTCTGGGATTTCCCCGTTCAGCTTCCCGACACCTGCCCCGAGGAGACTAACGTTTACGATATGCGCCTTACCAAACATGAGGACGGCTGGATATACGGCGTTTTCTGCTCCGAGAGCAAGGATACGTCCGTAAGCGACCTTTCCGCAGCAGTTGCCCAGGCAGGCATCGTCCGCACAAAGGACCTGAAAACATGGGAGCGCCTTCCCAATCTGAAATCCAAATCCCCGCAGCAGAGAAACGTTGTGCTTCACCCCGAATTTGTTGACGGAAAGTACGCTTTCTACACCCGTCCCCAAGACGATTTCATTCAGACAGGCTCGGGCGGAGGCGTTTGCTTCGGACTTTGCGAGGATATCACAAATCCCGTTATCTGCACCGAAGAAACGGTCATCTCCCCCAGAGTTTACCACACGATTACCGAGGTGAAAAACGGTGCAGGCGCTGTTCCCATTAAGACGGAAAAGGGCTGGATACACATTGCCCACGGCGTAAGAAACACCGCGGCAGGTTTGAGATACGTCATTTACGTTTTCGCAACGGCTCTTGACGACCCCTCAAAGCTTATCGCTTCACCCTCGGGCTTGTTTATTGCTCCCCACGGCGCAGAACGTGTGGGCGACGTTTCAAACGTTGCGTTTACAAACGGCGCGATAGTTCGTGAAAACGGCGAGGTGTACATTTACTACGCTTCCTCCGATACGAGAGTTCACGTTGCTTCGACGACCCTTGAAAAGCTGGTTGATTACACCTTCAACACGCCTTCGGACCCGCTTCGCTCCGTTGACTGCGTTAAGCAGAGATGCGAGCTTATCGCAAAAAATCTGGAGTATATCAAAAATCATAAATAAAATTCATTCGGCGGAGTAAAAAGTTTGCTCCGCCGTTGATTTTTGTGCAATACTGTGCTATAATGTTAAAGTAATATTCCTAAAATGAGGAGAATTCTATGGACAAGATAAAGCTGTACGAACACCGCGTAAGCTATTACGAGACCGACCAAATGGGTATTGTTCATCACTCAAACTATATCCGCTGGTTTGAGGACGCAAGAGTGGATTTTCTCGAACAGGTTGGCTTTGCATACAACAAAATGGAAGAAATGGGTGTAATGATAATAGTTCTCGGCGCTTCCTGCGAATATAAAAATTCGGCAAGGTTCGGCGACAGAGTTGTGATTATCCCCAAGATTTCCGAGTTCAACGGCTTCAAAATGACGGTAACATACCGCGTCATAAACAAGGCTGACGGGACGCTTCTTGCCACGGGTGAAACAAAGCACTGCTTTACCGACCTTAGTCTGAAACCTGTCCGCACCAAGAAGGATTTCCCCGAAATTTACAAAATATTTCACGACTTTATTGATGTTGACCTTGACGCGGTTTAATACATCTGATTCTAATAACCAATAAAAGTGTAGACAAAAAATCTGCGCAAAATCCATATATGCAAGATTTTGCTTGATTTTTTGTACACTTTTTAATTGGTTATTAGTATGAAAGGAATTTTGCCATGATAAAATATCTTGCCGACGACAGCCATGTCCGTACATTGGGACGAAGCCTTTTTCACAATAATATCCGCTATCTCAGCTGGAGCTGCTCGGGCGTTGAATTTGTTTTCACGGGTACGGAAGTTACCGCGGAAATATGGACAGACTGGGTCATGGACGAGCCTTGGAAGGAGATTTTTCAAGGCTATGCCGCTGTTTTTGTCAATGACAGCGACGAGCCGTACCTGCGTTTTCCCGTTAAATCCGGGGTAAACAGTTACAATATATACAAAAGCGACAAAGCCGAAACCGTTAAGATACGCATTGTAAAGCTTTCGGAGGCGGCGTTTGACAAGCTTGGTATCGTCAGCATTTCCGCCGACGGAGAGCCGTCCCCCACCTTGCCGCTGAAAAGGCGCATGGAATTTATCGGGGACAGCATTACCTGCGGCTTTGGCATTGAGGGTGAAAGCGAGGAGGAACATTTCCAAACAAAGACCCAAAACCCGTACATAAACTATGCCGCCAAAACAGCGCGCAGCTTCGGCGCCGAATACAATCTTATTTCATGGAGTTCCATCGGCGTATATTCAAGCTGGTGCGACGACGACAGCTCGGGACTTCCCAATAACGGCTGGATAATGCCGATGCTGTACGACTACACCGACATCGGTCTTGAAGGCATTCTCGGCTTTGAGAGCCATATCCCGTGGGATTTCGGCAGTTACGTCCCCGACGTTATCGTGATAAATCTCGGCACAAACGATGTCAGCTTTACAAAGGATATTCCAGAACGGCTCGAGGGCTTCAAGCGTGCGTACATGGATTTTCTGACCCATATACGCGAGAAAAATCCCCATTCCCACATTATCTGCACCCTCGGAATGATGGGCAACGAGCTTTTCCATGCGATAGACGATGCCGTAAAGGATATGAACGACAGCAGGATATATGCCCTTGAATTTGACGTTCAGCAAAAAGAGGACGGTATCGGCTCGGAAAAGCACCCCAACCGTGTTACTCACCACAAAGCGGCGCAAAAGCTGTCACGGAAGATAGCCGAGGTCACGGGCTGGGGATACAATAACAGCTTTTTTGATTGAACACACACATTTATCCTGCAATTTCAACATTCCTTTTAATTATCTTTCGTTGGCATTTCACATAATTTACACATACGGGCTTTACAATATAACCGTAATCAAAAATATCTCACATATCAGTATGTGATATAATATGAAAGGCGGTATTTATATGTACGGAGATAATAACAACAATAATTACACCTATACTGCAAACTACACACCTGTTGAGCCTGAGCCTCCACACAATGGCGGCAAAAAGGCAGGCAAAATTGCTGCATTTATTCTTGCGGTAGCATTGGTCGGAGGCGCTTCGGGCTTCGGAGGAGCTTACCTTGCAGACTCCATCTCAAGCGACAAAAACGAAAGCAGCGCTTCGGAGCAGAGTAACGCGGACACCTCTTCGGGCAGCAGCGTTATTGCGACTGTGACTGCTCAGCCCCAGAATTCCGACGCAAACAAGGATAATTCCCTCGGCAATCTGCTCAACATAGACTCTGCAAATTCCGACTCCCTTACCACAAAAGAAATAATCCAGAGAGCTACCCCGTCGGTTGTTATGATAACATCAAAATTCACCGAGGCTCAGGGCAGCGGCACGGGTACAGGCATTGTGCTTTCGGCTGACGGCTACATCATCACCAACTGCCATGTTATAAACACAACATATCAGACCTATCAGAATGATGACCGCGGCAATCCCTTTGATAACCCGTTCAGCTTTTTCGGCGGCGGATACAAGATAGTAGAGCAGACCACTCAGGCTGACGAAGTTACGGTAACAATGTCCGACGGCTCGGAGCATAAGGCTGCGATTATCGGCAGCGATGAAAATACCGACCTTGCGCTGCTTAAAATCGACGTTGACGGACTTATCCCTGCGGTAATCGGAAGCAGCAACGACCTTGAACTGGGCGAAACTGCCGTTACTCTCGGATACCCTCTCGGACTTGGACTTTCCGCGTCGGAGGGAATTGTATCGGGTCTTGAAAAAGAGCTTACAACGGAGCTTTCAAGCGGCGGAACGGCAACAATGACACTTATCCAGACCGACGCTTCCATTAACCCCGGCAACTCCGGCGGACCGCTTCTCAATTGCAAGGGCGAGGTCATTGGAATTACTTCGTCAAAGCTTGTAAACAGCAGCATTGAAGGCGTTGGATTTGCAATACCCATTACCGACGCAATGCCTATCCTCGATGACCTTATGAACAAGGGATACGTTTCCACCCCGAAAATTGGCATAACAGGAACAGATATCACCTCTGCGGTAAAGCGCTATTACAACCTTCCCGTTGAATCGGGCGTGCTGGTAGTTTCCGTTGAAGCAGGCTCATGCGCCGATATTGCGGGCATTGCCGAGGGCGACGTTATCGTAGCTGTTGACGGCAAGGACATCAGCGATATGAACGGACTTGTTGCTGCAAAGAACAAGCATAAGCCCGGAGAAGCAATGACCGTTACTCTTGCAAGAAGCGACGGCAATATCGACATTGAGATAATCCTTGACGAATCAACAGACGAGGATCAATAACTTAAAAAAGCGGCTTTCACAGCCGCTTTTTGTATGGTCGGACGGATAACTTCCGTCCCGAAAAACGTCATTTGCCAAAAAGGGACGGCTATCAGCCGCCCCTTAATTTTTTTATACCAGCTTATTTCCGCACTCCGCACAGAATTTTGCATTAGCGCTTGTAATTTTAGCGCCGCACTGGTCGCAGAACTTAGCCTTGACCTCAACTGCTTCCGAAGTATCCTCGGCAGCAGGCGCTTCATGTACCGCAGGTGCAACAGGCTCCGCAGGTGCAGCAGGTGCAGCAGCAGGAACAGTCTGCTGCATAGCAGCCTTCTCCTGAACGGCATTTTCAAGAAGCTCCTTCATCTGCTCTGCCGAACGCTGGTCGTGTACAAAGCTTACAAGTGCAGTAAGTACCTTTGCAACATTTTCAACGATATTCTTGTTCAGCGCGTTAGGTATCTCATTGGAATTACCGTTTCTCTCGACTGCTGTAAGGGTAGCCGCCATAAGCGACTTTTTAGCCTGAAACGAAGCAATATCGCCTATCTTTGTTCTGTTTACCACACCTCTTGAGAATGTGTACAGATACTCGGTGGTCAATGTAAAGCTGTCGCCGGCAGTTCCCTCATGTATGAGTATGGGAAGCTCGTATCTTCCTGCGGAAATGTAGGTATTGCACACCGTTTCATACTTTGCATGGAAAAGGTTGGACATTCCCGGTACGCAAAGGTGAACCGCATTTACGCCGAATTCCGACATCTTTGCAGTGAGGTACTTGATGTACTCCTTAGCCTCAATGTCTTTGAGCGACGCAATATGAGCGTCAAGAACGTCTATGTACCTGTTCTTGGTATCCTCGTCAAGGGGCATATTCGTGATCTTTCTGATAAGGTCGGAGGACTTTCTCGCAGTCAGTGACTCGATATTTCCGCACAATCCGCGGATCTCACGGTCAGCAAGCTCTGCAAGAGCAGCGTCAACCATCTTGTTATACTGCTCTCTCAGCTCGTAAGGACAGCTGTTGTCGTAATCCTGTACCTTGATCTGCGCCTGAATAAGCTGCTCCTTATCCATCGTGTCGATACCCTCAACATAAGACTCAAGCTCAGCCTTGTGCAGGTCATAAATTCTTTCGTCAATTCTCTTGATGTAATCGCTGATCTTCTCTTCTGCGTAATCGCCTTCAACAAGCTGCGCCTTAACGCTTTCAGCCTTTTCAAAGTCATACTCTTCAATGCCCTCGCAAAGCGCTTCGATCTCCTCGGTCTCAAGCTGATCGTCACGAGCATCGGCAGCTTCAATGCTTCTGCTGTAAAGCTCCTCGCCGATCTCCTCGCGCTTTTCATCGGCATCGCTTCTGAACTTTGCAACCTCTTCGGCGCTCATTTCAGCAACGCTTTCAATAAGCTTTCTGTACTCGGCGATCTTTATCGCATCTATTCTGTTGTTTATCAGAACAATGTAGGAGTCGCAGATATCCGCATACTTTTCGTTATCAAAGATCTGAGATTTCAGTTCTTCAAGCTGCTCGATATCCTTTTCGTTTACGGTCTCACAAAGCTTGTCAAGTTCAAGCTTAACCAGCTCGACTTCTCGCTCGTCGATCTTTCTGAAATAAACTGCAGTAAGCTCGGGATCGTATTTCTCGTCCGAAAGCTTTTCCTTAAGCTCGTCAAGCTCGCCCTGCTCCATGGAGAAAATATACTTGCAAAGCTCGGCAAGCTCGGAGTTTTTAAGCTCGCAAACGCGCTGCGCGATCTTGTCGGTATACTTGCCCACAAGCGCCTCATCGAAATTGTTTTCGGGGTCACAGATCTTCTCTTTCAGTTCGTCAAGCTCTTCCTGGGACATTGTGTCAATACCGCTGCACATATCAACAAGCTGCTCATCGCGGATATCCTTTTCGCGCTGTTCAACCTTGGCAATATACGGAGCAAGGATATCATCGCTGAAAAGCTTGTCGGAAATGATCTTCTTCATCTCTTCAAGCTGCTCTGCGGAAGCAAAATCCACGCCGTCAAACGCCTTTGCAGCCTCGTTAAGCTCGTAATTGTTAAGGGTATCGGTAAGCTTTTTAACGACAGCATAGGTCATATGCTTGGGGAAGTCGTTTCCGGAAAGCTTTTCAATAAGCTCGGAAAGCTTTTCCTTACTGAAGGATTCAAAGCCGTCCACCAGCTTGTCAAGCCTTGCCCTGACATTGGTCTCCTTAATGCTCTCGATCTTGCGCTTGAAATGGTCGGCAATTGTAGACTCATATCTGCCCGAGCCAAGCTTTTCGGAAACCGAATCAAGCTGCTCGTCGCTCATATCCTCCGATTTGTCAAGCATAGCCTCGATCTCCGAATTCTGGGCGGAAACAAAAGCGTCCTTAATTCTGGAAATAAACGGCTTCAAAACAGCTTCGGGGTAATCATCGTTATTCAGATCATCTTTTAGAGCCGAAATTTCATCAAGGGTCATAACAGGCAGCTTCAGACAGCGCTGATCAAGCATTGCGGTGCGGACATTATTGAGCGCAAGCTTTACCTTGAGCATATACTTTGACTTTGTGTTGTCGTCAAGAGTCGTGTTTTCGATATGCTCGCCGAGAGCGTTAAGCTCGGATTCGTTAAGCGCTGAAAGGTCAACGCAGAGATCCTGGATATACGCCTCGTTCTTCACCGCAAGCTTCATTTCCTCGGGCGTGCTGAACAGTGTTCCGTTAAAGGTTCTGCGCTGGATATCAAGCGCTTCGATATGCTGCTCAAGATCATTAATGTATTCGCGGTTTGCGATAGAATATCTCTCAACGACCTTTTCAAGCTGCTCCTTAAGTATGCAGGACTCCTCATAATTTGCGCAGAAGCGACCCTGCTCGTCAAAGTGCTTATCCAGAATATAAGCGCTGAAAATAACGTCCTCGACCGCCTGATTGGAAATAGGAGTTACCTTCCAGAAATCAGCGAGAGCAGAAAGATTTTCCGCCTCATCGGGATACTTTTTAGCGGCATAGTAAAAAATTCTGAAATCCCCGGGCTTGTGGGAAAGAAGCTCGGAAATGAGGTATTTTTCCTCGTCATCGGAATAGCTTCCAAGCTCTATCTGACGGAGCTTTTCATCGTAAGAGAAGCCGTCCCCTGCGGAATATTGGATATCGTCCGCATACTCTGCAACAATTGCATTAACGAAAGCAAGCTTGATGCAGTCAATTGCTTCGTCATCGCATCTTACGCTAAGTGCGGATAACTTATCGGAAGCGCCGCCCTCGGAAACAGCAGAGTAATATTTGGAAACAAATTCATTTCTGCTTATCTCGATATTATTGAAATTCAAAGCGGCAACAGCCAGATCCATGATAAAATCGAAAGCGGAGAAATCATACCCTACAATATCAAGTACCTCGCTGTTTTCATTGAAAGCAGCAATAATTTCATTGATCTTTGCAAAGAACGTATCAATGGCAATTGCCCTTGTGGTATTGACATCAATAGCAATATCCCCGTCGAAAAGCTTAAAGTTTATGGTTTCCGACGCCGACAGATTAGGCAGACTGCCCTTGCACTCATCGAAAAATTCCTTAAATCTTTCAGCTATATATTCTTTATCAATGCATATGATCTCTCCGAGAGTAGCAGGCTTCCAGAAAAATCCGTTGCTGTATTTCTTGAAATGAAGCACCTTGTTGGTAAGAGGCGTTACAGGCGCATATTTTTTGCCCTTTTCGCGCATATACTCCTCATTAACGATAACCGTATCGTTTTTGCCGTTGATCATCCAGTCCTCGGACAGAAAAGCGTCCTCCGCAAAAAGGTCGGTAAGGTAAATAAAGCCGTTCTGCTCGGCAACCTTGCGGGCTTCCATAAGATTGAAGGAATCCCAGCTTTCATTATCCTCAGACATCAGAAGCATATCGGACATACGGCATATGCAAAGAGCATTGCTGTGCGCTTCCTCGTCGCTGCAAAGAGAAATCAGCGTGCCATTGGCAGTCGGGTGGCAGATCAGCTTGTTTTCGGAAAAATATTTTTTCTCAAACTTTGCAGGAAATCCAATACACTTCTCCCTAAATGTGTCATATTGTTTAAAAATATCCACAATTATAACCCCCGGTTTATTCAATATATATTACTATAATAACAATTTTTGGTGTCATTGTCAAGAATAATTGCTCACTTTTTACAAATAATAATATCTTTGAAAATTCTTATTCATATATTTTTGACGGTATACTTATTTTCGGCATAATGACTTGACGCGAGAAAATATATGTAAAAATAATTGTTATAAATTATGGAAAAACTCTTGACAAAATTATAAATTTGTACAATAATATATAGTGTGTATCCATATATTTTCGAAAGGATCAAGCTTCATGTTCAACAAGGATAAACGTACAAATATTGCATATATAGGCGGAGGTTCGGTCAATTTCGGCTGGAAGCTTTTTTCTGAGCTTGCTGCCGAAGAAATTTACGCCACTGTGCAGCTTTATGATGTGGACAAGCAGCTTTCCTTGTCAAACGAGGTGATCGGCAACAAGCTTCGTGAGCATCCCGACTGCAAAAGCGACATCATTTACCTTGCGGTGGATACCCCGGAAGAAGCCCTGAAAAACGCCGATATCGTGATTTTGTCCTTTACCCAAGGCTCTCTGGAGGAAGCGGTCACGGAAATGCACCTTCCCGAAACCTACGGCATTTACCAGTCCGTTGGGGAGCAGACAGGTCCTTCGGGCGTGATAAAGGCGCTGAAAACCCTGCCTATTTACATAAAATATACAGAGCTTATCAAAAATATATGCCCCGATGCATGGGTAATAAACCTCACAAATCCCATGTCCGTGTGCGTGCAGATGATGTACGAGATCTTTCCCGAAATCAAGCTGTTCGGCTCCACAAACGAGCTTTACCCCACGCTTGACCTGCTGGTGAACATATGCGAGAAAGAGTTTGGCGTGAAAAATATCCGCAGACGGGATATCAAGTATAATCTTATCGGTATAAGCGGTTTCAGCTGGTTTGACGAGATCATTTACGACGGGAATGATATTATGCCCGTTTTCCGCAAGTATGCCGAGAAATACTGCGCAAACGGCTACGAGACCAAGCCAAATGAATTCAAGCTTAACCCATATGCTTCGGCAAATAAAATCAAGTTTGACCTGTTTTTGCGGTACGGCTGCGTGCCTGCCGTTTCCGACAGGATCGCGGCGGATTTCTGCCCTGCATGGTATCTGAAATCCCCCAAAACCATTTCAAGCTGGAAGTTCAGCCAGACTACCGTAAATTACCTGAAAAAGCTGCGGCTTGACAAGATAAGCCGAATAAAGCCGCTTATGAACGGCGATGAAATGCTCCGCGTTGGCGGAGGAACTACGGACTGTGCTTTGCAGATCCGGGCGCTTATGGGGCTTGGAAACTTGATTACCAACGTTTGCACGAGGAACAACGGTCAAGTGGAAAATCTCCCCACCGGCTCGATAGTCCACACAAACGCTCTGATAAGCAAGAATTCGGTCAAGCCCGTGGCTGCCGGAAAGCTTTCGGACGAGATTTACGGGCTTACGATACGGCACGTTATCAACCAGAAAACCATCGTAAAAGCGGTCATGGAGCGAGACCTGGACATTGCTTTCAACGCTTTCCTCAACGACCCACTCATGTCCGCCGATTTGACGGAGGCAACCGAGCTTTACAAGGAAATGCTTTCCGCGGTGCGCACTCACCTGCTGTATTATTGCTGATACCAATAAAAGTGTATACAAAAAGGCTGCTACAAAACGTAACAGCCTTTTTCTGATATTGATATTCGACAAATAAAAAGCTGCCGTGTTATATGCGGCAGCTTAATTTTTTTAATTAGCCGTTGCCCTTAGCCATGCTTGCAACTTCAGCAGCGAAATCGTCCTGCTTCTTCTCGATTCCCTCGCCTCTTTCGAAACGAACGAAATCAACAACAGCGATATTTCCGCCGAGCGCCTTAGCTGCGTTCTCAACGTACTTCTGAACGGAAAGCTTGTCGTCCTTAACGAAAGCCTGCTCAAGGAGGCAGTTTTCTGTGTAGTACTTGCCAACCTTACCCTCAACGATCTTAGCTCTAACCTGCTCGGGCTTGCTTGCCATCTTGGGATCCTCAGCCATCTGAGCCATCATGATCTGCTTTTCGCCCTCGATAACCTCAGCAGGAACAGCTTCTCTGTTGAGGTATGCAGGGTTCATAGCTGCAACCTGGAGTGCGCAGTCCTTACCAACCTCAAATACCTTGTCAGCAGGAAGGTCAGTATCAAGCTTAACCATTACGCCGATGCTTCCGCCGCCGTGAACGTAAGGAACGAGAACGCCCTCAAGTCTCTTGAAACGACGGATAACCATGTTCTCTCTGATCTTGATGAAGAGATCCTGAAGTGTTTCCTCAACGCTCTTGTCGCCGCCGCTGATTGTTGCAGCCTTGAGTGCGTCAAGATCGGCAGGATTCTTCTCGATTACAGTCTTTGCAACTGCTGCAACGAAAGCCTTGAACTCGTCGTTGTTTGCAGCAAAGTCAGTTTCGATATTTACTTCTACAACAGCACCAACGTTGCCCTCAACTACGGAAGCAACGATACCCTCAGCAGCGATTCTGCCGCTCTTCTTAGCCTGTGTAGCAAGACCCTTTTCACGGAGAATGGTAACAGCCTTTTCTGTATCGCCGTCAGCCTCTTCGAGAGCCTTTTTACAATCCATCATACCTACGCCGGTAGCTTTCATGAGATCCTTGATCTCAGCAGTTGAAACCTTACCCATTTTAAATTCCTCCTAAAGAAATATCAGTTTATATCGAAATTAGGGCAGACATTTTTTGTGTGCCTGCCCGACTTTTCAGAAATAATTATTCAGCAGCCTCTTCTGTTGCTTCTTCAGCAGCAGCTTCAACAGCCTCGCCCTGTCTGCCCTCGATGATAGCGTCAGCCATAGCGCCTGCGATAAGCTTTACAGCGCGGATAGCGTCGTCGTTACCGGGGATAACGTAATCAACGTCATCAGGGTCGCAGTTTGTATCTACGATAGCAACGATGGGAATACCCAGCTTCTTAGCTTCTGCAACTGCGATTTTTTCCTTGCGGGGGTCAACGATAAAGAGAGCGCCGGGGAGCTTCTTCATTGTCTTGATACCGCCGAGGTATTTTTCAAGCTTTTCGATCTCGAGCTGGAGCTTAACAACTTCCTTCTTGGGGAGGAGGTTGAATGTGCCGTCCTCTTCCATCTGGTGGAGCTGCTCAAGTCTCTTGATTCTTCTCTGGATGGTCTTGAAGTTTGTCATCATACCGCCGAGCCATCTTGCGTTTACATAGTGAACGCCTGCACGTACAGCCTCTTCCTTAACGGAATCGCCTGCCTGCTTCTTTGTACCTACGAAAAGAACAGTGTCGCCGTTTTCAGCAACAGACTTAACAAAGTTATAAGCTTCGTCAAGCTTCTTTACTGTCTTCTGAAGGTCGATGATGTAGATGCCGTTTCTTTCTGTGAAGATGTAGGGAGCCATTTTCGGGTTCCATCTTCTGGTCTGATGACCAAAGTGTACGCCAGCTTCGAGAAGCTGTTTCATTGATACTACGCCCATTTGTAGTTCCTCCTAAATATGGTTTTATTATCCTCCGCGCGGCTTAGCTTAACGACAGCTTACTTTAGGGAAAGCACCGGTCATTAAAAGCACACGCGTGCGAATTGCTTTAATATTATATCACATGATATCCAAAATTGCAAGCAAATCCTACTATGCTATTTAAACAAACTTTTCATTTCATTTGAATATCTTTTTGTCACTTTAGACGGCTCAACCGAAACAAGCACGGTATCCACCCCAATTATCTGTATATCTCCGCAGGTTATAACGATATCGTCCTCTTTTCCGAGAAGCCCGAAAAGGCGTGTTCTGCCGTATACGATAAAGGACCTGACCGAAGCGTCCTCCGTGTCGAACTCGATATCGTCAACATATCCGAGGCGTGAGCCGTCCTTCAGATTTATGATCTCCTTGCTTCTAAGCTCGGCAAGCGTGCATTTCATAGTATTCCCCCGTAAAAGTCATTTACAGCAGAATATGCGCAAACACGCTTGTACTATGACTTATTTGAACATGGAAACCTGTTCAAAGCCGTCCAGAAGCTTATCCAGCTTTTGAAAAGCATAGCGCGTACCCTTTGCAACGCATGATATCGGGTCGTCGGCTATGTTGCACTTAACCCCCACCTGCGAGGACATGAGCCTGTCAAGCCCGTAAAGCAGCGCGCCGCCGCCCGTCAGATATACCCCGTTGCGGTAAATATCTCCCACAAGCTCGGGAGGCGTTTTTTCAAACACGTCCTTTACTCCGTTGATTATTTCGTCCAGCTGATCGATTATCGCCTCGTAAATGTCATAATCTGTAAGCTCAATCTGCTCGGGCAGACCCCGTACAAGGTGACGTCCCTTTACGACCGCCTTTCTGCCGCCGTCGGGGGAATACACGTTTGCAGCCGCCATTTTAGCGTTTTCCGCCGTTTTCTCGCCAATCAGTATGCGGTAACGGCTGCTCACATATTTGGCAATCGCCTTATCAAGCTTGTTTCCCGCAATTTTCAGAGATTTCTTCGTAACAACGCCGTTCATGGAAATTACCGCAATATCCGTTGTTCCGCCGCCGATATCCACCACCATGTTGCCCTCGGGCTTGGAAATATCCACCCCTGCGCCCATTATTGCCGCAACAGGCTCTTCAATGAGGTATACCTGCCTTGCACCCGCAATTTTTGCAGCGTCAACAACTGCACGGCTTTCAACATCGGTTATCGACGAGGGTATGCACATAACGATATTCGGCATAAAAAGCTGCTTTCCCGTAACCTTTTCGATAAACGCTTCTATCATTTTTTCCGTCATTTTGTGGTCGGAAATAACGCCGTCGCTGAGCGGTCTTACCACGGAAATATAGTCGGGAGTGCGCCCTATCATTTTGTACGCCTCATCGCCCACCGCAATGACCTCGTCCAGCCTTTTATTAAACGCCACCACGGACGGCTCGTTCAGCACTATTCCCTTGTTTCCCACGGAAATCATAACATTTGCCGTACCCAAATCAATTCCAATGTCCATTTTATGCACCCTTTTCTTCCGTTAAAATTTATGCAAAATAAAGCTTACGCTTCCTCTTTTTCAAGCTTTGTTACCGCGCATACCACGGCAATGACCTTTTTTGCGCCTATCTCTTTCAGCTGCCGCGCACATTCATTTATTGTCGAGCCGGTAGTCATTACGTCATCGCAGAGCAAAACGCAGCTTTCCCCCTCCGCCAGTCGTTTTTCGCCGACGTAAAACAACTCTTTGACCCGTTTTTCACGCTCTTCACGGGTATGCAGATGCTGTTCGTCCTCTGTATCGTACTTATACAGTATATCACTTCTTACGGGTATGTCAAGGGTTTTGCCTATACACCTGCCCAGCAGCTCCGCCTGATTGTGACCCCTGCGCCGCTGTTTTTTCCTACCCATCGGCACGGGAACAATTATGTCGGGCTTGGCAATATTCTCCGCTTTCATATATTCGGCAGCGTCCTCCGCGGTCAGATACGCGATATTGGTATCGCCAATGTGCTTGAAGTCGTAAACAGCCTTGTTTACCCCGTCGCTTCCGAAAAAGCAGGACGCAAACGCCATGTCATAATTAAGCCCCTCGACGCAGCTGCAATTGTGCTTTCCGCATTTTCTGCAAATTTTGCCGTTTGCCTCAATAAATTTTTCCCTGCAAGCCGCGCAGGAATACATATCCCACCTTATTATTTCTCCGCAGAAGGGACATCTGTTGGGAAAGAATATGTCAAGTAAGAAAGCTTTACACTTATCCATCCAATTTCTCGCCATGTCCAAGCTCCTTTTCAAGCATATCTTTAAGGCAGGAGTACCTAAGGGTCCTGCGGTTGTTGTTTACCATGGACTCAATTACCCGTACAGACCCGACTATAATGAGTATCTTTTTCGCACGGGTAACTGCCGTGTACAGCAAATTTCTGTAATAAAGCTTTTCAAAGCCGCCCAGCAGCGGAATTATTACCGCATTGAACTCGCTGCCCTGACTTTTGTGAACGGAAACCGCATACGCAAGCTCAAGCTGGTCAAGCATTTCATAGGAATATTCCGCAATGCGCCCGTCAAAATCAATCAGTATCTTGCTTTCCGCTTTGACCGCCTTTATGATTATTCCAATATCTCCGTTAAAAATACCTGTTCCCTTTTCCGTACCCTTAGTCCACTCTATGTCATAGTTATTTTTTACCTGCATGACCTTGTCGTTGGGTCTGAATGTGTACAGCACGCCCTTTATTTCAGGCTTATCCTTTTCGTGGGGATTGAGCGCCTGCTGTAAAGTTTTGTTCATTTCCACCACGCCGAGAGCGCCCTTTCGGGAGGGACAAAGTATCTGTATATCCTCCGCAGGAGAAAAGCCGTACGCCTTTGGAAGCCTGTTCACCGTCAAATCAACAACTGTATCCGACGCGCTTTCGTAATCAAGACGCTGCATGAAGAAAAAGTCGTTATCCGCACGGGACAAGTCGGGCTGTTCGCCTTTTACTATCTTATGGGCGTTGGTGACAATGCAGCTTTGCTGCGCCTGGCGGAATATTTCGTTGAGCTGCACAACGGGAAGCAAGCCGCAGTCTATCATATCTTTAAGCACATTTCCCGCGCCAACCGACGGAAGCTGGTCGCTGTCCCCCACCATGATAAGGCGGCAGGAAAGCTTCAGCGCCCTTAAAAGCGCCTCAAACAGAAGCGTATCCACCATCGACATCTCGTCAACTATCATCACGTCGCAGGAAACGGGGTTGCTGTCATTATGCTTGAATTTCGGCTTTCCGCTGTTGTCAAACGCCACCTCAAGCATACGGTGAATGGTTTTTGCGTCATATCCCGTTAAATCGGATATCCGCTTTGCAGCCTTTCCCGTGGGGGCGGCTATCATGACCTTTAAGCCGCGCTGCTCATATAAGGAAATTATTGCCTTGAGCGTTGTGGTTTTACCCGTTCCGGGACCGCCCGTGAGTATCATAAATCCTTGGGACAAAGCAAGGGCAATAGCTTTACGCTGCTGCTCGGCATAGGTGATGTCCTTCGCCTTTTCCTCTATGTCAATAAGCTTGGTGTAGTCATGTTTTGTATCTTTAAGGCAGCTGCTCATTACCCTAAGTCTGCCTGCAATGTACTGCTCCGCAACAAAATAGTCGCTTAGGTAAATAAAGTCACGATTTTCTTTTTTATATCTGACAAGATTTTCTTCTTGGCACTCATTTTCAAGACATTCGTCAAAAAGCGTCTCCTCAACATCAAGCAGCTTCAAAGCCGTGCTTTTCAGCCTGTCATAGGGCAGGCAGGTATGCCCCGAAAAGGTGTTGTTGACCAATATATGGGTGATACCAGCGGAGATGCGCCCCTCGTTATCCATAGGAAAGCCTATTTTTACAGCCATTTCCTCTGCCTTGTCAAACTCCAGCTCTATTCCGTTTCCGCACATCATATACGGATTTTCTTTGATTATTTCGACTGCATACTGACCCCATTTTCGCCATGCGCTTACGGCAACGGAGGGCGGTATGTTATATTGCGCAAGAAATATCATCAAGGCGCGTATCCCGAATATGCGCTTGAATTCCATTGATATTTCTTCGACCTTATTTGCTGTAATGCCCTTTACCTTTACAAGCAGTTCGGGCTCGTTTTCTATTACTTCCAGAGATTTGTCTCCGAATTCATCAACAATTCGCTTTGCAAGGGTCTTGCCGATTCCTTTAAGCACGCCCGACGACAGATATTTCAGAATTGCGCTTGATGTTGCAGGCATTTTTCTTTGGCAAAACTGCGCCTTGAACTGCATACCGAATTTGGGGTGCTTGACGTACTCCCCCGAAACGATAAGCTCCTCGCCCTCCTCGATATTGCCAAGCTCGCCCACGACCGTCACATAGTCGCCTTTCATATCAAGCTCAAGGACGACATACCCGTTGGAGGGGTTACTGAACAAGACAGCATCAACAATGCCCTCAAGCTCTTTTAAATTGTTGATTTCCTCCATACAAGCTGCCTCCGAAACAAAATATACAAATGTATTATACCATATTTTTCGCCGCTTTGCAAACCTTTTCGACATATTCTTCCGAAGAAACTATGCTGTATTTGCAGGACTTCTGCATAAGGCGTTCCAGAATGAGCAGCGTTTCCTTGTCTGCACCGAAATTGCAGAATATAACCTCAATGCCGCTGCTTTGCTCTGCAAGCTTATAAACGCAGCTGCGGATAATCAGCTCCACATCGGCGGTATCTGCCGTTATCGGTATCAGTACGGTAATTTTGCCGAAGGACGCGGTTTTGGCAAGCTTTACCCCAATTGCCCCGTTTATCAAAATTAATGCGGCACAAGCGAAAAAAATGAGCAAAAGCCGAATTTCAAGCATAAAAAACACTCCTTTCACTTTATTTTATGAAAGGAGTGTAAATTTGTGAAAGGGACAGCGCCGCTTTCCCATTATTATTTTAATCAGCCGTTTTTCTTAGCCTCGATGTCTGCAAGAGCGTCCTTTCTGGAAAGGTTGATTCTGCCCTGGCTGTCGATCTCCATTACCTTAACAACGATCTCGTCGCCGATGGAAACAACGTCCTCAACCTTTTCTACTCTCTGCTTGTCAAGCTTGGAAATATGAACCAGACCGTCCTTGCCGGGAGCGATCTCAACGAATGCACCGAAGTTCATTATGCGGACAACCTTGCCCTTGTAAATTGCGCCGATCTCGGGGTCGTTTGCAATTGTTTCCACGATCTGGAGCGCCTTCTTAGCGTTATCCATGTCGATACCGGAAATGAATACGTTGCCCTCGTCGTTAATGTCGATCTTAACGTTGCAGTCAGCGGAAATCTTCTGAATAACCTTACCGCCCTGACCGATAACCTCACGGATCTTGTCAACGGGGATCTTGGTCTGGAGCATCTTGGGAGCATACTTGCCCACCTCTGCTCTCGGAGCAGGGATAGCCTTGAGCATGATCTCGTCAAGGATATAGTCTCTTGCCTTATGAGTCTTAGCAAAAGCTTCCTTAATAATCTCGGGTGTAAGACCGTCGACCTTGATATCCACCTGAATAGCTGTGATACCCTTGTGAGTACCGCCTACCTTGAAGTCCATATCGCCGAAAAAGTCCTCAAGACCCTGAATATCTACCATTGTCATAAAGCTGCCGTCGTCTCTTGTGATAAGACCGCAGGAAATACCTGCAACGGGAGCCTTGATAGGAACGCCTGCGTCCATAAGAGCCAGCGTTGAGCCGCAGATAGAGCCCTGGGAAGTAGAGCCGTTGGAGGACAGTACCTCGGAAACGAGTCTGAGAGCGTAAGGGAATTCCTCAACGGGAGGAATTACAGGCTCAAGAGCGCGCTCTGCAAGTGCGCCGTGACCGATCTCGCGGCGTCCGGGACCTCTGCTGGGCTTGGTCTCGCCAACAGAATAAGACGGGAAGTTGTAGTGGTGCATATATCTCTTGCTGTCCTCTTCGTCAAGACCGTCAATTTTCTGGGAATCGCTTACGGGGCCGAGAGTTGCAACGGTAAGCACCTGTGTCTGACCTCTTGTAAAGAGACCCGAACCGTGAACTCTGGGAAGCACGCCGACTTCTGCCGCAAGAGGACGAATCTCGTCAATGCCTCTGCCGTCAACACGCTTACCCTCGTAGAGCCAGTTTCTTACAATTTTCTTCTGAAGCTTGTAGATGCACTCGTCGATCATAGCAAGCTTGTCGGGGTACTGCTCGTCAAAAGCAGCGTGGATCTCGTCCTTGATAGGATTGAGTCTTTCCTCGCGGACGTTCTTGTCGTTTGTATCGAGAGCAAACTTTACCTTTTCGCCTGCAAGAGCCTCAATAGCGTCGAACAGGTCGTGGTCGACCTCCATGGACTCAAACTCAAACTTTTTCTTGCCGATCTCCTTCTGGATATCGGAAATGAAAGCAACTATCTTCTTAATCTCCTCATGACCCTTCATGATAGCTTCAAGCATGGTGTCATCGTCAACTTCGTTTGCGCCTGCTTCGATCATTACGATCTTTTCCATGGTACCTGCAACGGTAAGGTTCAGGTCGGACTTCTCGCGCTGTGCAAGAGTAGGGTTAAGCACGATCTCGCCGTCAACAAGACCAACGCTGATGCCGCCGATAGGGCCGTTCCAAGGGATATCGGAAATGGAGATAGCAACGGAAGTAGCGATCATACCGCAAATCTCGGGAGAGTTATCGGGGTCAACCGCAAGGACGGTCATTACAACGGAAACGTCATTTCTCATGTCCTTAGGGAACAGAGGACGGATAGGTCTGTCAACAACACGGGAGGTAAGGATAGCCTTTTCGCTGGGCTTGCCCTCTCTCTTCATAAACGAGCCGGGGATACGTCCAACGGAATAAAGTCTTTCCTCGTAATCAACGGAAAGAGGGAAGAAATCAATGCCCTCTCTGGGCTTAACGCTTGCGGTTACGTTTGCCATAACGACTGTTTCGCCGCAGCGCACCCAGCATGAACCGTTTGAAAGCTCGCAGGTCTTGCCTGTTTCAACGGTAAGCTCTCTGCCTGCATATGTGGTTTTAAAGATCTTGTGGTTTTCAAACATAAAACTGCCTCCTTAATTTTTCAGGCCGCAGTTTTAGCAATAAATCCTGCCCGCAGCGGATAACGGGTACGATTTAATGCTAAACAACTGCCACCTTTTTGATTTGTTTTGACTTGCCTTAACGTATGAAAGGCAGAGTAAAGGCGTGCGCCTTTACTTACTGCCCTCAACACAATATTACTTACGAAGACCGAGCTTTTCTACGATTGCACGATATCTGTTGATATCCTTCTTAGCAAGGTAGTTGAGAAGGTTACGTCTGTGACCAACCATCTTAAGAAGACCTCTTCTGGAGTGGTGATCCTTCTTGTGAACCTTCAGGTGTTCGGTGAGGTCGTTGATTCTCTTGGTGAGAATTGCGATCTGAACCTCGGGCGAACCTGTGTCGTTCTCGCTTGTCTTGTTAGCTGCGATGATCGCGGTTTTTTCTTCTTTCTGCATCATGGCAAAAACACCTCTTTAAAAAATATTTTCCGTAACATAGTGAGCGGCAGGTATTGTTCCCGAAGTGGGCTTACTCCGCAGACCAAGTAGACGGATATCATGCGTCCGCAGAACGCAACGCATTAATTATATCACACAAAAACCGATTTGTAAAGGGTTTTTATGAAATAATTTTTCCTTTTTTCTTTTTTCCCTCGATGGGAGCTTCCTCGCCGCCGTGGTCTGTAAACACGCTGTCATCCGCAGAAAGGGGCTTGAGGTAGTCGTATTCGGGGTTATCCATTCCCCTTTCCTCGTAGTACGGGTTGATAACGTACTTCTGTATCTGAGGGTAGGAGTTGTACACTATTATAAAGCCCATAAAGGTTAATGCCCAAAACGGAACAAGCAGCAGGCTCAACGGGCTGAACAGAGCGGATACAATGATTATCGCAGCAACCAAAGCTACCGCCAGCAGCGTTATAACATTCTTTTTCAGAGCAATACAGGTCAGGAAAAATCCGTTTTTTACGATATTTTTAAGGGACAGATCCGTAGCGATTATCATTGGCATAATATAAAAATTCATCATAAGCACCGTCATTGCAAAGCTTATGGAAATTACGCAAAGCACAATGTAAAACACATTGCCCGTGGACTCGTATACGTTGGGGTACACGTTCATTGCCGCCACAGCAGAGACAGCGCAAAGAATATCCGCAAGACCTACGGGAAGAGACTGCTTCCAGTTATTCGCAAAGCCCTTCCAGAAATCGTGGAAAATGAACGCATTCTTGTCCAAGGAAAAATTACGCAGGACTCTTGTCATTCCTGCCAGAGCAGGACCTATCGTAACCACAGGTATACAGAAAATAAATGTAAGCATATTAAGCTTTACAAGCTTACCGAAATATCTGAAATAAAGCTCCCAAAATTCAAAAAAAGCTTTCTTTTTCGGCGTATTTTTCGCAACGCCCTTTCCTGCTTTTTCATAATTATACATACCGAACAGTGACAAAAAACGCAACTCCTTTAATTATACTTCCCCTGTTTTTACGCTCCCGAAAGACCGCTCCAAAGCTCCGCAAACAGCAGCGCAAGCAGGCTGTTGACCATTGACGCCGCAGCCAAGATAAGGCACAGTATCACAAACTTTGTGAAGTACAGCCTTACATCTATCTTTTCGTGTACAGCCTCCGCACCCGTAAGCAGTGTATAGACATTACCCGACATACGGAAAGCCTCTCTTGCGGCTATTATTACAACAAACCCCGAAACTACGGCATTTGGTATCACCAGCACCGCCGACATTCCTACCCCGGGCAGACCGAAGCTGCTGTATATTCCTGCAAGAGACGCGCCCACGCCCAAGCCCGAATACATCGGAACAGCAAGCTCCGCAAGCTGCGAGACCGCGCTGAACCCCAGCAGAAAGCAGACAAGCAGCAATATGAACACCCCCGAAAAGGAGTGTACCAACGTCTGCAAAAAGCCTTGATTGAGCCTGTCCGCAACAAAGCTTCCTGCAATGCCGTTAAGCACCTCAAGCTGTTCGCTGTCAAGAACGCAGTACAAGACCGTGCCCAGCAGCACCCCCGACAGATACAGCGCCGCCAGCAGCGTAAGCATCTTTTCTTTTGAATTCCTCAAATAATTTCGATTGCCCGTCATATAAACCGTCCTTTTCGTTTTTGTACAGTATATGCGGACAAGCCAAAGTTAAGAACTATTTGGAAAGCTCGTAAGCTCTTCTGGTGCAGCTTTCGCAGGCTTTGGTAACGGCTTCCGTCATTTTGCCGTCGTAAAGCTCCTGCAAGCCTGCAAGGGTCGTTCCTCCGGGGCTTGAAACCATTTTAATAAGCTCGTCGATAGTGTACCCCGAATCGGTCATCATTTTTGCAGAGCCGACCAGCGACTGGGCGAAAAGCTCCTTTGCGGTATCCTCGCCGATGCTTACGGATTTTGCGTAATCCACGAAAGCCTTTGCAAAAAGGTATATGAACGCAGGGCTGCTTCCGTTTACGGCAATTATTTCCTTCATCTTATCCTGTGGAACAACAGCAGCCTTTCCGCAGGAAGCAAAGATGTTCTTCACAAAATCAAATTCCTCATCACTTACTACGGCGTTTCTCGAAAGCGCAGAAGCACCCTCGCCAAGAAGAAGCGGCGTATTGGGCATAACGAGAACGACCTTTGCGCCCGAAACCGTTTTCGACTGAATGTATTCCGCCGAAATTCCTGCGCATATGGAAATAATAACCTTGTCCTTGGTAAAGCTTCCGCTTGCGTTGTTCAGAACGCTTTCAAGCTGCTGGGGCTTGACCGCAAGGAAAACATAGTCGCACTTTGAAACAAGCTCGCTTTCGCTTGCACATGGAGCAACGCCGTATTCCTCCAAACGCTTCAGCATTTCGCTGTTCGGGTCGTAAGCGTAAAGAGAAATGTTCCGCGAGGCAGCGTTTGCATCATAAAGGCTGCTGCCGACGATACCCTTTATAATGGCAAAGCCCATGTTTCCCGCGCCGATAAAACCGATTGAAGTCATAATAAAAGTCACCCTTTCGGAAAAAATAAAACAACTAGAAAATAGTATACAACAAACTGCACAAAATAGCAAGCATTTTTTTATATTTTATTTTAAAACAAATCATGCCGAGGTGTAAATAAAATGTAATAATACTTGATATTTTTCTGAAATGATGTATAATAAAAGTAACTATGTTTCGGCAATCGACTTTTCGACCGAAAACAGAAAATTGTAAAGGAATGATTTTGCATGGCGGAGAAAAAGTTTAACGTTGCGCTCAAGACAATTATCGAAGAATTTCACCTGGAAACCATCTACCTTCCCGAGGATTCGGCTAAGCTTATAGTTGATGAGACCGACCTTAACCGTCCCGGACTTCAGCTTATGGGCTTTTATGAGTACTTTAACAGCGAACGTATCCAGATAGTGGGAAAAATGGAGTTTGCCTACCTTGCAACAATTGATGAAAAAACACGCTATGAGCGTCTCGACCTGCTCTTTGCACAGCATATCCCTGCGCTGATTATTTCCAGAGAGCTGCCCTACTTCCCCGAAATGGTGGATATTGCACAGAAGCACAACGTTCCCCTTCTCCGCAGCAAGGAAAGCACTTCCAGCTTTATGGCTGCGCTGATAGCGTTCCTCAATCTTCACCTTGCACCGAGAATTACCCGTCACGGCGTACTTATCGAGGTCTACGGCGAGGGTATGCTTATCCTCGGCGAAAGCGGCGTCGGTAAGAGCGAGACCGCAGTTGAGCTTATCAAGCGCGGTCACCGACTTGTTGCGGACGACGCTGTTGAGATAAGACGTGTTTCCAATATAAGCCTTGTCGGTTCGTCACCCGAAAATATCCGCCACTTCCTTGAAATTCGCGGTATCGGCATCGTTAACGCGCGCCGTCTGTTCGGTATGGGTGCTGTTAAGGTTACGGAAAAAATTGACATGATAGTTGAGCTTGAGCCTTGGGACAGTGAAAAGGTGTACGACAGAATGGGCGTTGACAGCGAATACACCTCAATTCTCGGCGTTAAAGTTCCCTGCACTACTATTCCCGTTAAGCCCGGACGAAATCTTGCTGTAATTCTTGAAGTTGCGGCTATGAACAACCGTCAGAAAAAGATGGGCTACAACGCCGCTCAGGAGCTGCTTGACAACCTGGGTCTTGACGTTGACCACAAAGAAACTATTAAAAAGTGGGATATTTATTGATTTAGGGGGAACTCATTTTGCAAATAATTGCAGATACACACACTCACACCGTCGCTTCCACCCACGCGTATTCCACCGTTCTCGAAATGGCTCAGTATGCGGAAAAAGCAGGGCTTGCGGCTCTTGCCATAACCGACCACACTCCCGGGTCAACGGACGGTCCTCACGTTTGGCATTTCCATAATCTGCACAAGGCGCTTCCGCGTGAGCTTTTCGGCGTAAAGCTTATTTTCGGTGCCGAGTCCAGCATTATTGATTATGAAGGGACTATCGACTTTCCGCAGGAGGAATGTGCCTCGCTTGACTGGATAATCGCTTCAATACACCGCAATCTGCTTGCAAAGGCTTCGCCCGAAAAGATTACGGAACTTTACCTCGGCGTTGCGGAAAATCCTTACGTTGACGTTATCGGGCACTGCGCGACTGTGGGGTACGAGTTTGATTACGAAAAATGTCTGAAAAAATTCAAGGAATGTGGCAAGCTTGTTGAAATAAACGAAAGCTCTATTATATGGAAAAAGACCTCCGACAATTACAGGAAGGTCATACGCATATGCAAGAAATACGAAGTGCCCGTGGTTGTAAATTCCGACGCTCACTTCTGCACCCTTGTGGGCAAATTTGACAACGCGCTCGCTCTGCTGGCGGAGCAGGATTTTCCCGAAAGGCTTATCGTCAACGCCGATCGGGACAGGCTTTATTCATTCATATCCTCAAAGAGAGGCAATATTTTCGGGTAAAACGCATAGACTATTACAAAAAACAAGGCGGCTGTATTATGATGGAACTAACGGGGAAAATTGAACAGATAACCGCAGAGGCGGAAGCGTTGGGGTGTTACACCGAAAAGGGTGCGGTCTTAAAGGACTATACCACATTTAAAATCGGGGGGAAATGCGACCTGCTGGTAAGACTCAACGGCGAGGAAAGCTTTGCAAGGCTTATTCCGCTTGCGGAAAAGCTGGGCGTTCCCTACTACATTTTCGGCAGGGGGTCAAACCTTATCGTGGACTCCGACGGGATAAGCGGAGCCATTTTTGTGTCGGGAACGGATTTTTCCGATATTTCGCTGATCGACGATACTTCGATTTTATGCACGGCAGGCACTCCCCTTTCAAGGCTGTGCATTTTCGCTCTGGACAACGGTTTGAGCGGTCTTGAATTTGCATACGGTATCCCCGGGACTCTCGGCGGCGCTGTATACATGAACGCAGGCGCTTACGGCGGTGAGATGAAGGACGTTGTCGCTTCCGTAAGGGTAATGGACAGAAACGGGTGCATTGCCGAATATCCTGCTGATAAGCTTGATTTTTCCTACCGTCACAGCCGTTTTACCGAAAGCGGAGAGATAATCCTTTCCGCTGTTATTAGGCTGAAAAAGGGCGACAAGGCGCAGATAAAGGCGCAGATGGACGAACTTATGGAAAAACGCCGTAGCAAGCAGCCCTTGGAGTACCCCAGCGCAGGAAGCACCTTTAAGCGTCCCGAGGGGAGCTATGCTTCGCTGCTTATCGAGCAATGCGGCTTAAAGGGCGTTCATGTTGGCGACGCGGAGGTAAGCGTCAAGCACAGCGGCTTTGTCATCAACAAGGGAAATGCCAATTTTAAGCAGCTTATGGAGCTTATAGATATCGTAAAGAAAACAGTTAAGGGAAAAACAGGTTACACGCTTGAATGTGAGCCGCTTATCATTACCGATAAAAAGCTTTGAGCGGCGCTGAAAGGAACGATAATATGAAATTTCTGATTGTTACGGGTATGTCGGGTTCGGGAAAATCCGGAGCGGTAAACGTTCTGGAGGACATCGGCTATTACTGCATTGACAATATTCCTCCACAGCTTATACCGAAATTTGCGGAAATATGTATCAACAACGGTCAGATGCAGAAGGTTGCGATAGTTACCGATATCCGCGGCGGCGAACTGTTTTTCGAGCTTGACGAGGGGCTTAATTACCTCAAAAGCAACAAGCTTGACACCTCTATAATTTTTCTTGATGCAAGCGACGAGGTGCTTATAAAAAGATACAAGGAGACCCGCCGCAAGCACCCTCTTGACGAGCAGTGCCACGGCAGCCTGCAGCGTGCTATCAACACCGAGCGTGAGGTGCTTGCTTCCGTCCGCGAGCACGCCGACTACTACATAGACACATCAGAGCTTTCCATGAATCAGCTTAAAGAAACGGTTTACTCTCTTTTCCTTGACAACCCCAACGAGTCGATGGTCGTCAAGGTGATGTCCTTCGGCTTTAAGTACGGCGTTTCCCGTGAGGCAGACCTCGTTTTCGATGTAAGATGCCTGCCCAACCCGTTTTATATCCCCGAGCTTAAACAGCACACGGGTCTGGAAAGCTGCGTAAGAGATTATGTGCTGAGCTTTGAGCAGTCCCAGACCTTGGTGAAAAAGCTGGAGGATATGCTGGATTTTCTCATTCCGCTGTATATCCACGAGGGCAAGAGCCAGCTTGTTATAGCCTTCGGCTGCACGGGCGGCAAGCACAGAAGCGTTACCTTTGCGGAGACTATTTACAAGTATCTTTCGGATAAAAATATGAAGTGCCGCATCTGCCACAGAGATATCAACAAAGACAGATAAAGGATTGATCGTATGTCTTTTTCACACTCCGTAAAAAAGGAGTTATGTTCCGTTATTACCGATAAGGACAGAAAATACAGCTGTTTGTACGGTATGCTTTTGTTCTGCAAGAACTTTACCCCAGATGCCATAATGTTCCAGACAGAAAACAAGCTTGTGTGCGAGCTTTTCTGCCGGCTTGCGGACGATGTTATCGGCGGCAGCGGAATTGCCGAGGTTGCGGTCACGGAAAAGAAAAACAACGTTTCGCTTTACTCCATAAGTATTCCCTCGGAGCATTTCAGAGAGGAAATTATTTACCGTTACAGAATTTCCAGCCGCACCCTTATTCACCGTATTCAGGAGGATATTATCGACAACAACAGCGTTTTTGCTTTTATTGCAGGAGCGTTTCTTTCCTGCGGAAGCATTACCGAGCCTATCAAGGAGTATCATCTTGAATTTGTTGTGCCATACTATGATTTAACGCAGGACCTGCTTGACCTGCTGATGAGGGTGGGCATCAACGCGAAATACACCGAGCGGAAAAATATGTATGTTATCTACCTCAAGGGCAGCGAGGCTATCGAAGACCTGCTGACGCTTATGGGTGCGACAATGAGCAGCATCGACTTGATGAACGTGAAAATTTACAAGGACGTGCGCAACAAGGCAAACCGAATTGCAAACTGCGACTCCGCCAATATTGAGCGCACGCTTAAAGCTTCGGACAAGCAAATTGCGGACATCGAGTATATCGCCAATACTGTCGGTCTGGATAGTCTTCCTGCCGACCTTATCAATATTGCGGAGCTTAGAATGGAGTATCCCGAAATGTCTCTGCGCGAGCTTGGCGAGGCTCTGGACAAGCCGCTTGGGCGTTCGGGTGCAAACCACAGGCTGAAAAGGATTTCCGAGATTGCCGAGGCTTTGCGCGAGGAACGGAAGGAAAAATAAATTTTCAGAAAGAGTATAGTTACAGAATGAAAAAGGCACTCTTAGTAATTGATTTGCAGGATATCTACCTCGGTAAGCATTATTCTGAAAACTTAATATCCTCTGCTAACAAAATTATAAGTGACAACATTGGCAGCACTATCGTGTATATAAAAAATATCAACAAGCTGCCTTTAAACTGCGAAAGCTTGAATTTTGCGGCAAATCTGAATATTGTTTCAGAAAATATTTTTAATAAACACGCAGGAAATGCATTCACAAATCCGGAACTGAAAAAGTTTTTGGACAGTAAACAAATTGATACAGTTGAAGTAATCGGTATTGACGGCGGAGCCTGCGTTTCTCTTACTGCGCTCGGTGCAGTTAAAGAGGGCTACAAGGTTATTTTAAATACCGAAGCAATCGGCACAAAATCATCAATGGAAAACAGAAGGCTGAAATATTTTATAAAACTGAAAGCTCTCGGTTCGGACATAATATAAAAATTGGGAGGTGCGCCGTATGGGCTTTGTACATCTTCATCTGCACAGCGAATACAGTCTGCTTGACGGCGCCTGCCGTATAAAGCAGCTTGTTGCCCGTGCAAAAGAGCTTGGGCAGGAGGCTGTTGCGGTTACCGACCACGGCTGTATGTACGCTGCCGTGGAGTTTTACAACGAGGCAATCGCGCAGGGTATTAAGCCGATAATCGGCTGCGAGGTTTACGTTGCGCCCCGAACCCGTTTCGACAAAATTCACGGGCAGGACAGCAAGCCTTATCACCTTGTACTGCTCTGCAAAAACAACACAGGCTATCAAAATCTTATCAAGCTTGTTTCATACGGCTACACCGAGGGCTTTTACAACAAGCCGAGAGTGGATATCGAGCTTCTCGAGAAATATCACGAGGGGCTTATTGCTTTGTCGGGCTGTCTGGCAGGAGAAATTCCGCGAAAGCTTGCAGGTGGCGAGTACGAAAATGCCAAGGCGACCGCACTCCGATACCGCGAAATTTTCGGCGAGGGGAACTATTACATTGAGGTGCAGAATCACAATATCCCCGATGAAATACGGATACTGCCCCTGCTTTACCGCCTTTCCGCAGAAACGGGAATTCCACTTGCTGCCACAAACGACGCACATTATATTGCCAAGCACGACTCCGACGTACAGCGCGTGCTTATCGCGATACAGACAAACACGCCCCTTAGCGAGCCTAATCCGCTGTCTTTCCCCACAAACGAGTTTTACATGAAGTCGGAGGAGGAAATGCGTGAGCTGTTCGCCAACGTCCCCCATGCTGTTGACAACACGGTAAAAATTGCGGAGATGTGCAACGTTACCTTTGAATTCGGCAAAATCAAGCTGCCTAAGTTCACCATTGAGGGCGTTGCCGACAATACGGAGTATTTCCGCAGACTTTGCTTTGCAGGAATGAAAAAGCGTTACGGCGAAAACCCCGACTCAAAAATCACCGAACGCATGGAGTACGAGCTTGACGTTATCACCCGTATGGGGTACGTGGACTACTATCTTATTGTGTGGGATTTTATCCGCTATGCCCGTGAGCAGAAAATCCCCGTTGGACCTGGGCGCGGCTCGGGCGCAGGAAGCATTGCCGCCTACTGCATCGGCATAACCTCGGTCGACCCCATGAAGTACAACCTGCTGTTTGAGCGTTTTCTCAACCCCGAGCGTGTTTCCATGCCCGACTTTGACATTGATTTCTGCTACGAGGGCAGGCAGAGGGTCATCGACTATGTGGTGAAAAAGTACGGCACGGACAGGGTGGCACAGATAATCACCTTCGGTACTATGGCTGCAAAAGGCGCGATACGCGATGTAGGACGGGTCATGGGGCTTCCCTATCAGGTTGCCGACAAGGTCTCAAAGCTTATTCCTTTCGGGCTTCACGTTACCCTTGACGGTGCGCTGAAAGAAAACGACGATTTGAAAAAGCTTTACCAAAGCGATGAAAGCGTCCGAAAGCTTATCGACACGGCGCGCAAAATTGAGGGTATGCCGCGGCACGCGTCAACTCATGCGGCAGGCGTGGTCATTTCCGACGCGCCCGTCAGCGATTACGTGCCCGTGCAGAAAAACGGCGATGTTATCGTTACTCAGTACACCATGACGGTGCTGGAAAGTCTCGGGCTGCTGAAAATGGATTTTCTCGGTCTGCGAAATCTTACGGTGATACGGGACGCTGCCGAGTTCATAAAAAAGGACGAGCCAAATTTTGACATAAGCAATATCCCTCTCGACGACAAGGCGGTTTACGAGATGATTTCCCAAGGTCGGACGACGGGAGTTTTTCAGTTTGAAAGCGCAGGAATGAGGCAGGTACTCATGCGGCTCAAGCCCGAGTCTATCGAGGACCTGATAGCGGTGCTTTCCCTTTACCGCCCCGGACCCATGGACAGTATCCCAAAGTATATCGAGTGCAGGCACAATCCCGAAAAGGTCACCTACAAGCACCCGATTTTAAAGGATATTCTTGACGTGACCTACGGCTGTATCGTCTATCAGGAGCAGGTCATGGAGATATGCCGCAAAATGGCAGGGTATTCCTATGGCAGGGCAGACCTTGTTCGGCGCGCCATGGCAAAGAAAAAGGCGGACGTCATGCTCAAAGAGCGGAGCGTCTTTGTTGAGGGAGCGCAAAAAAACGGTGTATCCGCGGAAATCGCCAACGAGGTTTTTGACGAAATGGTAAGCTTTGCCTCATATGCTTTCAACAAATCTCATGCGGCGGCTTATGCGTATATTTCCTATCAAACTGCATATTTAAAATGTCATTATTTTAAGCAATATATGGCAGCGCTTATGACCGCTTCTCTTGAAAGCACAGGTAAAATTCTTGAATACAGCGCAGAATGTTCCGCTAACGGAGTGAAAATTCTTAGCCCCGATATTAACGAAAGCGGCTTCGGATTTGCGCCCACGGCAAAGGGTATACGCTTTGCGCTGCTTGCGGTAAAGAATCTGGGGTATAACACGATAAGAGACGTGATTTCCGAACGTGAAAAGGCAGGAAGCTTTACATCTCTCGAGAATTTCTGCAAGCGTATTAACGGCAAGGACATCAACCAGCGTGCCATTGAGAGCCTGATAAAGTGCGGCGCGTTTGACTGCTTCGGGCTTAACCGACGGGAAATGCTTGAAAATTACGACCGCATTTTCAGCAGTATCCAGGCGTACTCCTCGCGGAACATGGAGGGGCAGATAAACTTCTTTGATATGTCCGAAAACGGCGAAACAGCGTCGGTCACGATTAATCATGCCGAGGAATATCCCCTTGCGCAAAAGCTTGAAATGGAAAAAGAAGTCATCGGAATATACCTTTCCGCACACCCTTTGGAAAGCTATTCCCCATACATCAAGCTTTGCAGGCTGAACACTATTTCCCAATTTTACGATGAAACCAAGCCGCTTAGGGACGGAAGTCCGATATCCCTGTTTTGCACGTTGCAAGGTGTTAAGCTTTACACACAGAAAAACGGCTCAAAAATGGCATTTGTATCCCTTGAGGATATGACAGGCGAGGTCGAGGGCATTATTTTTGCCGATATTCTTGCTTCAAATAAAAGTGTCATTCAGAAGGGACGTGCCGTACACATCAATGCCAAGCTTTCCTACAAGGACGACGAGCCGAAGCTTATCATCGAGCAGATAGCCGATGCGGAGCGATACTCGGAATGTTACAAAAATATGAATTTGTATATCAAATGCAGCTCGGACAACGCCGAAATTATACAAAGTATTATGAATATATGCAAGAAATACAAGGGCAGCAGCAGGGTCATACTGTACTTCAACGACCTGAAAAAAAAGCTTGCGCCTAAGGGTATTTCGGGCGTGCAGATATGCAGCGGTCTTGCCGAGGAGCTGACGGCGGCTGTCGGCGCGGAAAATGTTGCATTAAATTAACTAAATGGTTAATTGTTGAATTATGCGCTTGACAAAGCTTGCTTAAAATAGTATAATGATAGTTGTTTGATAAGTTTATTATGAAGGATATAATAAATTTTTGGAGGAAAAAGGTATGAAGAGAATAGGCGTATTAACAAGCGGAGGCGACGCTCCGGGAATGAATGCGGCTGTCAGAGCTGTTACAAGAGCCGCTATCGGAAAGGGATACGAGGTTGTTGGTATCCAGAGAGGCTACAACGGTCTGCTCAACGGCGAAACCGTAAATCTCGGCGCACGCGACGTTTCCAATATCATTCAGCACGGCGGTACTATGCTTTATACTGCAAGATGCCTTGAATTCAAGGAATGGGAATATGTTATGAAGGCTAAGCAGCGCTGCGACGAGCTTAATCTGGTCGGTATCGTTGTTATCGGCGGCGACGGCTCCTTCAGAGGTGCAGCTGACCTTTCCAAGGCAGGCGTTCCCTGCATCGGTCTGCCCGGCACTATAGACAACGACATTGCTTGCACCGAGTACACTATCGGTTATGATACAGCTATGAATACCGCTATGGAAATGGTTGACAAGATCCGTGATACAGCTATGTCCCACGACCGCTGCTCTCTCGTTGAGGTAATGGGCAGAAACGCAGGCTGGATCGCTCTTAATGTCGGCACAGCTGTTGGTGCAATGGCTATTCTTACTCCCGAAGTTCCTTTCAATCTTGATGATGTCATCGCTAAGATGGAAGCTTCCAAAAAGGACAAGAAGCAGCACTTTATCATCGTAGTTTCCGAGGGCGTTGGTAATTCCGAGGAGCTTGCAAAGGAAATCCAGAAGAGAACAGGTATCGAAGCAAGAGCTACTATCCTCGGTCACGTTCAGAGAGGCGGCAGCCCCACAGTCCGCGACAGAGTTGTTGCAAGCGAAATGGGTTACTATGCGGTAAACCTTCTCGATCAGGGTATCGGCAACCGCGTTGTTGGTATGCGCGACGGCAAGATCGTTGATTTCGATATCAAGGAAGCACTTTCCATGAAGAAGCCCTTTGACGAAAATCTTTACAAGATCGCAAACGAAATTTCTTTCTGATCTCGCTGTATTATTGGGTTGTCCGCGTTGTAGGCGGCGTGCATTTTCCGTATAATGCCGAGAGTTACAGCATAAATTTAAGCTTTTCACCATAAGATCAAAACAATTATGGTGAAAAGCTTTTTTCTTGAATTTGTAAACAAATTATAAAAAATTCATATTTAGTTAAATATGTGTTCACTAAATACACAAAGAATTATGCTATTATAAGCATTGCAACAGTAAAGATTAATGTCGAAAGGATATGTAACTTTATGGCTAAAGAAGAAAAACTCAAGCAGATTGAGCTTCAGAATATTATTTTCGATACGCAGGAAAGGAAATTGATGGTATCCCCTCAATTTCTCAACGATATGACAAAGCATTATGTCTCAAAGCGTATGAAAAACATTAACAATTTAATGAATTATATTACTGTTACAAAAAGTCCCAAAAACTTCTTTACATATTATAATTCGGTAATGAAAGACCTTGACGAGCTTATCAGCATTGAGCCGTATTACAGCTTTAAGGCTCCCCTGCCCTCTGAATTCAAAAAAAGCATTGAGTCCAAGACCGACCGCTACACGGAGGCTATGATAAACCGTTCGTGGAAGGAAATCAATCAGAAGGTTTTCCAGAACCCGAAAAATCAAAGCGACGAGCGCCCTCCCGAAGTGTTTGGTCCCGTTCTGGACGAAATGCTGGAATATAAAGACAAATACACCTCTGCGGTCCTTGAGCTTATTGACAAGTTTTACAAGTCCGTGTACGGTCACGGCATAAACGAAAAGCCGGAGACGGATATTCAGGAGGAAGCTGCTCCTGACAGCGGCAATGCTTCCGCCGATGAGGATACGGAGCCGTCTCTTGAAGAACCTGAACAGATCGAGGAATAATATATAATTAAGCATAAAATAACGGGCGGCTGATAGCCGCCCCTACCATGGAATGATGTTTTTCAACCATTTTGTAGGGGCGGATATTATCCGCCCGATATTTATTTGTTATCAACACGCTGCCGTAAAAATCACTCAACCAGCACCTTTGAGCTGTCCTCCTCCCGAAGCGCGATCACTGCGCCGCGGATAAGATATGCTATCGGGTCGCCCGACGGGCTTCTTTGCATACACAAAACCGGTGTACCCTCTATAAGTCCTATGTCCTGCAGCCGGCGGCGTATGCTTCCGTCGTTCAGCAGAGCCGTAACCCTTGCAGTTGTCCCCTCGGACATACTGTGAAGCGTCTTTGCTGTGTTCATATTGTAAAATTACCACCTTTTCTCTTTCGGCTGTATATAATGAGGAGTATTCCTCTGTAAGTATTGCGCGGAAATGTCTGCGCGTATTTATACCATTATCCGCTTGTAAGAAAGCGGTATTACATTTTATGCCAAAAAGATTTTTCTGACACAGCATAACCTGTACTTTTTTCGGACTTGCCTGCATAAGATGTAACAGCAACGATTAAAAAGGAGCTGTGCATTATGAGCAAAGGTTCATCCAAAAAAGGACTGAAAATATTCCTGTTCATGCTTCTGGCAGTAATTGCCGTTTTGGGGGTTATTTTCTTTGCAAAAGCAAAATCGGAAAATGACGCGGACGAAATGTTTACCATGGCAACAAACGCCGAGCGCGTGGAGTTCCTCAATGAACAGGGCTGGATAGTAAAACCCGACCCTATCTCAAAGGAGGAAGTGACAGTACCGTCGGAGTTCAACGATGTATACGCCGATTATGTTGCGCTCCAGCAGTCCCAAGGCTTTGACCTTGAAAAATACAAGGGCAAGCCTGTTTCGGTCATAACATATCAGGTGCTGAACTATCCCGATCACCCCGAAAATGTGACCGCTACAATGATGATCTGCGACGACAGGCTTATCGGCGGAGATATTTCCCTGGCAGGCGATGACGGATTTACCCAGCCGCTTATTTCCGCCAAGACCCAGACCTATCTTGCCTCCGACGGTGTGACAGAAGAATAATTTTTGCAGGGACGATAAAAATTCCGTCCCTGCATTTTTTACGCCGAATACCGATTTATAGGAGCATATTCCGTATCTATAACACAATTGCAAGTAAAATGTAATTCGGGAAATTATTATATAATTTTTACAAAAACCCCTTGACAGTAAATCGTTTACAATGTAAAATATATAGTAAAGCGGCACGCCGCATTTTGGTTAAACAATTATTAATGATACATATTTAAGGAGGATATTCAGATGAGCGAATTTTTCAAAGGAATAGGCAAGATCCCCTACGAGGGCAAGAACAGCACCAATCCCCTTGCGTTCAAGTACTACAACCCCGATGAGGTAGTTGGCGGCAAAACTATGAAGGAGCAGCTTAAGTTTGCACTTTCATGGTGGCACACTATGGGCGGCGATGGCACAGATATGTTTGGCTGCGGCACAGCTGACAAATCATGGGGCGAGGCTGACTCCGAAAAGCGCGCTATTGCAAAGGTTGACGCTGCTTTCGAGATAATGGACAAGCTTTCTATCGAGTATTTCTGCTTCCACGACCGCGACCTCTCTCCCGAGTATGGCTCGCTTGCTGAAACAAACGCAAAGCTTGACAAGGTTACCGATTACATAGCTGAAAAAATGAAGGCTGACCCCACAAAGAAGCTTCTCTGGGGTACTGCTAAGTGCTTTGACCACCCCCGCTATATGCACGGCGCAGGCACTTCCCCTTCCGCAGATGTTTTCGCATATGCTGCTGCACAGATAAAGAAGGCTGTTGAGGCTACCGTTAAGCTTGGCGGTAACGGCTACGTTTTCTGGGGCGGACGTGAGGGCTACGAAACTCTTCTTAACACAAACATGGGTCTTGAGCTTGACAACATGGCTCGTCTTATGAAGATGACTGTTGAGTACGCACGCTCAATCGGCTACAAGGGCGATTTCTACATCGAGCCTAAGCCCAAGGAGCCTACAAAGCACCAGTACGACTTTGACACAGCAACAGTTCTTGGCTTCCTCCGCAAGTACGGTCTTGAGAAGGATTTCAAGATGAACATCGAGGCTAACCACGCTACACTTGCTCAGCACACATTCCAGCATGAGCTTCGCGTTGCAAGAGACAACGGCGTGTTCGGCTCTATCGACGCTAACCAGGGCGATACGCTCCTTGGCTGGGATACCGACCAGTTCCCCACAAACGTTTACGACGCTGCACTTTGTATGTATGAGGTACTCAAGGCAGGCGGCTTCACAAACGGCGGTCTGAACTTCGACTCCAAGGCTCGCCGCGGCTCCTACACACCCGAGGATATCTTCCACAGCTACATTGCCGGTATGGATACATTTGCTCTCGGTCTGAAAATTGCTGACAAGATGATTTCCGATGGCCGAATCGACAAGTTTGTTGCTGACCGTTACGCTTCTTGGAACACCGGTATCGGTGCTGACATCATCAGCGGCAAGGCTACTCTTGCAGACCTTGAAAAGTATGCTCTTGAAAAGGGCGAGGTAGTTTCCTCACTCACAAGCGGCAGACAGGAAATGCTTGAGTCCATTCTCAACAACATTATGTTTAATCTTTAATTTCAAAGGGCGGCAATTTGCCGCCCATACATTTATGTAGTAATTTACATTGCGTAACAAGACAATTCCGCATTACGCATTCCGAATTACGAATTAACAAAAAGGAGCGATTTTTATGCGTTATGTAATTGGTATTGACGTTGGCACAAGCGGCACAAAAACCGTGCTTTTCGACGAAATGGGAAAGGTTATCGCCTCCGCGACTGTTGAGTACCCCATGTATCAGCCCCAGAACGGTTATGCCGAGCAGGAGCCGACAGACTGGTACAATGCTGCTGTTTCCACAATTAAAACAGTTATCACAAAAAGCGGTGTGAAAAACACCGACATTGTGGGCGTTGGTCTTTCGGGACAGATGCACGGCCTTGTTATGCTGGACGAAAAGGGCGAGGTCATTCGCCGCTCTATCATTTGGTGCGACCAGCGTACCGCCAAGGAAGTTGACGAGATGAACGAAAAGCTTGGACGTGAAAAGCTTATCGAAATCACCGCAAACCCTGCGCTGACAGGTTGGACTGCCGCTAAAATTCTCTGGGTGAAGAACAACGAACCCGAGAATTACGCTAAGTGCCGCCACATTCTCCTCCCCAAGGACTACATAAGATATATGCTGACGGGCGAGTTTGCCACCGAGGTTTCCGACGCTTCGGGTATGCAGCTTCTGGACGTTCCCAACCGCTGCTGGAGCAAGGAAGTCTGCGACGCGCTGGGCATTGATATGTCCCTACTTGCGAAGGTGTATGAGTCCTGCGAGGTCACGGGAAAAATCACAAAGTCTGCAGCTGAGCTGACGGGTCTTGCCGAGGGCACAATTGTTGTTGGCGGCGCAGGCGATAACGCTGCTGCGGCTGTGGGCACGGGTGTTGTTACCGACGGAAAGGCTTTCACCACTATCGGCACAAGCGGCGTTGTTTTTGCGCATACTTCAAAGGTGTCCATCGACCCCAAGGGCAGAGTACATACCTGCTGCGCGGCTGTTCCCGGCTGCTGGCATATTATGGGCGTAACACAAGGCGCAGGACTTTCACTGAAATGGTTCAGAGACAACTTCTGTCAGTCTGAAAAGGACACCGCCAAGCTGATGGGCGTTGACGAATACTACCTCATGGACAAGGAAGCGGAAACCGTGCCTATTGGTGCAAACCGCCTGCTGTACCTGCCTTACCTTATGGGCGAGCGTACTCCTCACCTTGACCCCGACGCAAGAGGAATGTTCTTCGGACTTTCCGCTATCCACACCAAAAAGGATATGCTCCGTGCGGTAATGGAAGGCGTTGCTTACTCGCTTCGTGACTGCGTTGAGATATGCCGCGAGATGAACATTAACGTTTCCGATATGATGGCGTGCGGAGGCGGCGGAAGCTCACCGCTGTGGAGACAGATGCTTGCCGACCTTTACGCTTGCCCCGTTAAGACGGCGTCCTCCAAGGAAGGACCTGCGCTTGGCGTTGCAATTCTTGCGCTGGTTGGCGCAGGTGTGTACGCGACCGTGCCCGAGGCTTGCGAAAAAATCGTAGGCGTGGACAAGGTACAGCAGCCTATTGACGAGAATGTTCCCGTGTACGAGAAATACTTCCGTCTTTACGACGAGATTTATCCTGCGGTTAAGGATAAGTGCGCAAAGCTTGCGAAGCTGTAAAAAAATACGGGTACCGTATTCGGAAAATGACCGTATAAAATATGTAAGGGTACCGAGCGTCTAAACTCGATACCCTTGATTTTTTATGAGCGTAACTTTCCCCAAAACATCAAGAAAAGTCCCGATAGGTATGGTATTATATAGTTACAATAATTATTGCTGTGGTGATCACTATGAACAAATTTGAGATCCTGTCTGTTGCTCTCAGTTATATTGAGGAAAATCTGCTTTCGGACGTTACCCCCGAAATGTGCTCGGAAAAATGCCGCTATTCTCTTTCAAATCTTCAGAAAATGTTTCGCTGTGCGTTTAATATCGGTATAAGCGATTACATTTCCAGAAGAAAGCTTTCACTTGCGGCAAAAGATTTGATCGAGTCGGAGGACTCTATCCTTGACATAGCCATGAAGTACGGCTACAATTCCCACGAGGTATTCACCCGTGCGTTTATGCGGCTGTGGGGCGTTACGCCTTCAAAGTTTCGCAAAAACAGAAAGTTTTCCGAGATTTTCCCAAAGCTTGACGAGTCGGCGCAGGTCACCGATGAAGAAGGGAATGTTATTATGTTTAGCAAAAAGAAATTTGATGTTTCGCATCTCTACGATTTTATACAGTCAAGAAACGGCAAGTATGCGGTTTGCTTTGATATGGTACATCTTATGTATATCAACGACACCTTCGGTCATGCGGCAGGCGATATTGCTATTGCGGAATGTCTGCGCCGCATTGACGAGTATTCGGACGACACTATGCTGCCTATCCGTATCGGCGGCGACGAGTTTGTGCTTATCACCGATTACGACAACATTAAGGACGCCGAAGCTGCTGCGGAGAAAATTCTTGCCCACAACGGCGAAACGGTAAAATCGGGAGAAAATGAATTTGAGGTCTCCATGCGTGCAGGGTATGCCGCAATTCCAAGCGGACATCTTCGATACAACGAGCTTTTCAACAGCTTTGTTATTGCAGGAAGAGCGACCGAATAATATACCCAGCCGCAAAAACTGCCGCGGCGGCAGCCAGTATGCAGGCAACCGACCCCAAGGCGCACATGAACGCCTTGCTCGAAAAAGGGTTATCCCCCTCAACGCATACGGTGTCGTTTTCCTCACGGTAGTAAAGCTTTACCCTTTCCCCTTTTGCGTATCTCCTGCGTGAAAACATATAGCGGTGTACAATGGTTTTGCGCTGCTCCTCGTCGCGGAAGCGAAGTATCACTGCTCTGCTTCCGCTTTCCCGTGTGCAGTCAAGGACCTCTCCGTCAAAAAGGCGGCTTTTCTCCTTGAACGCGTTTATCCCGTTTATGTATTTTTTCCTGCGCTTCTCCAGAAGATATGACGCATACACAAGACCTGCCGCCACAAGCACAAGCAGTATTGTCAAGAAAATTTTCACGGTACCCCTCCGAATAAATTGTTCTACCTTAGTATAACACATTCTTTTTCTGTATTCAACAATATATTGACTTTTGGGCGCATTTGTGCTACAATTCAGCTGAAAATATTTTTGGAGGTTTTTCTATGAATATGAAAGAAAGAATGCTTGCAGGGCTTCCCTACAAGGCATGGCTTGACGGTCTTTCAGAGGAACGCATGGCGTGCAAGCGTAAAATATACGAGTACAACAACCTTGCCCCCGACGATGCACGCACCGATGAGATTATCCGCTCTATTCTCGGAAAGGCAGGCAAGGACGTACATATTGAGCAGCCCTTTCACTGCGATTACGGCAAAAATATTGAGGTCGGCGATAATTTCTATTCAAACTACAACCTTGTCATTCTTGATGTAGGAAAGGTGAAAATCGGCGACAATGTTATGCTTGCGCCCAATGTTTCGATTTACACGGCAGGTCACCCCGTCCACCCCGACTCGCGGAATTCGGGGTACGAATACGGTATCCCCATAACCATTGGGAATAACGTGTGGATCGGCGGAAGCGTTGTAATAAACCCGGGAGTAACCATCGGAAACAACGCGGTTATCGGTTCGGGAAGCGTGGTAACAAGGGATATTCCCGACAACTGCATTGCAGCAGGAAATCCTGCCCGTGTTATACGGGAAATTACCGAAGAGGACAGGAAGTTTTACTTTAAGGACAGAGTTTTTGACGTTGAGGATTATATGTAAACAAAAGGTGTCATACTAAACACCAATTAAAAACTGTACAAAAAGTCTTCGCATAATCTTGCGTATATGGATTATGCGAAGATTTTTTGTCTACAGTTTTATCGGTGTTTAGTATCAGGCATTGGTTATTGACCATGCTTCGACACCTTTATTTACTATATGGTTATTCCTCCGAGACCTGCTCATCCTCGAACAGAACCTTTACCGTTCCAAGCTGGGGCGCAAAGATGTCCGCTGCTTTATGAATGTTGGTCACTGTAACGTTGCGGCAGTTTCCGCCGAACTCGCCGTCCAGAGTCCAAGGCAGGTCGTTATCCGAATGGAACTCAACCTTTGAAGCCTTGAAAGATACAAAATATTTGGAATCAAGCTCACGCTTCAAAAGCGCATTGATTGTTATCTGAAATTCGGAAAGAGATTTCGGCATTTTTATGAGAAAACCCTCAAATACGCCGTCGTCAAGCAGAACCCCGTTTCCGCTCAGGCCCTTAATTCCGCCCACAGAGGTGGAATTTGACACCATTCCGAAAATAAAATCGTCCTCAACGGTTATGCCGTCATAGGTAACAGTCACATGGTAAGATTTAGCTGTGTTCAGCCGCTTCATGCCCTCCATGATATACGCAAGGCTTCCGAACATATTCTTCATCTGCTGGGGAGTTTCGTAGCTGACGTCCGTAAACGCACCGAATGCGGCAATGTAGGTGAAATACTCATCGTTAAAAGAGCCGATATCAACGGTCACAAGCTGTCCGTCCACAATTTTTTCGGCAGCCTCGGTCATATCCTTCGGTATGCCGAGACTTGACGCAAAGTCGTTCATCGTGCCCGAGGGTATATACCCCAGAGGAATACGGCGCTCCTTTTTCATGAGCGCCTTTATCGACTCGTTGAGAGTACCGTCGCCGCCGCTGCATACCACAACGTCAAAATCGTCGCACCGGGAATATATTTTTTCGTATGCGTCGTCTTTAGCCTGTGTAGGGTGAGCGGTCACTTCGTACCCGTTTTTGGTAAAAATATCAATAATGGCTGTAAGGTGCTGGCGGATCTGACCCTTGCCCGATTGGGGGTTAAATACAAACAGCAGCTTTTTCATGCAATCAGACTCCTTAAATAATTATTGAACATTTATGATTATAGCAGAATAAATTTGATTTTTCAATGCTGATTTCCAATATTTCATTTGATTTTCACTTTAGGCAGCACGGCAATGTTTTCGGCATTGCATTAAAATATAATTTGCACAAATCCTATTGCAATAAGCTGAAAAATATGTTAAAATTATATAAAAATAATTGGGGGTCATACCATGAGACTGAAAAAAATCATGACTTTGTTTCTGGCTGTTTTAATGTGTATGTTTGCTCTGTCGGCAAATGTTTCCGCTGCTGAAAGCAAGGGCATTAAGCTGAACAAGTCGAAAATCACTCTTACCGTTAATAAATCATATACACTCAAACCAACCGTAACGGGATACTCCAAGTACACCATTCAATGGAGCACCTCGGATAAAGAGGTTGTTTCGATTAAAAAGGGCGGAGTTATTACCGCTAAAAAAGCAGGCACCGCCACTATTACCGCAAAAATCAAGGGAACCAAATATAAGGCTACCTGCAAGGTAACGGTGAAGAAAGCAACTTCCGCAAATAAGAATACTTCCTCAAACAATAATACTACTTCAAACAAGTCATCAAGCAGCGCACAGGAATTTGTGGATAAGCTTAATGTAGGTTGGAATTTGGGCAACACCCTTGACTGCTACAACTGCAAATCATGGGTAAGCAACGAGCTTGATTTTGAGTCTGCATGGGGCAACCCCAAGACCACAAAGGCTATGATATCTGCGGTCAAAAAGGCAGGCTTCAATACGGTACGTATTCCCGTTTCATGGGGCGAACACATGGATTCCGACGGCAAGGTCAGCAAGGAATGGCTTGACCGCGTTCAGACGGTCGTTGACTATGCATATGGCAACGATATGTATGTTATCCTCAACACTCACCATGAAAACGGTTGGATAAAGCTTGACGAAAAAAGCGAAAAGGCTGTTACCAAAAAGTTCACTTACCTTTGGAAGCAGATTGCCGAGCGTTTTAAGGATTACGACGAAAGACTGATTTTCGAAGGTCTGAACGAACCCAGAACCGAAGGCTCTGCGCAGGAATGGAACGGCGGAACAGCGGCGGAGAGAAAGGTACTGAACAACTACCTTTCCGCATTTGTTGAAACCGTCCGCAGCACGGGTGGCAACAACAAGACTCGCTATCTTATGCTTACGCCTTACGGTGCTTCCACAAGCACTTCGGCATTGTCCGATTTGAAGCTTCCCGATGACGACAGGATCATAATTTCCGTTCATGCTTACCTGCCGTACAATGTTGCTCTGAACAGATACTCCAAGGACACAAAGCTTACCGATAATAACAAAAAGGAAATCGACAGCGCATTTTCCAACATCAACAAGGTATTTATAAGCAAGGGTATCCCCGTGATCATGGGCGAGTTTGGTGCAATAAACAAATCAAATACAGCTGAACGCGTTGAGATCGCGAAATATTACCTTTCCGCTGCAAACAAATACGGCGTGCCCTGCTGCTGGTGGGATAACGGCACGATCTGTTCGCCGTCCGAGGGCGAAGGCCTCGGTCTGCTGAACAGAAAAACGCTTGAATGGTATTACCCCGAGATCGTAAAGGCACTTATTGAAGCAGCAAAATAATATTTAAGGGTACCGAGCGGCAAACACTCGATACCCTTGATTTTTTATTGCGGACTGCCAAAGGGGACTCCCCTTTATTTTACAGCAGCTTTCAGCTCGTCAACACGGTCTTTACGCTCCCATGCAACACCCAGGTCTTCACGTCCCATGTGTCCGTACGCCGCAAGCTGGCGGTACTGGGGCTTGCGAAGGTCAAGAGTTTTGATGATAGCCGCAGGACGCAGGTCGAATACCTTGTCCACCGCTTCTGCAAGCTTTTCATCGGCAACCTTGCCCGTGCCGAACGTGTCAACCATGATAGATACGGGCTTTGCCACACCTATTGCGTATGCAAGCTGAACCTCGCACTTGTCGGCAAGTCCTGCCGCAACGATGTTCTTTGCAACATATCTTGCCGCATAAGCCGCGCTGCGGTCAACCTTTGTGGGGTCCTTTCCGCTGAACGCTCCGCCGCCGTGGCGTGCATATCCGCCATAAGTATCAACGATTATCTTTCTGCCCGTGAGTCCGCTGTCGCCCTGAGGACCTCCGATAACGAAACGTCCTGTGGGGTTTACGAAATATTTTGTATCAACAAGCAGTTCCTCGGGAACAACAGGCTTGATTACCTTTTCAATAATATCCGCACGAATCTTTTCAAGGGACACCTCTGCTGCGTGCTGAGAGGAAACAACTATCGTATCCACTCTTACGGGCTTGCCGTCCTCATACTCGACGGTAACCTGAGTTTTTCCGTCGGGACGAAGATAAGGCAGCACGCCTGTCTTTCTGACATCGGTAAGCTTTTTCGCAAGCTTGTGCGCAAGAGAAATGGGCAGCGGCATAAGCTCGGCAGTTTCGTTGCAGGCATAGCCGAACATCATGCCCTGGTCGCCTGCGCCTGTTGTGCTGTCGTCCTCCTCGCCGTTTTTATGCTCCAAAGCGTCGTCAACGCCCATAGCAATATCCGCGGACTGCTCGTCTATGGACTGGATAACCGAACAGGTATGACCGTCAAAGCCGTATTTAGCACGGTCGTAGCCGATATTGATGACAACCTGTCTTACAATTTTAGGGATATCCACGTAGCATTTAGTGGAAATTTCGCCCATGCACATTACCATACCCGTGGTCGTGGTCGTTTCGCAGGCAACGCGTCCCATAGGGTCCTGTTCAAGAATAGCGTCAAGGATAGCGTCGGAAATCTGGTCACAGATTTTGTCGGGATGTCCCTCTGTTACGGATTCAGACGTAAAAAGCATTTTTGACATTCAAATCATCCTTTCTTTGAAAAACAAGAACAGCGCCCGAAATACTCCGAGCGCTGCGAATTTTTACTGTAAAAAATTCCTCATCTCTCGGAAAATTCCGCAGGATTTAGCACCTTTTCTGACAAGCATACGCTTGCAATTAGGTTGCCGGGCTTCACAGGACCAGTTCCTCCGCCACTCTTGATAAGGTTATTCATTTAATACAATAAGTATATCACTGTTTCCGACGTTTGTCAACAGTTTTTTACAAATTCCAGATAATGATAACAGCCACGCAGGTTGCAACGAGAAATCCTGCGATAACATACACAAAAGCGTATTTTTTCATATGTCCGCCGCTTTCACCTGCCGCAGGAGCTTCGGGCAGGACGTGTGCTTTTTTCATTATCATCGAAAGAGGCTTATACAGAAGCATTGTAATTGCGCTGTTAAGTACCGCCTTGATAAGGTTAAAGGGCAGGAAAACAGGCAGGAGCATTCCCGCGACCGCTTCTCTGGGAGTACCCATATACAGCGGCGTAATAAGATAGTTCCACGCCAGCATAAGCACAGTCATAAGGAGCGTTCCGCTTGCAAGACCTATCACCGCGCCCTTTATGGTATGCACCTTTTTGTAAATCAAAGCAGCAGAGCAGGCAAATGCCGATGTGGAAATAAAGTTCATAAGCGCGCCGATGGGACCCGTGCTGCTTATTGTGACCATTTCCACAAGGGATACTACCGCCGAGATGACGAGAGACGCAAGTGGTCCGAACATAAATCCCGCAACTGTAATGATAACGTCCTTCGGCTCGTATTTCAGAAACAGCACCACAGGAATTCTGACAATGAACACCGACATATACGCCAGCGCCGTCATTAACGAAAGCACCACAAGTTTTTTCGTGTCCATTTTTGTTTCCTGTTTGTTTTCCGCCAAAATTGAGTTTTGCATAAGATTACCACCTTTAAATAAAATATAATATTCTAAAGGCAATCTGTAACAGAAAAAATGCCTGCAAAGCTTTATTGCTTCACAGGCATCACCGCGCAATTCAACGTATTCCCTGCCATTACGGCACGAATATCGGTCGATTGTTATAGCGTATGTTTCTTTCATCCGGACTATACCGTCGGTATCGGAATTTCACCGATTCGGCGCATATGCAAGCATAGCGTTCGTGGACTCAAAACAAATCTATGACTTATTTTTCACCACCGGTGAGGAATTTCACCTCGCCCTGAAACAGGTTGCTTTTATTCAGTTTTTGCGAAACAGATTATTCCTCTGTTTCATCTTCCTCAAAATCAAATTCGAGAAGCTCTCCGCAGCCGGGGCAGGTCATAGAACCTTCCTCAAGCATACCTTCGTTCAAGCAGATAGTATCGCCGCAGCTGGGACATACAACTTCGTAAAGCTCGTCGTCATCATCGCAGCAATCACAATCATCGTCATAGCAGTCGCAGTCATCGTCGCAGCAGCAATCGTCGTCATCAAACTGATAGTAGTCGCGCTCGATCTCGCCGAGATCCTCGTCAATAGTATCTACCACCTCAACAACCTCGTCGATCTGATCCTGCATATCTTCGATAGACAATGCCATGTCCTGAAGAACGTCAGCCATCAGGGCGATAACCTTGCCCTCTTTTGTGGACTCATTTATCTCAAGACCCTCCATAAGACCCTTAAGATAAGACACTTTTTCACCAAGCTTCATAGGTAATCCTCCCTTTCAGATATGCTGCAATATGCTTGCAGCGGTTTTATATTATAAAGAATTATGCGCTGAAGAAGTGCTGTTATGCACGCTCCATGTACTCGCCTGTTCTTGTGTCAATTCTGATAGTCTCGCCCTCGTTGATGAAGAGAGGAACCTTAACCTCTGCGCCTGTTTCGAGAGTTGCGGGCTTTGTTGCGTTTGTAGCTGTGTTGCCTGCAAAGCCGGGGTCGGTCTGAGCAACAACAAGGTCAACAAAGTTGGGGGGCTCTACTGCGAAAACCTTGCCCTTGTAGGAGCAAACTTTGCAGATCATTTCTTCCTTAACGAACTTGAAGTTGTCGGAAAGCTCTGCGGAGCTGATAGGCACCTGCTCATAGGTCTCGGGATCCATGAAGTAGTAGAGATCGCCGTCTGTGTAGGAATACTGCATATCCTTTCTTTCAACGAAAGCTGTGGGGAACTTTGCAGAAGGGTTGTAGCTCTTTTCAATTACGGAGCCTGTAATAACGTTCTTGATCTTGGTTCTTACGAAAGCAGCGCCTTTACCGGGCTTAACGTGCTGGAATTCAACTACCTGCAATACGTTGCCGTCTTCTTCAAAGGTAACGCCGTTTCTGAAATCGCCTGCTGTAATCATAAAACTTAACCATCCTTAAGAAATATTTTTTCGCGCATATATAGCTCTTATATATTTTACTATATTTTTTGCAATTTGGCAAGTACTTTTTGCAAATTTTCTCGGTTTTAATGCTGATTTTTGTCCATTGCTTTTGCAAGCAATTTGCGCAAAGCCCATAAAAGCGTGATTTTTCTTGCACCTGCAAAGCAAAACCGGCATAAAATATTTTTCCCCGAATACGTGCCGTAATGCGCTTTTTTCAGAAATTTAAAAGCGGACAGAACTGATCTGCCCGCTTTTTGTAATTAAGCGTTAATAATTAACAATTAATACTTACGCTTACGAGCAGCTTCGGACTTCTTCTTGCGCTTTACCGAAGGCTTCTCATAGTGTTCTCTTTTGCGAACCTCAGCGATAACGCCGTCCTTAGCGCAGCTTCTCTTGAAGCGCTTGAGAGCGGTATCCAAAGACTCGTTTTTACCAACACGAATTTCTGCCAATTTAATTCCCTCCCTTTGCCATTAGGCAGAGGTTTATATACAAGATATAACTATTTTATTATACCTTATACACCCTTAACTTGTCAAGAGTTATCTAAAAAAAACTATACAAATTTTATTGCCATTTTTCAGCATGATTTATAAATTTACTTAACGACAATGTTAACGAGTCTGCCTTTTACATAAATTTCCTTGACAATATTTTTGCCGTCAATTGCAGCTGCAACAGCGTCGTCAGCCTTGGCAATACCAAGCACCTCAGCCTGTTCCGCCTCGGCAGGTATCATTATCTTCGCCTTTATCTTGCCGTTTACCTGCACCGCGACTTCTATCGTGCTGTCAACGCAGAGCGCGTCGTCGTACTTCACCCACTCCTGCTCGCTGAGAATTCCGCCGAAAATCTTGTTGTACATTTCCTCGGTAATGTGGGGCGCAAAGGGGTTGAGTATGATAAGCAGGCTTCTGAGTTCTGCCTTGTTGATGCTGCCCAGCGCGTAAATCTCGTTCAGCAGGCTCATCATTGCGGCAACTGCGGTGTTGAACTTCATTGCCTCGATATCCTCGCTGACCTTTTTAATGGTCTTGTGCATGGAGGACATAAGCTCGCTGCGGTACTCGTCGCCGTCAACAAGAATGTCCTGCAAGCCCCAAATTCTGTCAAGGAAACGCTTGCAGCCCTTCATGCTGCTGTCGTTCCAAGGAGCTGCCTGCTCGTAGTCGCCCATAAACAGAACGTACACACGAAGCACATCTGCGCCGTAATTATCAACAACATCGTTGGGGTCGATGGTATTGCCTCTGGACTTACTCATCTTCTCGCCGTCGGGTCCGAGGATAAGTCCCTGAGCGGTACGCTTTGCGTAAGGCTCGGAGGTGGGAACTTCGCCGATGTCGTAAAGGAACTTGTGCCAGAAGCGTGAGTATATCATGTGGCGTGTAACGTGTTCCATGCCGCCGTTGTACCAGTCAACGGGCATCCAGTATTTCAGCGCTTCTTTGGAAGCGAACTCGTTGTCGTTGTTGGGGTCGCAGTAGCGGAGGAAGTACCACGAAGAGCCTGCCCACTGGGGCATTGTATCGGTCTCGCGTCTTGCGTCGCCGCCGCACTTGGGGCACTTGCAGTTCACGAAGGAGTCGATTTTTGCAAGAGGACTTTCGCCGTCCGAGCCGGGCTGGAAGTTGTCCACGGGGGGCAGTTTAAGCGGAAGCTGGTCATAGGGAACAGGTACCATTCCGCAGTGAGGACAATGCACGATAGGAATAGGCTCGCCCCAGTATCTCTGGCGGTTGAACGCCCAATCTTTCATTTTGTACTGAACACCCTTTTCGCCTACGCCCTTTTCTGCAAGGATACCCAGCACCTTTTCGATAGCGTCCTTCTTGTTGGTGATGCCGTTAAGTACATCGGAATTTACCATTTCGCCGTCGCCCGTGTAGGCTTCCTTGGAAATGTCTCCGCCCTTGATTACCTCGATAATGTCGATGCCGAACTTCTTTGCAAAGTCATAGTCGCGCGTATCGTGTGCAGGAACTGCCATGATAGCGCCTGTGCCGTAGCCCATCATTACATAGTCGGCAACATACACGGGGATTTCCTTGCCCGTAAGAGGATTTATCGCCGTGAGCCCCTCTATCTTAACACCCGTTTTATCCTTAACAAGCTGTGTTCTCTCGAACTCGCTCTTCTTTGCACATTCAGCCTTGTATGCGTCCAGAGCGTCAATGTTTGCTATCTTGTCTCTGTACTTCTCGATAATCGGGTGTTCGGGAGCGATAACCATAAAGGTTACGCCGTAAAGGGTATCGGGACGGGTCGTGTAAATGCGGAGCTTCTCGCCGTTTTCCTTTATCTCAAAATTAACGAATGCGCCTGTGGACTTGCCTATCCAGTTTTCCTGCTGGAGACGGATATTGGGCAGGTAGTTTACCTCGTCAAGTCCCTGGAGCAGCTTGTCGGCATACTCGGTAATACGGAGGTACCAAACCTCTTTGGTTTTCTGCACAATATCGCTGTGGCAGATATCGCACTTGCCGCCCTGGGAGTCCTCGTTGGAAAGAACGACCTTACAGCTCGGGCAGTAGTTTACCAGCGTTTTATCTCTGAAAACAAGACCGTTCTCGAACATTTTGAGGAATATCCACTGTGTCCATTTGTAATACTTTTCATCGGTGGTATCCACAACTCTCGACCAGTCAAAGGAGAAGCCAACGCGCTTGAGCTGGTTTGTGAATTTTACGATATTGTTATCGGTAACAACTCTGGGGTGTACGCCCGTTTTAACGGCGGTGTTCTCGGTAGGCAGACCGTATGCGTCAAAGCCGATGGGGAACAGAACATTATAACCTTGAAGTCTGCGCTTGCGGCTTACGACTTCAAGTCCCGAATAAGCCTTTATGTGACCGACGTGCATACCTGCGCCGGAGGGGTAAGGGAACTCTACAAGAGCGTAAAACTTAGGCTTTTTGCTACCCGTTTCAGCCTTGAAGGTATCGTGCTTTTCCCAGTATTCCTGCCACTTTTTTTCGGTAGCGGCATAATCGTATCTTTCCAAAACAATCATTCCTTTGCTATTTTAATGCGGATATTTCCGCTTATTGTCCTCGTAAACTTACTGCGTGTCGTTGTCCTCGGCATTTTCGCCGGAAGCCGCATACGTCTCCTTGAAATACGCATTAATGTTCCTGCCGAACATGAGTATAAGCAGCGAAACAACGTCAAGCACCGCCGTGACTCCCACAGCAATTACATACACCGGCAGAAAGTCACCCGTAAACCGTGCCGCCACGGCGCTGATAAGCGCAAGCACGGGTACGTCCGCAATGCGAAGCAGTATCGCAAAATTCCTCGCGGTTAGACTTCCCTTTTTTATGTGATAAGCCGCGGCAAAGCCCATTGCCGCCATCGGGATATTGAAAGTAAGCAGCGAAAAAGCCGATATGACAAAGCACATCACCGACACGGCGGCGGCGGTTTTCCTGCCCCTTTCAGCGCTGTCCGACAACGTCATCAGTCATCACTCCAGATATTTTTTTATATCGACCTCATGACCGTCCTGCCACAGACGTTCAAGGTTATAAAACTCGCGGGTCTCCTTATAAAAAATGTGGACCACCACATCGGAATAATCAAGGATAATCCAGTTTGAGCCGTTGTTTCCCTGAACCTGTCTCGGCTCGGCGCCCATTTCCTTTAGGCGGAATTCAAGCTCGTCCGCAAGAGATTTTGTATGGGTCGTTGAAGTACCGTTTGCAATTATAAAATAGTCGGCAATTATAGTCAGGTCCTTGATGCCGATAACGCGGATATCCTCCGCTTTTTTGCTGTCAAGTATCTTCACAGCGGCGGTAAGCAGTTCTTCCTGAGTCATTCTTCGTCATTCCTTTCCTTTTCTTTCTTTTTTAACACGTAATGATTATACGCTTCTATCGTGTGGTAAGGAAGCATTGAGCCTTTTGCGGCAACGTCTGTAACGGAAAACTTCAACGCTTCAAGCATAGCCTTGTCCATGCTTTGAAAAGCAAGCTTCCGCATTTTGTTCACGTCCTTGTAGTTACGGTCTGCGGAAATAAGGTCTGCTATGTATATTATCTCCTCCAGCCTGCTCATGCCAGCCCTGCCCACGGTATGGTATCTCACCGCGTTCAGCAGGTCGCCGTCATGGATATGCAGAACTGTCTCGGCATAGTATGCGCCTGCTATCGCATGAAAAAGCGGCGGCGTGACCCGCTCTACATCGGACACGTTCATATCCGAATGTAAGACCATTTCAAGCTGTTCATCCTTGGGTATTTCCTTGCAAATATCGTGCATCAGTCCTGCAAGGTACGCCTTTTCCGGGTCGGGATAATCATAATGCAGCGCAAGCTTTTTTGCTTCGTCGGCAACGTTCAGGCTATGCTGAAATCTTTTTCCCGAAAGCCGTATGCCAAGAATATCCTTGATCTCTGAAGCGGAATACACGGAAACTCCCCCTTATCGGACGGTATAGAGCTTATGCTCCAATATATATTTTACTACATTTTTCGGAACATAGCAAGATATATCCTGATTTTTTATAATTTTTTCACGAATTTCTGTGGACGACATCTCATACGCGTCGGTGCTGACAAGCAAAACCTCTCCGTGCTTTCTAAGCTTTTCCGCCTGCGCTTCAAGCTTGTCCATGTCCGCTTCGCCGTCCTCACGGGAAGCTGCGATAACGGTACACATCGAAAGTATCTCCTCGTAATTCCGCCACTTTTCAAATGACAGCAGCATATCGCTGCCCATGATGAAAAACAGCTTGTCCTCGGGGTAAGCTGCACGGAAATGCCGCAGAGTATTTACCGTATAGCTGACCTCTGAAAGTGAAATCTCATAGTCGCTGACGGTGACGAAAGGCATATCCTCAAATGCGAGCCTGCACATTTCAAAGCGGTCTGCTGCGGCGGCAGGCTTGCGCTCATTATTCTGCTTGAACGGGGAAATTGCCGTGGGCATAACGATAACTTGGTCAAGCTTCACCTTGCCGCAGATCTGTCTGACAAGGTTAACGTGACCGTTGTGTATCGGGTCGAAGCTTCCGCCAAAAATTGCGCGGCGCATTACTTTACCTTAATGTCGATTTTCGGATTTTGAGGGTTGCGCTTGAAAAGCACGAACTTGTTTCCGATAACCTGCACGACCTCTGATTTTGTCTTTTCCGCAAGCTCGTTTGCCGCCTCGGCAGGAGAAAGCATACAGCCGTCCTGAACCTTCATTTTGATAAGCTCTCTCGCTTTAAGTGCGTCGGAAACCTGAGTTACCAGCGTGTCGATTATGCCGTTTTTGCCAACCTGCAAAATCGTATCCTCCGTTGAAGCAATGCTTCTGAGTTTTGCTCTCTGTTTGCTGTTCATATAATCAATCCTTTACTGTTTAATGGAAATATCATCAAGTGAAAGAGTTGCCACCGCGTTAAGGCTTTCGTCGGCGCGCCTGCCTGCAAGGTAGTCGTAATACGCCTGACAGCCTATCATTGCCGCATTGTCGCCGCAGAGGAACATTGCAGGCATATAAAGCTTGAAGCCGTTCTGCGCGCACTTCTTTTCAAGCAGCGCTCTTACCGCTGAGTTTGCCGAAACTCCTCCTGCAAGGGCAACGGTTTTGTAGCCGTACTCCTTGGCAGCGTTTATCGTGCGCTCAACAAGTATCTCGGAAATTGTTTTCTGGAAAGCCGCCGCAAGGTCGTTTCTGTTGACGGTCTCCCCTTTTTGTTCGGCGTTGTGGACGATGTTTATCACCGCAGTTTTAAGTCCCGAAAAGGAAAAATCAAACTCATTCCCCGTAACCTTAGGGTGAGGAAGCTTGTACGCCTCGGGATTGCCCTCCTTAGCCGCCTTGTCGATATGCACGCCGCCGGGATACGGGAAGCCCAACACCCTTGCCGCCTTGTCAAAGGCTTCGCCTGCGGCATCGTCGCGAGTCCTGCCGATAACGCGGAATTTCGTGTAGTCCAGCACCTCGATAATGTGTGAGTGTCCGCCGCTTGCCACAAGGCAGAGATAGGGCGGTTTAAGCGGCTCGGGACTGTCCGCGCTGGTCAGGTAGTTTGCGGCGATATGTCCTGCGATATGGTGGGTGGGAATAAGCGGCTTTCCCGTCGCCATTGCAAGTCCCTTTGCAAAGCTTGTGCCCACAAGAAGCGCGCCGATAAGCCCCGGAGCGTAGGTCACCGCAAAAGCGTCAATATCGTCAAGGGTGCATTTTGCCTCGTCAAGGGCGCGGGTAACAACATCAAGAATGTTTTCGCAATGCCGCCTTGAAGCTATCTCGGGAACAACGCCGCCGTACTTTTTATGCTCCTCGATTTGTGAAGCAACAATGTTGGAGTGAATGATTTTTCCGTCCTCCACGACCGCCGCCGCGGTCTCGTCACAGGAGCTTTCTATTGCAAGAATTTTCATTTTACCATTTCCTTATTTCTGTAATTTCTTTGTCATCAGCACAGCGTTTTCTTTCGGGTCGGAGTAAAAATTTTTCCTCATGCCCACTCGCTCAAAGCCGTGTTTTTCGTATAGCGAAATTGCCGCGGAATTGCTTTCCCGAACTTCAAGCCCAACCGCTTCAACACATTCGGGAAGCGCCGAGAAAAAAGCCTCAAGAAGCTTTCCGCCGACTCCTTTTCTGCGGTACTCCTCCGCCGCTGCCACGCTGTAAATATCGGCACTGTCGAGGACGTACACGCCTGTTATAAAGCCGCAGACCGCACCGTCACAAATTGCCGCAAGAGTGACCGCATTGTCCTGCGCAAGTGCGTTTGCAAAAGCAGTCTCGCTCCATGGTTGCGGTATGCTCATGCGCTCAATTTCGGCGATTGCGGAAACGTCCTTCAAAACCGCTTTTCTTACTATTATATCACTCATTGCACCTTTTCGCAACCTCTTCGCAAAGTTCCCTCAAATCCTCCGTGCAGGACAGCTTTCCGCAGCGGTTTCTAAGCTCCGCCGCACCCGGCATACCCTTCAAATAATAGGCGCACTGCCGCCTTGCCTCGCTCATGCCAATACGCTCGCCCTTGTATTTTACCGCAAGCTCAACCTGCCTGCACATCATATCGAGCCGCTCGTTAAGTGTCGGCTCGGGCAGTACCTCCCCCGTTTCAAGGTAATGCTTTATCTGCCCGAAAAGCCACGGCTTTCCATAGCTTCCGCGACCTATCATAACAAGGTCACAGCCTGTTTGACGGTACATCTCCGCCGCCGTTTCGGGGGAATTCACATCGCCGTTTCCTATGACGGGAATTTTCACGGCTTCCTTAACAAGGCGGATAATTTCCCAATCAGCTTTGCCGTAATACATCTGATTTTTGGTGCGCCCGTGTACCGCTACTGCCGCCGCGCCTGCCTGCTCCATTGCCTTTGCAAACTCAACAGCGTTGACGTTCTGCTCGTCCCAGCCCTTGCGAAATTTTACCGTAACGGGCACAGGTACTGCCTTTGCCGCCGCTTCAACGATTTCCGCCGCAAGCCTTATATCCTTCATAAGCGCGCTGCCTGCGCCGTTTCCTGCGACCTTAGGCACGGGACAGCCCATGTTTATGTCGATGATGTCGGGGCGGTACTCCATAAGCCGTTTTGCCGCCTCGGCGATGAACTCAGGCTCGCTGCCGAAAAGCTGCAAGGCATATGGGCGCTCGCTTTCCAGAACGGTGCAAAGCTCCTCGGTCTTGCGGTCGGAGTAGCACAAGCCCTTTGCGGAAATCATCTCCGACACCATGTATGCACAGCCGTTTTCCTTGCAAAGCGCGCGGTATGCTCTGTCCGCAACCGAAGCCATAGGCGCAAGCGCCGCCGTTTTTTCAATTTTTATGTTTCCGATATAGATATATTCCAAATGGGTACTTCCTTTCGGTTACCGATAAGTATTATTACGCAATATAATTTCTATTGGCATGCCTTTTCTACGCAGATTATTTTAAGCTTTTCCCCATACTTTCGACATTACTTACAATTTCTATTCCTAATCTCATAAATTCAGAAATAGAATTACATCTATACAGTCTTCTAAAATACTCCATCATATTTTGACCTTCAAAATTAAACTCATAAAAGTGTTTGTGTGCCGGATATTCACTAACACAATATTGTTTTAATTTCGTTTCAAAAAATATAGCATCAATTGCTATTTCAGAAAATGTCCAGACAACAGACTCGTTATATTTATCCTGAAACAACTTATACCACTTATCAAACCAATAATAATGAATTAATTCATGAATACAAATCTCCAGCATCTCGTTGCCGGATTTTCTATAATTTATATAAATTTGTTTTTTCTCAAAATCGTATGGACACACACAATTTATACTTAAAAATGCTTTAATCAAAGACTTACTCTGCTGACATTCAAAAATATTGCACAATATTTGATTTATTTTTTGTTTTTTTAGATTCCACAAAATATCAATGGTTTTTAACTTCTCATCCATTGATTTTGCACTTTTTACTTGCTCTGTTTGAACAACTCGAGTCACTATTTTTTCTAAATCAGCTCTGTTTTTATCGACAATTTCTTTTATTGGTAAATCAAAAAAATCGCAAATATATTTTTTTACTCGGCTATGTTCCGTTCCTAAGTTAAGAAGATTGACAATACTTGAGATATCATCATCTAATGAGTTTTTCTGAAAAACAATGTCCATATTTTCCCCCTACCAATGAAAGACTTAATTTCGTCAAAAGCCTTTCTTAACTCACTCTTTTCTTAGAATTATATACCTAAAATTTCGATTTATCAACCCACTGTAAATTCTCACCGCAATAATATCACAACATCAATGAGAATTGACCCGATAAGTACGGCGGCGGTAATTTTCAGCGCTTTGCCGCTCATTCTGTCCGTAACATATTTCGCCGCAGGGTGCAGAAGCTTTACAAGAAGCACGCACAGCACCCCGAAAATAAGGCTGCTGCCGAGAGCAATCCTGCCGTCAAAATTGAACTTCCAGTCATAGTAATCCCACAGCCGTTCCTCCGTGAAAAAATCCAGCAGATACGATGCAGCAAGCTCGGCGGCGGTGGTAAGCAGCGTACCGAAAACAAATATTTTCGGTACGCTTTTTTCCTTACGGAAAATAAATAGCAAAGCCATTGCGCAGAAGCCGTATATCGGGCAAATCGGCAGGTGAAGCCAGCCCCGCTCCGCAAACCGCCCCCACACTATTGAAGTGAGAATTGTTTCGTATGCCCAGCCGATAAAGCCGTAAAACACTAACTCAATCGCAAGCGCCGAAATCGTTTCGGACTTAGCCCTTTGCGTCATACCATGTCCTGCCCTTTGCAACGTCGGCGGTAAGGGGAATATCCAGCTTTGCCGCGCTTCGCATCTCCTCGCCCAGCACCGCCGAGGCGCGCTCCGCGTCCTTTTCACTCACCTCAATGATAAGCTCGTCGTGTACCTGCAAGATAAGCCGCGCGTCAAGCTTTTCCGCTTTCAGCCGCTTGTAGACCTTTATCATCGCGATTTTGATTATGTCCGCCGCGGTGCCCTGAATAGGCGCGTTCATTGCCGCGCGCTTGCCGAACGCCTGAATATTCTTGTTGGAATTTTTCAGCTCGGGAATAGGTCTGCGCCTGCCGAACATCGTTACCGCATAGCCCTTCTCCTGCGCGTCGGCAACGGTTTGCTCCATAAAGCTTTTAACGCCGGGATATTTCGCAAGGTAATTCTTGATATATCTGTCCGCCTCGGCAACGGTTACGCCGATGTCCTTTGAAAGCGAGAACGCGCCGATACCGTAAACAATGCCGAAGTTTACCGCCTTTGCCGCACGGCGCATCTCTGATGTGACCATATTCGCAGGCATATCGAAAACCTGCGCGGCAGTAGCGGTGTGGATATCCATGCCCTTGTTGAAGCCGTCCTGCATATTTTTGTCGCCGCTCATGTGGGAGAGTATCCGCAGTTCGATTTGGCTGTAATCCGCATCAAGAAGCACGTACCCCTCCTCGGCAACAAAAAATTTACGCATATTTCTTCCCAGCTCGGTACGGACGGGAATGTTCTGCACATTCGGCTCGGCGGAGGAAATTCGTCCCGTTCTGGTTTCCGTCTGCTTGAATACCGAGTGGACTCTGCCGTCCTCGGCGACGACCTTGAGCAGACCCTCCACATAGGTGGAATTCAGCTTTGAAAGCTGGCGGTACTGCAAAATTGCGTCAACAATTTCGTGCTTGTCGCGGAGATTTTCCAGAACGTCCGCATTGGTGGAGTAACCCGTTTTGGTCTTCTTGCCTGCAGGGAGTCCCATTTCTTCAAAAAGCACGACCCCAAGCTGTTTCGGAGAGCCGATGTTGAACTCGTGTCCTGCCATAAAATAAATCTGCTGTTCGAGACCCGTCATTTCCTCGGTAAGCTTTTCGCCGAACGCCTTTATGCCCTCGCGGTCAACGCGCACGCCGTAATGCTCCATCGAAGCCAGCACCTCGGTAAGAGGCAGCTCCACTTCGTCAAGAAGCCATGTCATGCCCTGCTTTTCCGTCTCCGCAAGCATTGTTGGAATAAGCGTGTCAAGGGCAGCAATTTCGGCAAATTCCCCCAAACCCTCATATGTGGGCGAGCCGTACTCGGCGCACATTCTCTCGGTCGTATACTCCGCAGAATTGGTGTTCAGCACATACCCCAGAATGTCTGCGTCGGCGGCAATATTTTTAAGCTCGGTGCCGTTTTCGATGCAGAAACGGTACACGGGCTTTGCGTTTGCGGTGTACTTTTTGCAATCCGAAGAAAGAAAATCAAGCTGCATTTTTTTGTCCGAAACGGTATAGATTTTACCGTCCGAAATAAGCTGCATAACGCCGTCTTTAATCAAGAAGGAAGCCTGCTCAAACGCAGTAATATCCCCCGAAAATTCGCCGCATACCGCATACTCCTTTTTAGTTGGAGCAACTGTTTCCGCCGCCGTTTCGGTTACCGCAGAAGGCTTTATCTTAAGGCGTTCAAGCAGCTTGAACATTTCAAGCTCGGTAAGCAGCGATGAGATTTTTCCCTCGTCCGCTTCACCCGTTTTGTACGCCGAAATATCCGTTTCAATAGGCGCATTTTTCACAATAGTCGCAAGCCACTTGCTTTGCTCCGCATCGGCTTTTCCCGATTCAAGCTTTGCAAGCACGGACTTTGTTGCGGTCACTTCGCCGCTTTCAAGAGCAGAGTAAAGCCCCTCAATCGTGTGGTAGTCCTTGATAAGCTGGGTCGCGGTTTTCTCGCCGATGCCCTTAACGCCGCTGATGTTGTCGGAGCTGTCCCCCATCAGCGCTTTCAGGTCGATAAGCTCAATTGGCTTAATGCCGTAATCCTCGGTAAATTTCGCCTCGTCGTATTTTATCGTGCCCTTTGTGGTGTGGAGCATGACTGTCGTTCCGCCGCCGATAAGCTGGAGGGAATCCCTGTCCCCCGTGAGGATATAGCACTCGCCATTTTCGTCGGCGCAAAGCTTTGAAAGCGTACCGAGAATGTCGTCCGCCTCGTAGCCCTCGCACTCGATGACCTTTGCACCCAAGGCTTTCAGCAAATCCTTTATCATCGGCATTTGCTGTGCAAGCTCGTCGGGCATACCGTGGCGATTTGCCTTGTAGCTTGCCACGGCTTTATGACGGAATGTAGGCGCGCGCAGGTCGAAAGCCACGGCAATTCCGTCGGGGTGCAATTCGCCCACCATAGCGAGGTAAATGTTCATAAATCCCGTCACGGCGTTGGTGTAAACGCCCTTTTTATTAGACAGCATTTTTATTCCGTAAAACGCGCGGTTCATAATGCTGTTACCGTCTATGGCAAGCAGTTTCATAGCTTTTTACTCCTTTTATTTTTTTGCGGAAAGTGGTTACTTTACAAAAAATTCTTTCAGCTTTTTTAGCGCCAGCGCCCTGTGGCTGACTGCGTTTTTCTCCTCTGCTGAAAGCTCGGCAAAGGACTTTTCACCGTACATAAATATCGGGTCGTATCCGAAGCCGTTTGTGCCGCGGTTTTCGTAGCCTATCTTTCCGAAGCATTTTCCCTCAAAGTAGTGTTCCCAGCCCTTCTCGTCAATATAGCATATGCAGCAGGCAAAATCCGCCGTGCGATTCTCGTCGGGAACGTCCTTCATTTCTGCAAGCACCTTCGCCTTGCGCTGTCCCTCGGGAGCATATCTTGCGGAGTAAATTCCGGGCGCACCGTTCAGAGCTTCTATTTCAAGTCCGCTGTCGTCAGCAAGAACGGGAAGTCCCGTCATGTCATACACCGCTTTTGCTTTAAGGTACGCGTTTTCGGCAAAGGTTTTTCCCGTTTCCTCCACCTCAATGTCAGCGCCCGATTCCGCCTGGGAAAGCACCTCAATGCCCGCAGGTTCGAGTATCTCACGAATTTCGCGAAGCTTGTTTTTATTGTTTGACGCAAGAATTATTTTCATATTCAGACCATTCCTCTCAGAATTTTATGCTTTGCAAAGCGAGGGAAAAATCATTCCTCCGTGTCGGCATTTTCCTTTTTCTTTTTGCCAAAGGAAATTTCCTTGAACAAAAATCCGAATTTGCCGTTCTTCAAATCCTTTTTCTCCTGTACTTCTTCCCCTGCTTCCGCATTTTCCGTTACTTCCGCAGCAGGCTCTTCTTCCGCTTCGGGAACGGTTTCCTCAGCTTCGGAAATTGTCTCGTTTTCTTCCGCAATTTCCTCAGGAATATCTTCTTCCTCACCGTCGGTCAGGCGTTCATAGTTGTACTCAAAATCGGTTTCTGTTTCAAAGAGAGCGTCCGCAAAATCTCTTGCGTGGAAATCCTGCAAATCGTCAAGCTTTTCGCCCACGCCCACAAGCTTAACGGGTATGCCAAGCTCGCGGTGAATGGAAATGATTATGCCGCCCTTTGCGGTGCCGTCAAGCTTTGTGAGAACTATTCCCGTAATTTCCGCAGCCTCGCTGAAAAGCTTCGCTTGATTGACCGCGTTCTGTCCCGTGGTTGAGTCCAGAACAAGCAGAGTTTCGAGAGAGCAGCCCTCCGCCTGCTGGTGTACGATACGGCTGATTTTTTTCAGCTCGTCCATTAGATTTTTCTTGTTGTGGAGACGTCCTGCTGTGTCGCAGATAAGCACATCTGTACCCCTTGCCTTTGCGGCTGTTACCGCGTCAAAAACTACAGAAGCAGGGTCAGAGCCTTCGGCGTGCTTCACGATATCGACTCCCGCACGCTCCGTCCAGACCTCAAGCTGCTCGATCGCAGCCGCGCGGAAGGTATCTGCCGCCGCAACAAGAACGCTCTTTCCCTCGTTTTTGTACCGCGCCGCAAGCTTGCCGATGGTAGTGGTTTTTCCTGCGCCGTTTACGCCGATAACAAGAATGACCGCAGGCTTTGCGGAAGTGTCGATACCCTTGTCCTCGCCCAGCATTTCGGTAATTATCTCTTTAAGCTCGGTTTTTATCTGAGCAGGGTCGGTAATGCCCTTTTCCTTGACCTTTTTGCGAAGCTCGCCGCAGATATCGAGAGAGGTCTCCACGCCGATATCGCAGGTAATGAGCAGCTCCTCAAGCTCCTCGAAAAACTCCTCGTCGATTTTTGTAAAAGAATTCATCAGCGATTCAAGCTTGCCCATCATTGAATCCTTGGTCTTTTTCAGACCTGCGGCAATTTTGCTGAAAATGTTCATTATCAGGACCTCCTTGATTATTTTGATTTTGCATATATAAATCTGAATTTAAACATCTATTTTTTCAAAGAAATAATCCAGAGTATAAACCAATTGATTATTGTCATACAAACTTTTTATCTGCTCGCGGTTTAGCCACTTTACCTGTGCAACCTCGTCTGTTGTTGCTTGATTTAACATAACCTCGCCGTCATATTTAAACAGCCAAACATCCAGAATATCATTGAATTTTTTTCCGTTAATTATTCCCCTGAGTTTTGAAAAAACAATATTGCCATCTGCATTTGATATATCAATTCCTACTTCTTCCTTTGTTTCACGAATAGCCCCCTGCAAGCTGCTTTCACCCTTTAATACCGACCCTCCGACGCACTCCCACATCAAAGGGAATGTCGGTCTGTCAGCAGAGCGCTGTGAAATTAAATATTGACCTTTGCTGTTTTTTATCCATACATGAACAACAATATGATAATGATTATCGGGCAATTCTTCACCGCGGATATGGTCTTTTCCTGTCATTTCTCTGTTTTCGTTATATAGATCCCATAATTCCATGATATTAATACCTCAAATTTAAATCTCATACCTTGAAAGCACCGACAGCATTTCTTCAAGCTCCTGCTGCTGATTCGGGAAGCTTTCTCCCAAAACCTTAGGGGCGACCTGAAATTTCAGCTTGAAGTCCTTTCTTTCCGTGGGAAACACCGCTTCTATCAGATACTGCCTGAAAATATTTTTATGTATTTTCAGCTTTTTTATAAAACTCATTTCAAAGGCACTTTTTTCGCAATCGCAAAGAAAATACAGCAAACTCGGAAATCTTGCGGTCAGAAGCCTCCCCCTGTCCGTACAGGCTGCAAAGCCGGGAAGCACGTTCCTTGTTCCGACCCCGGCAAAAAAATCCGTCCGCTTGAAAACGCAGTAAACCGATGCGATACAGCTTTCACCCGGCAAGAGCATTGCAGCAAAAGCCTCGTCCATATTCTGCTGATTGAATTTCATTTTGTCCCCCCCGAAATTTAAACAGATAAACTTGAATTTAACAGGAAATGTTTTTGCAGTGGCTTTCAGACCAAATCACGGACAACGTTTATTCGGGCGGAAATAGATTCCGCCCCTACTATTTGTACAAAAACCCGTCCCCCAACAATTCCGAATTACGAATTCCGCATTACGAATTAACATCAATATCCGCAGGCGGCTGGTCAAGACGCAGCACCCTTGAAATGCCCTTTTCCTGCATAGTCACGCCGTACATAACGTCTGCTTCGTCCATGGTGCCGCGGCGGTGGGTAACAAGAATAAACTGGGTCGTGTCAGTAAAGTTGCGCAGATATTGTGCATACTTCGACACGTTTATATCGTCAAGCGCCGCTTCGATCTCGTCAAGGATACAGAACGGCGCAGGCTTGATTTTGAGTATCGCAAAATAAATCGCAATTGCAACAAACGCCTGCTCGCCGCCCGAAAGAAGCGACAGATTTTTTATGACCTTGCCCGGAGGTGCAACGTTTATCTCAATTCCCGATTCAAGCACATCATCGGGGTCGGTGAGGGTAAGCTCCGCCTTGCCGCCGCCGAAAAGCTCCACAAAAATCTGCTTGAAGTTCTCGTTGATAAGGTTAAAGCTTTCGCTGAACTGACGGCGCATATTGTCAGTCAATTCCTCAATAAGCTTTTCAAGCTCGCGCTTTGAAGTCTCAACGTCGTCAAGCTGTTCCTTCATAAAGTTGTAACGCTCGGAGACCTCTTTGTACTCCTCTATCGCCGCAACGTTTACGCTGCCCAGACCGCGTATCTTCTGCTTTATGTCGTTCAGGTCACGCTGAACGACAAGCAGGTCGTCAACGGGCTTTGCTATCTCCTTTGCCTCGGAAAGATACATTCCGTACTGCTCCTGCATATCCGCAACAATGCCGTCATAGCTGCTCTGGACGGACACGCGGCGCTCCTCAAGCCTTGTCATTTCACGGGAATATTTCTCGCGCTCGTCGGTAAGCTCGCGTATCTTCACCCGTCCCTCGTTGGACTTCTGCTCCATAGCATGATGCTCCGACTGCTGCTGCGCAATTTTTGCGTTTATCTCCGAGACTTTGCTTGCAGCGTTCACAAGCGACTCCTCGCGCTCCTTGATAAGAGCCTCTTTTTCCGCAATGAGCCTGCGCTGCTCGTCAAGTGCAACCGCCAGCCTTGCCGTATCGTCTCCCAACGCCGAGAACTGCTCCTCAAGCTGCTTTATCTCAGCATTGAGAGCGTCTTTGTCCTTGCTGCGTTCAAGCTGATAAAGCTTCATTTCCGACATCGCACCCGACAGCTTTTCACGCTTTTCACGTATAGCCGCGCGCTGCTCCTCGTTATCCGCCGCAAGCTTTTCAAGCTCTGCAATTTCAGCCTCGCAAAGCTTGAGCTGTTCCGCAGCTTCAACGGCATTTTTCTCCGCTTCCGCAATTTTTTCGGTATACCGCTCAGCGTCCGCAGAAGCCGCTTCAAGCTGCTGCTCCGTCTGCTGCAAAAGCGCGTCAATACGCTTTATCTCGGCTTCAAAGCGTATCTTATCCTCGCCGATAACGCGCAGTTCGTCCTTTGCGCCCTCAATGTCGAAATGCATTTTATCCACTTCAGCCTGAAGCTTTTCGGTACTCTGCTTTACCGTGTTCATACGCTCATTAAGCGTATTCTTTTCTGCCGTAAGCTTTTCAATATCGTTCTTTCTCGTAAGTACGCCGCTTGACTTCGCCGCCGAGCCTCCCGTAAAGGAACCGCCTGCGTTTATGACCTGACCGTCAAGGGTCACAAGCTTGAATTTGTAGCCGTACTTTTTCGCAATGACCGTCGCCGAATCAATATCCTCAGCAACGGCAATGCGTCCCAAAAGCGACGCAAACACGCCGCCCAGCTCCTGCTGATATCCTACCAAATCAACTGCAAGGGAAACAAAGCCTGCACAATCCTCCAGACCGCGCTCTGCAAGCCTGTTACCCTTAACGGAGGTCACGGGCAGGAATGTTGCACGTCCCGATTTTGTCTCCTGCAAAAGCCTGATGCCCCGCTTTGCGGTCTCCTCATTATCGACAATGATGTTCTGCAACGCACCGCCAAGCGCGGTTTCAATTGCAACGCTGTACTTCTGCTCAACGCTTATAATCTGCGCAACAGAGCCGTACACACCCCGAAGCTGCCCCGTTTTTGAAGCTTTCAGCACCTGCTTTACCGAGTGGGCAAAGCCCTCCATGCTGTTCTCCAAATCGGTCAGCAGACGGATACGCTGCTCCTTGTCGCGGATAGCAAAGCCTATGTCCTCCAGCTCTTTTTTCGCAAGGGAAAGCTTCTCCGCCCTTGCCGAATAAAGCTTTGAAAGACCCGAAATACGGTTGTTTGCCTCTCCCGATTTTTCCTCAAGCATACGGCAGCCGTCCAGCGCGTCCTTTCTTTCCGCGGTCAGCTCCTCCGAATATTCGCGGAGCTGCTCCTCGCGGCTTCTGCATTGCTTTAGCTGCTCTTTAAGGTCGTTCTTTCCGTCATCACCTGCGGCAATAGTTATGTTATACTCCGACTGCTTGATGTACAGCTTGTTCAGATTTCCGCTTACGTCGGAATACTTGCTGTCAAACTTGTCCTGCTCGGAAATAAGCGCGCTCAATTCGCTGCTTGTTTCGCTGTATTTTCTTTCGGTCTCGGCAATATCCTCCTCCGCCTTTTTCACAAGCGCAAGCTTTTCCTCGATTATCCTGCGGTTTTCCTCGCCCGAATTTTCCGCCGCCTTCTGCCTTTTTTCAATGTCGGCAATAGTCTCGTTACAGTGGGAAATATCGTTTTTATACACCGCAATATCCGCATGGATATTGGTATTTGAACGCTCTGCTTCAAGTATCTTTTCGCGCAGTTCCTCTATGCGGAGAGTCGAAGTCTGCATCTTTGTCTGCAGCTCCTCCGCCTCCGATTCAAGACGGGAAATATCCGCCTCTATCGTATCATATCCGCTCTGATTGATAAGTATTTTATCCGAAAGCTCGCCCAGCTTTGCCTTGAAATCGTCAAGCTGCTTCACCCAAACGGTTATCTCGAGTTCTTTTTTCTGTTCGGAAAGCTCGATAAATTTCGCCGCCTTTTCCGACTGTATGCGCAGCGGCTCAACGCGGCTTTCCAGCTCGCCCAATATATCGTTCAAGCGGAGTATGTTATCCTGCGCCGCAGCAAGACGTCTTTCCGCCTCTGCCTTTTTATAGCGGAATTTTGATATTCCCGCCGCTTCCTCGAATATCTCGCGGCGCTCCCCCGACTTTGCAGAAACTATCTCGGCAACACGTCCCTGACCGATAATGGAGTAACCGTCACGACCCAGACCCGTATCCATAAAAAGCTCATAAACGTCTTTAAGGCGCACCTGCGAGCCGTTGATAAGGTATTCGCTTTCGCCGCTGCGGTAAAGCTTTCTTGTTACCGATACCCTGTCCGACGGGATCTGCAGTATCCCCCTGTTGTTGACGATATTAAGCGTGACCTGAGCAAAGCCCACAGCCTTTCGCTGAGTGGTGCCCGAAAAAATAACGTCCTCCATCTTTGCACCGCGGAGGTTCTTGGACGACTGCTCGCCAAGCACCCATCTTACCGCGTCGCCGATGTTGGATTTTCCGCTTCCGTTAGGACCGACAACCGCGGTCAGACCCTTGTTAAAATCCAGCTTTATCTTATCGGGGAAGGATTTAAACCCCTGCATTTCAAGTGATTCCAAATACATTTCATTCGTCCTTTTTCACTGTTATATCACGGTTTTCAAGCCTTTCGTCGGGCTTGATTTTTATGCTTATGCCCTTTGCCCCGAAATACTCTATGTTGCATTTTTTATGCCCTGCCGCCTTGCTTACCGCAGTCGGGGCGGTGTAGACCGTAAAGCTTTTTCCGCCGCTTATTTTTTCCTCAATTTTTCTGCGGAAGAGTATTCCCTCACATATCTCGCGGAACGCAGGATGATAAAATCCCCCCAGCATTTCCGCTTCCACGGTCTCGGAGGCATGAAGTCCCAGCTTGATGACCCGTATTCCGCTTTGCTCAAACATTTCAAGCATATCCGCGCATATCTCCGCCGCCGTGTCAAAAGCATAGGGCTTGAATACTTCGCTCTGATACAGCTCGGCAAGCCTTGTGCCGCCCAGTATCACAACGGGGTAAATTCTTACTGTCTGCGGAGCAATTGCAATTATCCGCCTTGCCGTTTCAATGTCCTTTTCGGGGGTTGAGCCGTAAAGTCCCGTCATCATCTGCAAGCCCAGCTCAAAGCCGTACTCCTTTATCAGCGAAGACGCCGCCTCAACGTCCTCCGCGGTATGCCCTCTGTCGTTAAGCGCAAGCACTTCGTTATCCATTGACTGCGCCCCAAGCTCAATTGCCGTTACGCCGCAGCTTTTCAGTACGTCCAGCACGTCCCTGTCAATGCAGTCGGGACGTGTTGAGCAGCGTATTCCGCTTACCCTGCCGCTTTTTACGTAAGGGTAAGCCGCCTCAAGCAGAGCTGTCATGTACCCCTTTTCTATTGCCGTAAAGCTGCCGCCGAAAAAGGCTATCTCAGCCTTGCCCTCGGGAAGAGCCGCACACGCCTTTTCAAGCATATCCCCCACTTCCTCGGGAGACGGCGCGGAAACGGTATGGCTTATGGCGCGCTGATTGCAGAACGAGCACATATTCGGGCAGCCCATATGGGGTATAAAAACAGCAATGCTGCTGTGCCTTTCCTTAGCCATTATTCCTTGTATCCCATGAGCCGCAGCGCTTCTCTTGCAGCAGCCTGTTCAGCCTGCTTTTTGCTGTGGCCCTCGCCCGTGCCGATAACATTGCTGTTAAGCATGACCTGAACGATAAACTTTCTGTCGTGGTCGGGACCCGTCTGGTCGGCAAGGACATACTCCACCCGCTCCTCGGGGTTGCGCTGGATTATCTCTTGGAGCATGGTTTTGTAGTCGTGAAGCGCCTTTGAGCTGTTTGCATCAAGATTTTCGGGAATAAACGAAAGAACATATTTCGACGCCGCTTTCATTCCGCCGTCGAGAAAAATCGCAGCGATGACCGCCTCAAACGCGTCCGAAACTATGGACGGGCGCTCTCTTCCTCCGCTGTTTTCCTCGCCCTTTCCCAGCAGGATATGCTGACCCAAATCAATCTTTTTCGAGAATTCAAACAGCGCCTTTTCGCATACCAGCGCCGCTCTTATCTTGGTCAGTTCACCCTCGGGAAGATGCTTGAAATGGGTGAAAAGATGCTCCGACACAACTATCGAAAGCACGCTGTCCCCCAAAAATTCAAGGCGCTCGTTGGAGTTTCTGCCATGCTTACATTCGTTTGCGTAGGACGAATGGGAAAGCGCCTCGTGCAGAAGCTCCTTATTTTTGAAGGTATACCCGATTTTTTTCTCAAACTCCGAAAAATCCATACTGAACACTCCTTTCGGAAAGCCGATTACTCCTTCACCTGTTCCTTTGCTTTAAGCTGCTCAAGAGAACGGGAAATTTCGCCTATAACATCGCCCTGAACGCAGTCCCTCGCCTGACGTATAGCGTTGTAGAACGCCTTTGCGTCGGAGCTTCCGTGAGCCTTGATAACAGGCTTTGAAATGCCCATAAGCACTGCACCGCCTATCTCGGAATAATCTATCTTTTTCTTGAACGCCGCAACCTCTTTCTTCATAAGCAGGTAGGCAATTTTTCCGCCGAGACTTCCCTTGAACATACCCTTGAGCATATGCGCAAAAAACATACCCATACCCTCGTAAAGCTTGAGGGCAACATTTCCCGTAAAGCCGTCGGATACAGCTACCTGACAAACGCCCGTCGGGATATCCCGTGCCTCAAGGTTGCCGTAAAAATCAACGGGAGCTTTTTCAAGCATATGATAAGCCTCGATGTCAAGGTCTCTGCCCTTGGTATCCTCCGCGCCCACGTTGATAAGTCCTACCTTAGGACTTTTCACACCCAGAACGCGCTCCATGTAGCAGCTTCCCATGATGCCGAACTGTACCAGCATTTCGGGTCGGCAGTCAACGTTTGCGCCGCCGTCAATTATCATTACATAGCCCTTGTCGGCAGGAAGAATAGGCGCAAGCGCGGCACGCTTAATGCCCTTGAGACGCTTTGCGATAAAGGTCGCGCCAACCACCAGAGCGCCCGTGCTTCCTGCGGAAACAAAAGCGTCGCCCTGCCCTTCCGCAAGAGCCTTCAAGCCAACAGCCATGGAGCAGTCGGACTTGCTCTTTATCACCTCGGTAGGCTCCTCGTGAATATCGATGACCGACTCGGTATGTATTATGGATATTTTATCAAGGCTTATACCGTTTTCGGCAGCGGTATCCTTGATTATCTTTTCGTTACCCGTGAGGACGACCTCAACGCCCAGCTTTTCGGCAGCCTCGGCTGCACCCTTTATGACCTCAAGCGGAGCGTTATCTCCGCCGAATGCGTCAACGATTATTTTCATAGCTTTACTTCCTTTCGGTTAGTTACTTTATTGACCTTTCATGTACCCCTCAAACGCTTCCAGCGCTCTGTCGGCAATGACCTGATAGCGTTCCTGCTTGTCCTTTATGCGCACGCCGATTTCGGGGAGTATTCCCATATTCGCCCCCATGGGCTGGAAATTCTCCACGGTCTCGTCGGAAATATACCTTGCCAGCGCGCCTATCATTGTTTCCTGCGGAAGAATAAGCGTATCCTTATTCTGCAACCTCCGCGCCATGTTCAGACCTGCCATAATGCCGCTTGCCGCCGACTCCATGTACCCCTCAACGCCCGTTATCTGTCCTGCAAAGAAAAGATTTTTCCGCGCTTTGAGGGAAAAGTCGCCGCACAGCACCTTGGGCGAATTGATAAACGAGTTGCGGTGCATTACGCCGTACCGCACAAATTCCGCATTGGCAAGTCCGGGTATCATCGAAAAGACACGCTTCTGCTCGCCGAATTTCAGATTTGTCTGAAAACCGACAATGTTATAGAGCGTGCCGCCGCTGTTCTCCTTGCGAAGCTGTACGACAGCATAGGGACGTTTTCCCGTCACGGGGTCGTTCAGTCCAACAGGTTTCATCGCACCGTAGCGCATGGTTTCCTCGCCGCGCTTTGCAAGCACTTCGATTGGCATACAGCCCTCATACACAGTAAAATCGTCTCCGCCTTTCGGCTTCTGCACGTCAAACTCGTGAAGCGGCGCGGACTCCGCATTTTTCAGCTCATTCCAGAAATCGAGGTACTCCTCCTTTGTGAACGGGCAGTTGATGTAGTCGTCATCGCCCCTGCCGTAACGTGCCGCAAAGAAAATTCTGTCCTTGTCCAGCGACTCGTAGGTAACAATAGGCGCCGCCGCGTCGTGAAAGCTGAGGTATCCTCCGCAGAGCTTTTCAATACTCTCGGCAAGCCCTCCCGAAGTAAGCGGCCCCGTTGCGATAATGACGTTCCCGTCGGGAATTTCGGTGACCTCACCGCACTTCACGGTAATGTTCGGCTCGGACTTGATTTTCTCCGTCACAAAGTCGGAAAAATTCTCCCTGTCAACAGCAAGCGCGCCGCCTGCCGGGACTTTGGTCTCCTCGGCGCATGGCACGGTCAGCGAGCCAAGCCTGCGCATTTCCTCTTTGAGAAGTCCTGCCGCAGAATTGATGCGCGAAGCTTTCAGCGAATTGGAACAGACAAGCTCCGCAAAGCCGTTGTATTTGTGCGCAGGGGTGAATTTCACGGGCTTCATTTCCCACAAGTCCACCCGAAAGCCTGCCTTTGCAAGCTGCCAAGCCGCCTCGCAGCCTGCAAGTCCTGCGCCTATTACGGTTATTTTTTTATCGTTCAATTTTATTCTCCGTTTTTAACTTTTTGAAAAATGTATAACTCATCATTTTTAAGCCGTCTCCCGTCACGCTTTCAGAGCGTTCGGCGATTTCATATCCGCACCTTTTATACAGACTTTGAGCAGCGGAATTATCCTCCGTTGTGCGTATTCCCACAGAAATAAAGCCTCTATCAGAAGCATATTCCTCAAAAAATGAAACAGCCGCCTTGCCAAGTCCTTTTCGCTGATGTTCGGGAGCTACTGCAAGCATTGACAGCCACGCGGTATCTTTTCCGTCAAGACCGTTTATTTTAAGCCAGCCGGCAGGCTTATCCTTAAAAAACAATATAAAATGCTTTTCGTCGGTATCGTTTTTCCAATATTTTCTGTAAACGTCAAGCCACTCGTCATAGGAAAGCTTTTCGTTGTGCAGAGCCGCAAGTATGCTTTCATTATTTAGCAAATCCGCCAAAAAGCGCATATCTTTTTCTTCAAGCCCACAAAATCTTATCATCATTTCTCCTTTTTAATAGCAACCTCGTAGCCGCAGCCGTCCTTCAAGCAGAACATCTTTCCGCCCTTTTTGAACAGAGTTGTGCCGTCGTTGCACTTGGGGCACTTGTCGGAAACGGGGGTATCCCACGTCATAAAATCGCAGGTCGGATTATCCTCGCAGCCGAAATATTTCTTGCCCTTTTTGGATTTTTTCTGCAATACCTTTTTGTGGCACTTAGGGCAAACGCCGCCCGTGTCCTTGATAATGCGCTTGGTGTTGGTGCAGTCGGGGAAACCGCTGCACGCAAGGAATTTGCCGAAGCGTCCAATCTTGATGACCATGGGCTTTCCGCAGACCTCGCATACCTCGTTTGTCTCCTCGTCGGGGACCTTTACGCGCTTGCCGTCCATAGCCTTTTCAGCCTTTTCGAGGGTCTCGGAAAAATCGCTGTAAAACTCGCTGAGAGTATCCACCCAATTCATTTCTCCGACCTCAATGCGGTCAAGGTTGCTTTCCATATTTGCAGTAAATTTCGAGTCCACGATATGCTTGAAATGCTGCTTCATAAGGTCGGTAGTGACCTCACCCAAACCCGTAGGACGAAGCTGCTTTCCGTCGCGCTCAACGTAAAAACGGTTAATGATTGTTGAGATAGTCGGTGCATAAGTTGACGGACGTCCGATGCCGTTTTCTTCAAGAGCCTTGATGAGAGTCGCCTCGGTATAGCGCGCAGGGGGCTGGGTGAAATGCTGGTGCCCCTCAATATTTTTAAGCTTCAGCACGTCTCCCGTTTCGATGTTGGGAAGCACCTTGCCCTCTTCCTCGTTTTTGGATTCCTCATAAAGCACGGTAAAGCCGTCAAACTTTACGGAGAAGCCCGTTGCCCTGAAATTGCAGCCGTTTGCATCAATGTCCACCGACACCGTATCAAGTACGGCGTTAGCCATCTGGCTTGCGATAAAGCGCTCCCAAATAAGCTTGTAAAGCTTGTACTGCTCGGTGGTAAGACTGTCCTTTACGCGCTCGGGGGTAATTCCCGGCATGGACGGTCTTATCGCTTCGTGAGCGTCCTGAGCGTTGGATTTGGATTTATAGATTTTCGGCGTTGTGGGAACATAGTTCTTGCCGTAGGTCTCGTTGATGTAATCATATGCCGCAGCCCTTGCCTCGTCGGAGATACGCAGGCTGTCGGTTCTCATGTATGTGATAAGACCGACCGCACCCATTCCCTCGATGTCAACGCCTTCGTAAAGAGTCTGTGCAGCTTTCATGGTTTTCGCCGCCGCAAAGCCAAGCTTTTTGGAAGCCTCCTGCTGCATTGTGGAAGTGGTAAACGGAGGTGCAGGGGACTTTCTGCGGACGGATTTTTTCACGTCTGTGACCTTGTACTCCGCACCCTCTATCCGCTTAAGTACCGCGTCTGTTTCCGCCTGTGAGTGAAGCTCGGTCTTCTCGCCGTTTATGCCCGTAAAGGAAGCGTCAAACTGCTTCTTTGATGAGGGCGCAGTCATTTTCGCGTCGATAGACCAATACTCCTCGGGCTTGAAGCTGTTTATCTGCTTTTCGCGGTCAACGATAAGGGATACCGCAACAGACTGCACCCGTCCTGCCGAAAGACCGCGGCGAACTTTTTTCCAAAGGAACGGCGACAGCTTGTAACCCACGATTCTATCCAAAATACGGCGCGCCTGCTGCGCGTTTACAAGGTCGATGTCGATGGAACGGGGGTGCGCCATACCGTTCTGCACGCCTGTTTTCGTTATCTCGTTAAAGGTCACGCGGTTGTTCTCGTCAAGGGGCAGGTCAAGCATCTGCGCAAGGTGCCACGAAATAGCCTCTCCCTCGCGGTCGGGGTCAGTCGCAAGGTACACGAAATCCGACTTTTTCGCCTCTTTTTTAAGGCTTGCGATAAGCTCTTCCTTGCCCTTGATATCGGTGTAAACGGGGGTAAATCCGTTGTCCACATCAACGCTCAGCTTTGATTTGGGCAGGTCGCGGACGTGTCCCATTGAGGCAACTACCTCGTATCCGTTTCCAAGGTATTTTTTTATTGTTTTCGCTTTTGCAGGCGACTCAACAATTACAAGTTTTGACATTTTCATTCAATCCTTTCAATCTATGAAAATCCGCTTCGCGGAATACAACGCTAATTTGCGGTATAGCTGCTGCCTGCCCCCGACTGCACGGCTCCATCAAGCTCAAGGTCGGTAAGCAGCATAAGCACGTCGGAAATGTCCTTTCCGCACATTTGCGCAATTTCATCGGCAAGCAAAGCCCTGTCCGATTTTTTCAAAATGCCGTAAATCTCCGCTTCCTCCCCGTCCAGCAAGGAAGCGTCAAAGCTTTCCGTTTTCTCGCTTTTCTCCGGGTCAGCCGTTTCAGCTTCGGCATACGGGTCTATCTTCATAGCCTGCTTGTAAGTCTTTCCCGTGCCTTCCTTGGGAAGCTCCGCAGGCATTGCCGTTCGTGCATTTGATAGTTTATGTCCGTAATTTTCATAATATTCATACACAATATCCCTGATACCGCAAAGGCAAACCGCCCCGTCACGTATCAAAGCAACATTGCCGCCGTAACGTCTGTCGAACAGGTCGTGGGGAGCTATAACGAATATGTCCTTGCCCTGGGCAAGAGCAAGATTTGCCGTGCTTAGCGCACCGCTTTTTTCGGAAGCCTCGGCAACAACAGTACCCAAAGAAAGTCCAGACAAAATCCTGTTTCTTGCAGGAAATGAGATCTTGCTTCCTGCCGCCTTGGGAAAATATTCGGAAATAAACAGCCCGTTCTCCTCTATCCTGCTTCTGTATACGGCGTTTTCTTTGGGGTAATCGTAATCCAGACCGCAGCCCAGCACGGCAATTGTTTTTCCGCCGTTTGACACAGCGGAAAGATGCGCGGTAATATCAATGCCCACCGCAAAGCCGCTGACTATCGTTATGCCGAAGCTGCAAAGCTCCTTGACCAGCGCCGAAGTCACCTTTACGCTGTAATCCGAGGGCTTTCGCGTGCCCACAACGGAAATGCTGAAATCATTTTCAAGGCACTTCAAATCGCCGCGGCAGAACAGCACCGCAGGCGGATTATATATGCACCGAAGCCGCTCGGGATACAGCTCGTCATCATAAGTGAGTATGTATATCCCGTGCTTTTCGCAGTAGGAAATTATCTCGTCTATCTGCTCGGGGTGAACTCTAGCAGCGTTTCTGCGCTCCCTTTCGCTCAGCAGCTCCGACCTCGGCAGCATTTCCGCCGCCTCGGAAACCGACCGGAACTCCGGTATAACGTCCCATATGCGGTTGTTTCCGCAACCGAAGCAGCTTACTTTCCAAAGCCAATCAAAAACATTCTGTCTGTCCACGCGGTCTGCTCCTCTCAGTTATTTCATAAGCTCCCACATTATAATTCCTGCCGCCATTGCAGCGTTCAGAGAATTTACGTTGCCCTGCATTTTTATGGTCAGCCTTTCGCTGCACATTTCGCTGACTTCCTTGGGAAGCCCGTTTCCCTCGTTGCCGATAAGCACCGCGCCGCCCCGTGAAAAATCGCAGCTTGTGAGCGAAACCGCGTCGCTGTCCACAACCGCGGCAAAGGTGGGTATACCCTGCTTTTCAAACTCGGGAAAGTCCCTTTCAAAATCAATTTCGGACACATTCAGCCTGAAAATGCTGCCCATCGTGGAGCGTATCACCTTGGGATTATACAGGTCGCAGCAATCCGCCAGAAAGACCGCGTCCACTCCCACCGCGTCAGCAGTACGGATAATCGTACCCAGATTACCGGGGTCCTGCAAGGAATGAAGCAGCAGATATTTTCCCCCGTTTCTTATTGTATCAGAAAAAGCGGGTTTGTCAAGCATACCGCATACAGCAAAGATACCCTGAGGATTATCCGTATCGGAAAATTTGTCCCCGAATTCATCGGGTATCAAAAAGGAATTCACACCGTCACGCTCAAGAAAATCCAATGCTTCACCATGCTGTGAAAGCTTTTTATAGCAATCCTCCGTCACAAAAACAGAGTGAAGCTCTGCATTTTCTTTTACAGCGTCCTCGATAAGGCGCACGCCCTCAAGCACAAACAAGCCGTTTTCCCGACGGTATTTTTTCCCCGACAAAAGCTTTCTGTAAAGCTTGACGGACGGGTTATCCTTCGACGTGATCTTCTGCATAACGTGCCTCCTTATGATAGGCAATACCGCATAATTATTGCCGTACAGATGCGCAGTCAGATTTTTCGTCAGATTGTATAGAAATTTCGCAGGCAGGCTGGCGCCTGTCAAGAAATTTCTGTGCAAGATGACGGAAAATATGCAAGCATATGTGCGACAAAGGCGATAGCCGTTAATTGTGCGGTATTGCCATTGTATAAATCGCAAAAAGTCAGAAGCAAAAATTCACTTCTGACCTTTAAGCAATTTTCAATTAAAGAGCAGCCTTTGCCTTCTCTGTGAGAGCTGTGAAGCCTGCAGCATCATTGATAGCGATCTCGGAAAGCATCTTTCTGTTGAGAGTAACGCCAGCCTTCTTAAGACCGTTCATGAATGTAGAATAGTTCATGCCGTTCATCTTGCAAGCTGCGGAAATTCTTGTGATCCAGAGCTTTCTGAAATCACGCTTCTTGAGACGTCTGCTCACATAAGCGTAGTTGCCGGATTTCATAACGGCTTCCTTAGCCATCTTGAAATGCTTGCTCTTAGCGCCCCAGTAACCCTTAGCAAGCTTTAATGTTTTATTTCTTCTCTTACGAGTAGCCATTGCTCCCTTAACACGAGCCATAATCTTTTACCTCCGTTTAATTAGTTTTGATGTACAGCCGTTACCTATTATTTGTAAGGGATAAGCTGCTTTACTGTTGCGGTGTTTGCAGAGCCTGTGTAACCTGCTGCTCTGTTGATTCTCTTACGCTTTGTAGCCTTCTGAGTGAGTCTGTGACGTCTGTTGGTCTTCTGGTACTTAACCATACCACTCTTAGTGAGCTTAAAGCGCTTTTTTGCGCCGGAATGTGTCTTCTGCTTTGGCATAATATATCCTCCTTTAATTTAGACAAGAACTGTCCTTGCTATTTATTTTGAAGCCTTTGGCGAAACGAACATAACAAGTGCCCGTCCCTCCATTTTGCACGGCTTTTCAACTGTACCTGCCTCCGCGCAAGCCTCCTTGAACTTTTCAAGAAGCTCCTCTCCCAAATGAGGATGAGCAATAGCGCGCTTTCTGAAACGGACGGAAACCTTGAGCTTGTCGCCTGATTTCAGAAACTTTATTGCCTGATTTACCTTGGTATTGAAGTCGTTTGTGTCGATAGTGGAGAACATTCTGATCTCCTTGATCTCAACGACCTTCTGATTTTTTCTTGCTTCCTTTTCGCGTTTGCTCTGCTCGAAAACATACTTGCCGTAGTCCATGATCTTACATACGGGAGGTTCGGCCTGTGGCGCGATCTTGACTAAATCGAACTCTTTTTCCTCCGCAAGCTTCAATGCGTCCTTTGTAAGCATAACTCCGAGCTGTGTTCCGTCATTGTCGATAACGCGTATTTCCTTGTCGCGAATTTCTTCATTGATCTGAACTTCTTTGCTGTTGCTGCCTATGGTAAGCACCCCCATAAAATAAAAATGAGCGGAAACAGAACTGCTCCGCTCATACCGAAATCATAACACCGCATACGCCTGTAAACCCCGGCGCAGCGTTATCCGAATCAAGTATTGACCATGCACGCCTTTGCGGCAAGGTGAGAACGGGATGTTCTGCTTTATTTTTCACGGCAAAATTGCCAACGCATAATATTATACCCCGTCTTTTCTCATTTGTCAATACCTTTTTGCAAATTTTTTTCTTATTCGTCCAAATAAGGTTTTACCGCCGCTTCAATGCCGCCAATCCCGTTTACCGAAGGCACTTCCCTGTTGATTTTTCCGAAGCCGTAAGCCGCATGGATAAACGGTATCCCCGCAAAGTCCGACGCATTGCAGTCGCCTTGGGTATCACCTATATAAACCGCCCTGTCCAGCTTGTTTCTTTCGATTATGATACGGATATTCTCGCCCTTGCCCAAACCCGTTTCTCCGGGGCACTCGGTATCCGCAAAATATCCGCCCAGCCCGTAATACTCAAGGAAAAGTTCGATATATCCGCTTTGGCAGTTGCTAACAATAAACAGCTTGTACTTTTCGGAAAGCCTTTTCAGCATATCCTCCAGCCCGTCGAAAAGCACACCGCCGTGTTTTTTGAGGTATGCGTACTCGTTCTTTCCGCACTCCGCCATTATCTCCATGCGCTGATTTTCGTCATATTCGGGAAGCATCATCGCTGCGATTTCCTCAAGAGTCTTGCCCATATAGCTGTGCATATCCTCAAGGGTATAGGTCCTGCCGACCCTGCTCTCAAGCACCTCGTTCCATGCGTGAAGCACCTCCTTGGAAGAATCCCAGAGCGTGCCGTCCAAATCAAAAATTATACCTTTATTCATGTGTATCTCCGATTATTTTTTCAGCTTGCTTTCCTCGGCATCGATAATGCTCATAAGCTCGCTGAGAGTCTTATTGTTTTTCTTCTTTTTGGGCGGAGCTAAAGTCTCCTTGGGACGAACAGCATTTTCGGGAATTGCCGCAGGCTCGTCGGGAACTGCAATTTCCTCCGCAATTTCAGCCGAGGGCTTTTCAAAGTATGCCTTAACGCTTTCGTCAAAGCTTGATTTTCTGGGCGCGGAGGCTTCCTCCTGAACAGCGGCAATGCTTTCGGGAATAACGTTGCTAAGGTGAGGAGTAAACACAACAGGCTCGCTTTTTTCCGTTGTGAACATATCCTCGGCAGTGCTGTCCTTGGGCGCGTATTTTTCAAAGAATTCGTCAACGCTGCTCTTTTCGGGATTAATGCGAGTCGGACGGTTCATATAAAGCTCATCGCGGCTCACGCCACGGCTTGAAGCGGACATCGCAGGCTCCTTGTGTGCAGCGGCGCTCCCCCCCGATAAGCGGTCATATGTAAACAGCGGTGAATTATCTTGATTTTCGGGCGCTTTTTCGGTATACTCCGCACGTCCGCGGTTGTCCACATTCAGTATTTTCTCTGGCTTGCTTTCTTCCTCACGGCTTACTCCGTACTGCTTTACAACGGGTATTTTGCCCGTTACATCCTCAACAAATTTAGGCTCTGTAAAGGTTACGGGAGCAGGCTTTTCCTCATAACGCGTATTGATAAGCTCGTCTATATCGTCAATGGAAGCCGCCTCATTTTCCAGCTTTCGTATGCTGAGTATGCGCGCGACTTGAATGGCAATGATAAACATAAGCGGAATTATCACGGCAATGATTATGCCCACAGTAGATGTTGCAAAATCAAGGAACGCCCCCATGCCGTCTATCTGCCATACAGCCTTGGCAATGACCGCGTCCGAGCCGATTTTGAAGGTCTCGTTGGCAGGGGAAGTGTCAAACTTTACAACATAGTATTTCTGCCCCTCTTCCTCAAGGAGCTGCACCACTCTTATAAGAGTAGTATGCTCGCCTATGTTGCAGAGAATAACAGAATTCTCCTTAATGTTGGCTATCTCGGATTTTTTCGCGATAACCACCGTGTTTTTGGGGAAATCGGGCAGCATATTTACAGCCTTGGTATTATAGAAGCTGTAACCGAAAACCGACTTTGCAGAGCTGTCCTTAAACAGCAGGTTAAACGCCAGCATTGTGACCATGATAAGAGCAAGAATAACTATAAAAATTATTTCAACAACCGCAAAGGCTGATACTTTCTTTTTTGCAGCGGACATAAAAAGCCTCCCGAATTACATAAAAGTTCAGTAAAACAATATTACTTTTTTATTATAGCATACTTTTTTATAAATTTCAAACAAAATTTCAATTTTGTCTTGACTTTTTTTAATTTGGCATATATAATATATAAGTAATTATTTCGTATGCTTGTGTAGCACAGTTGGTAGTGCAGCTCATTCGTAATGAGCAGGTCGCAGGTTCGAGTCCCGTCACAAGCTCCATGTTAAACGTCCGCAAATCTTGGTATAGTCAAGGTTTGCGGATTTTTTATTTGCCGCAGAAAATCGCTGTTAAAAACGCCATTCCAATGTAGGGGACAAGTTCTCCATTTCGTTAAGATTATTTTTCGTCACGACCTTTATTTTTGCCCGTGTAACAAGTTTTTTCCGCACGAATATAATGTCAGTAACTATACTTACAGGAGGAAAAATATGCCTACTGACAACTATATCGCGGAATCTCTGGAGCTGCACCTGTTTTTCGGACGCATAATGAAAGAGCATTCGTTTTTTTTGAAAGCAGGTTTTACTCCGGCAAATCCCCATTTTGCCGCAAAAGCGGAATATTATAAAAACGAATTTGAAAGGCTTCTCAGTCAGGCTGTGTCCCTCAGTGACGGGATAATCAGCGAAAAGGTGCTGGACTCGGGTGAGATAGTTACCGAGTTTACCCGAATTGCCGAAAGACAGACCGAACGGCTTACGGGCATACGCATTGACAGCGGCATAACCGACAGAGAGCTGCGGCTAAGCTGCTGCAATACAGGCAGGAACACGGAAATGTACCTGCGCGTAAAAAACATGAACCGAAAAGCGCTTCGGCTTCTGGACGGTCTTATTATGCTGAAAGAGGAAATTCTGGACAAGGTGCTTAGCTGCCGTATGTTCACAATGAACTATCCCCTGCTCATCGAGCATATACTCAGAGAAGCAAAGCTTTACAGAAAGTACGTGCGTATGCTTGAGGAGAACGGCACTATCGGTATTCAGTCGATGAAGGAGACCGAATGCTTCTGGAACAGGATAATGATGGAGCATGCGCTGTTTATCCGCGGTCTCCTTGACCCGACGGAAACGGAGCTTATTAAGTCTGCAAACGCATTTGCAGAGGATTACGCAGCGCTGCTGCAAAGCTGCAATAACGCGCAGAACAAAGCCTTGACCGTCGACTCAAGGGCTGAAACGCTGAAATTCAGGGATTTCAAAGCCGCAGGCACACAAGGCATAGAAAGCTGCAAGATACGCTCGCTGATACTTCCGCTGCTTGCCGACCATGTCCTCCGAGAGGCAAATCACTTTATAAGAATTCTCGAGAGCTGACCGTTTTCTCCGCCAAAAAGAACAGCCTTGACCGTGAAATATGTTCGGTCAAGGCTGAATTAATTATGCAGCAGTACGTTTTTTACGCATTATTTTGTCGAATGCAACTCCAACCGCAGGCAGGATTATGCTCATAAGCACAACGTCAACGGGGAACTGTATCGCATTCTTGATAAAACGGCCGGGGAGCATTGCCATAAATCCTTTTCCGTAGAGGATACTGCAAAAATACGTATTGAGCAAAAGATTGCATACTATTACTATGCAAAGCTTGCAAAGGACGCAGCGGACAAAGAAGCGTAGGATATCAGCGCGGTTTTCTTTTGAGTAGGAATATCTTGCTCTGTAAAGAAATATTCCGTAGAACAAGCCTGCAAGAAGCTGCACCAGCGTAAAGCCGGGGTGAAATGCGCCTCCCGTTTTGTTGATAAACAGGAAGCCGAGAATATCGGTGATTATTCCCGCAACCGCTCCTGCCGTGGGACCCAGCAGCATTCCTATTGCCGCAAGAGCAAGAAAGCTAAAGCTTATCTTGATAGTCGAGCCAATGGGTATCGACGCGAATGTTCCGATAAACAAATGCACCGCTATAAGCATACCCATCAGGCATATGCCTTTAAGCGTGACCATTTCCTTGGCGGAATCCTTGAACATAGTAAAAAAGCCCTTCATACAAATACCTCCTTAAAATGAACGGACAAATTACTTGCCTCGGCATACTTTACAGAGATGCTTGTATAAAAGGCTCTATAATATATGCACCAGCGGGATGCGGCAGACGAACCGCAAGGAAAGCTTCCTTTTCGTTCAGACGACAACTCCCCGTCCGTCTGACACTATACGCACATCTGCCTACTCTGTTGCAGGGCAGCCGCTTTACGGCATACCGCTGTAATCAATTTTACGCTATACAGTATAGCATAAAAAAATGCATTTGTAAATAGCTTCGGAACAATTTTTCCCTTTTTGGCGCAAACTGCTTCATAAACAAAAAAATCCGTAAACTGCTTTTTGCAATCTACGGATTTTTTATGGTCGGAGTGACGGGACTTGAACCCACGGCCTCTACCACCCCAAGGTAGCGCGCTACCAATCTGCGCCACACCCCGAACAACAGTATTAATTATATCACACCGTCATCGGGATGTCAAGACCATTTTCAAGTTTTGTTGATTTGCAACAAATTTGATTTGCTATTAACCTAAAATTTATAAAGTATAACAAAAATCAGTCAATACCGTACTTTGCCATCAAATCAATTGTATCGCGAGACAATTGGTCAGCACTTATAAAATAATCGTCCAGATCAGTATCCTTATAAAATACGCAAATCTTCACGGTATACTGTGTATCGCTAAACACCCGGAGATAAACATTTGTAATAATTTTGCCGTCGGTATTTTTGCTCACCTTTTCCAGAATACCGCACATTTTATCGGTATCGGAAACATACGCCTTTACCTTATCATAATCGGATTTGTCCTTGCACTTGAACATTATGTACGACGACTTATTCTTAGCCGCCGCAGTCAGCTTTTTCTGAATATAGCCTTCTATATCACTGACGTCCTCGATATATTTTTTATTTACCGCAAAATAGTTTATGGAGTTATCCTCCGCTTTCGGCACTTCAAAGCTAAGGTTGTTTTCCTTATGGGAATTTGCCAAGGAAGCGTCGCTGACCATGAAAAAATCGTATTTTTTATTATTTTTCAGCTCGCTTACGGGGTCGTCCCATGTAACATCAACGTTATACCATTTTTTATTGTAATAGACCTTATTCCACATATGCAGGTAATCTGAGCTTGAATCGGTAAGGTCGCTTCCTATTACGGTCACATTGCGTATTCCTGCCTTATTGCATATATAGCTGAAGGTTTTTGCATAACCGTCGCACTTGGATTTTTTCTGCACCAAAGTGCCGTACACCGTATCAGCAGTTTTAGCGTACAGATCATAGGAGGCACTCTTTATAATTTCGTCATGTATGATCCTTATTTTTTTGTATGTAGACATATCATCATCAAGCTTGCCGAGTATTTTTTCTACCTTTTTATCGTTTGCGGCAATCATTTTCTGATATGTTTCCTTATTATAGCGGTATGTAAGCTTAAACTTTGCATATGACCTTGTTACCTCATATGCCTCAATATTTTTCAAATTAAATGTAACGGGATCGTGCAGAATAAGCAGCTCGCAGATCATGTCAAAATCCTGCTGTTCTATTGAAATGTCGTCCACCCTGACATCCTTCCTGCAATTTATAACAGCCTCACGCAGTTCGTCATAAGCCGTTTTTGCATCATCCGAAAGCTGCTTGTAATAATACGGTTTATCGTACTCCTGCGCCGCGCTGACGCTGTACCCCAAATTTACGGGCAGATATACGGTAACGGAAAGAGCCATAACGGCAGATACAAGAACTGTCAAGATCCTTTTAAGCATAAGCCTTCCTCCCCAAAATCATGATACAAATATCATACCATATTATTTAGCAAAAAGCAAATGATTTTACACAATTTATACATAAATATAGTCCATTATTTTTGCCATTATTGAAAGGGTCATACCATCGGCAAATCCGATCTCCTCTATCTTTGCAAAGTAATCTATCCTGTTTCTCAAATCAATGATATTATTTGCCAGCTCCTCGTCAATTCCGGGAAGCTGCATAAGATCCTGCACCGAACAGGTGTTAAGGTTGACCCTGTATATTTCCGGTTCAGTCGTCAACGTCTCGCTGCTTTCCGATGCCGAAGTTTCGGAAGGCGCTTCACTTTCCTCGGGTTTAGGCGGCAGACCGCTTGTATCCGCATAAACATAACGCCTTATTTCGGCAAGCTTGCTCTCGCCTATCCCACTTACATTCAGAAGGTCGTTTACATCATAAAAGCCGTAAGTGCGCGCATATTCGACTATTCTCTGTGCAATCGCCTCGCCTATGCCGCTGATATACGTCAAATCTTTAGCCGATGCCGAATTCAGCTCTATCGGGAAACTCGGATAATACTCGTCCTCCTCTTCATACACAGTTTGCTTTTTACTGCGACTTTCTTCCGTGAAAGGATAGGTCCATGATGCAGAGGTATCATACTCCTTTTCGGTAACAAATTCTTCTATGACCATTTCAAGCTCCGAGGTCTCCGCTGCGGCAGTTACCTCGGGCGGCGTTGTTTCGGGCGGCTGTGTTGTAATCGGCTGCGTCTGTGCAGCGCTCGTTTGCGGAAAAATATCCGAATTTATGTATATGTAGCCTTTAAGCATATCCAGCTTTTTCTCGCCTATCCCGTCAACATTCAGCAGGTCCTCGGGCTCTAAAAAATATCCGTGTTCCTCTCTGTAAGACAGTATCTTTTCCGCCGTCACGCTCCCTATCCCTTTTATCTGCATAAGCTCACTCTTTGACGCAGCATTTATATCCAAAGGAAAAGCAACCGTAACTTCGGCAGAAAGGGTCGTTTCCTCCGCCGTAACGGTTGCTTTGCTTTCGTTTGTTAAATTTTCCGTTTCCAAAAGTTCCGTGAAGCTTTTACTCTCTTTTGTTGTATGTGTATCTCCGTCCTCATTATTGCTTGAAAGGGTGTATATTATCGGACGAGCCTCGTCTCTGCCGTCATCAAAAACCTTTGCCGCCGTAATTACAGAAAAAGCAGCCAATGCGAAAATTACCCCTAAAGCTGCCGCCTTGAAACGCTCGGGAATCATAAAATGCTTTCACCCCTCCAACATTTTTCGATATTTTTCGACATAATATACATATATTATACCTCTTTCGGCACATTTTTTCAAGGCAGAGCATGAAATTTTATAAAATAATTATTGCAAATCCATATATTTGCATGAAAACCGCCCCACAAATTTCATATTGTCTGCTTTTGCACGTCCTTCGCAAACATAAAATTGCACGAAACACAAGCACCAAATTGCATAAATATACGTCAAAATACCAAAATCAATGTAAAAATGCAAGAAAATAAAATAAAACTTGCAAAATGCTATTGACAAATTTGCAAGTTTGTGTTATGATAATTTCATATCAACAGCAAGTGCTGCTTTTTAGGAGAGTGATTATATGCTTTTAAAAGAGGGCGAGATCAGAATTCCCGCAGGATGTGCGATTTCCGGTTTCATCAGCAGAGACGGCAATAAAATGAACGGCGGCGACATTGTCAAGTCGATCTCATATATGCACGACCGCTCCAACGGTCTCGGCGGCGGTTTTGCGGGATACGGAATTTATCCCGAATACAAGGACTACTACGCTTTTCACGTTTTCTACGACTCAAACGAGGCAAGAGAGAAAACCGAAAGATTTCTCGACCGCCATTTCGACGTTATCAACCTGAGCCGTATCCCTACGAAAAAAGTTCCGTCCATTACAAACGAGCCGCTTATCTGGCGCTATTTCGTTAATCCTCTGCCTACAAAAATAGCAGCCTCCCAGCTTGACGAAAAGGAATTTGTTGCAAAGTGCGTCATCAGGATAAACAACGACATTGAGGGCGCATACGTTTTTTCAAGCGGAAAGAACATGGGCGTTTTCAAGGCAGTCGGCTTCCCCGAGGACGTTGGCGAGTTTTACCGTTTAGAGGAATACGAGGGCTACGCTTGGACGGCTCACGGACGTTACCCCACAAACACCCCAGGCTGGTGGGGCGGCGCTCACCCCTTTGCGCTCCTTGATTACACTATCGTACATAACGGCGAGATTTCCTCCTACGACGCAAACCGCCGCTTTATAGAAATGTTCGGATACAAATGCACTCTCCTTACCGACACGGAGGTCATCACTTACATCTTCGATTGGCTGAACCGTAAGCAGGAGCTTTCCCTTGAGGATATCGCTTCAATTATCGCGGCGCCCTTCTGGAGCGAGATAGACGAAATTGAAAAGAAAGGCCCCCAAAAGGCTGCAAAGCTCAGATATTTCCGAAACACCATGTCAAGCCTGCTTATTACAGGTCCTTTCTCGATAATTCTCGGCTATACCGGCGGAATTATGGCTCTTAACGACAGACTGAAGCTTCGTTCAATGGTGGTTGCCGAGAAAAAGGATATCGTGTATATCGCAAGCGAGGAATGTGCTATCAGAGCGATTTGTCCCGACTGCGAAAACGTGTGGTCGCCAAAGGGCGGCGAGCCTGTAATTGTAACTCTTAGCGAGGAGGGTAAAAGAAAATGCCTGTAAATTTCTTTCCTGCCGAATTTGAAGTTGTAAGAAATTCGGACAGATGTATCAAATGCCGTGCCTGCGAGCGCCAATGCTCCAATGAGGTACATATCTACGATGCGGATTTCGACAAGATGCTTTCCCGTGACAATCAGTGCGTTGACTGTCAGAGATGCGTTTCCATATGCCCCGTAAGCGCGCTGAAAATCGTCCCCAACGAAAACGCTTTCAGAAAGAGCGCAAACTACTCCCAGCAGCTTATGATAGAAAACTATCGTCAGGCAGGAAGCGGCGGCGTGCTGCTTTCTTCAATGGGCAATCCCCAGGATTACCCCGTTTATTGGGATAAAATTCTCATCAACGCTTCGCAGGTAACAAACCCTCCCATCGACCCCCTCCGTGAGCCTATGGAGACTAAGGTATTCCTCGGCAAAAAGCCTGCGGGAATAAAGAAAAATCCCGACGGAAGCATTGATACACACACAGAGCCGTACCTCGAACTGAATATGCCAATTCTGTTCTCGGCAATGTCCTACGGCTCAATCTCAAAGAACGCTCACGAGTCCCTTGCAAGAGCCGCAACAGAGCTTGGCACTTACTACAACACGGGCGAGGGCGGACTTCACAAGGACTTCTATCAGTACGGCAAAAACACGATAGTTCAGGTCGCTTCGGGACGTTTCGGCGTATTCAAGGATTACCTTGACACGGGTGCGGCTATCGAGATAAAAATGGGTCAGGGTGCAAAGCCGGGCATCGGCGGACATCTTCCCGGAGCAAAAATTCGCGAGGACGTTTCCAAAACAAGAATGATACCTATGGGAACGGACGCTATCTCACCTGCTCCTCATCATGATATTTACTCAATCGAGGACCTGCGCCAGCTTATCTTTTCTCTCAAAGAGGCAACAGAGTACAAAAAGCCCGTTATCGTTAAGGTCGCAGCTGTTCACAACGTTGCCGCTATCGCTTCGGGTATTGCACGTTCGGGTGCGGACATTATCGCAATCGACGGCTTCCGCGGCGGCACGGGCGCTGCTCCCACACGTATCCGCGATAATGTGGGTATCCCCATTGAGCTTGCTCTTGCGGCAGTTGACCAGCGTCTCAGAGACGAGGGTATACGAAACGAGGTTTCCATCATTGCGGCAGGCTCAGTAAGAAGCTCAGCAGACGCGGTAAAGGCTATCGCTCTCGGCGCAGACGCAGTTTATATCGGTACTCCCGCGCTTCTTGCATTGGGCTGTCACCTTTGCAGAAGCTGCCACAGCGGCAAGTGCAACTGGGGTATCGCAACACAGCGCCCCGACCTTGTAAAGCGTCTTAACCCCGATGTGGGATATCAGCGGCTCGTAAACCTTGTCAACGCATGGAATCACGAGATAAAGGAAATTATGGGCGGTATGGGTATCAACTCAATCGAGGCTTTAAGAGGAAACAGACTTATGCTCAGAGGTATCGGACTTTCACAGAAAGAGCTTGACATTCTCGGCATACTTCATGCGGGCGAATAAACCGCGTAAAATTTTTGGATATTAACGGAGGTCAGAAGCCCATGAAAAGAGTCTATGTTAATGAAGACCGGTGTCTGGGATGTCATCTTTGCGAAACTTACTGCGCATTTGCAAACAGCGGTGAGACTGATATGGTAAAGGCGTTCAAAACAGGAAAGGACGCCGTTCCGAGAATAAGGATAGAAGAGGGAGACGGCATCAACTTTGCCGTTCAGTGCAGACACTGCGCCGACCCCCTTTGCGTTAAGGGCTGCATTGCAGGCGCCCTCAGCGTAAACAACGGCGTGATAGAGATAAACCATGACAAGTGTGTAGGCTGCTACACCTGCGTACTTTCATGTCCCTACGGCTGTATCGTAATTGATTACAAGAACGGCGGCAGGACCGTTACAAAGTGCGAGCTTTGCACAAGAAACAATGCAGGCGAGCCTGCCTGCGCCGCAAACTGCATAAACAGAGCGATAGTATTTGAGGAAAGGGGCGAGGACTGATGAAGTATGTTATCATAGGCAACTCTGCCGCTGCAATTGGCGCAGTACAGGGAATAAGAGAATACGACAAAGACGGAAATATCGTCATCATTTCCGATGAAAAGTACCATACATACTCCCGTCCGCTTATCTCCTACTACCTTAAAGGCGCGGTCAGCGAGGATAATATGAAGTACCGTCCCGAAAGCTTTTATGCGGACAACAACGTTGAGACTATGCTTGGAGTAAAGGCTGTTTCCGTTGACTCCGCCGCAAAAAAGGTTATCCTTGAAGACGGCGGCGAGGTCGCATACGACAAGCTTCTCATTGCAACAGGCTCGAAGCCCTTTGTTCCTCCTATGGAGGGACTTGACAAGGTGGAGAAAAAGTTCTCGTTTATGAAGCTTGACGATGTAAAGGCTGTTGAGCAGACCGTTAAGCAAGGCTCAAAGGTGCTTATCATCGGCGCAGGTCTTATCGGACTCAAAGCTGCCGAGGCTCTTGAGCATTACGGCGCGGACATGACCGTTATCGACCTTGCGGACAGGATTCTCCCGTCCATTCTGGACAGCGAGGCTTCCGAGATAATGATGAATCATATCAAGTCAAAGGGCATCAAGTTCATGCTTTCCACAAGCGTAAAGAGCTTTGAAGCACATTCCGCAGAGCTTACAAACGGCGTTACCGTTGACTTTGACTTTGTAATTCTTGCAGTTGGCGTACGTCCCAACACCGAGCTTGCGGAAAGCGCAGGCGGCTCGGTAAACCGCGGAATTGAGACCGACAAGACTCAGGCGGTCAAAAACGTTTCGGATATATACGCAGCAGGCGACTGCACCAAGAGCTACGACATTACCTCCGAAAGCGAAAGGATACTTGCACTTCTTCCCAACGCGTTCATGCAGGGCAATGTCGCAGGCAAGAACATGGCAGGAAAGGAAACCTACTATTTTAACGCTTTCCCCATGAATGCAATCGGATTTTTCGGCTTGCATATCATCACCGCAGGAAGCTACGACGGTGAGGCATATACCGAAATAAACGGCAAAAACTATAAGAAGCTTTTCACCAAGGATAACGCGCTCAAGGGCTTCATTCTTATGGGCAACAAGATTGAACGCGCAGGAATTTACACCTCCATGATAAGAGAGCATATCGCTCTTGACGAGGTGGATTTTGAAGCTTTGAAGAAGAACCCCATGCTCATGGCTTTTTCAAGGGAAAGACGTAACGAAAAACTTGCCGGAGGTGTTGGAAATGGCAATTGAGATAAATGCGCAGAATATGCATTTCAAGCTTATTAACGAACAGATTAGAGCTTCCTCGGAAAAAGAGGTAGTCATTAACAATACGATAGGACAGCGCTTTATCGGAAGTGGCTGCGTCGGCAAGGATATCCATATCCACGGCATACCCGGAAATGCGCTGGGGGCTTACCTTACAAAGTCCGACATCACCGTTTACGGAAACGCTCAGGACGCTCTCGGCGATACCATGAACGACGGCACTATCACCGTTTTCGGCAACTGCGGCGACGCTCCCGGATACGGTATGCGCGACGGAAAAATACTTATCAAGGGTTCTGCGGGATACCGTGCAGGAATACACATGAAGCAATACATGGAAAAGATACCCGTGCTTATGATAGGCGGCAAGGTGGGCGATTTTCTTGCCGAATATCAGGCCGGCGGAAAGATAATCGTTCTCGGTCTGGGATACGAGGACACCTGCCCCGTCGGCTCATTCTGCGGAACGGGAATGCACGGCGGCGCTATCTATATCCGCACCGATATCCTGCCCTCGGGTCTGCCCTCTCAGGTAGACGCTTTCGACGCGACAGACGCGGACAAAGAGGAAATTCGTCCCGAAATTGAGCTGTTTGTATCCAAATTCGGCGGAAATGCCGATGAGATACTTGCTTCTCATTTCTTTAAGCTTGTTCCCGATACAAAAAATCCCTACAAGCAGCTTTATGTAAACAACTGACGGGCGGAAAAGAGGTATTCGGTTATGAAATTTACGAAAATGCAGGGTATCGGAAACGATTATGTGTACGTAAACTGCTTTGAAGAAACGGTTGACGACCCCGAAAGAGTTTCGGAGATAATCAGCGACCGCCATTTCGGTATCGGCGCTGACGGACTTGTTCTGATAATGCCGTCGGACAAGGCGGATTTCAGAATGCGTATGTTCAACGCCGACGGCAGCGAGGGAAATATGTGCGGAAACGCAACGCGCTGCATAGGAAAGTATGTCTATGATAACCGTCTTACCGATAAAACCGATATAACCCTTGAAACCAAAAGCGGCGTAAAAAAGCTGAAGCTTTTCCCCGAGGACGGCAAGGTCAAGACCGTGCTTGTGGATATGGGAAAGGCTGAGCTTGCCCCCGAAAAGATACCCATGCTTGCAGAGGGCGAAAGCTTCATAAATAAGCCTATCACCGTGGACGGCGAGACCGTAAACATAACCGCAGTATCAATGGGCAACCCCCATGCAGTAACTTACGTTGAGGACGTTGACTCCCTTGAGCTTGAGAAAATCGGTCCTGCATACGAAAACAATCCCCTTTTCCCCGAAAGAGTCAACACCGAGTTTGTGCAGATTTTGGACGAAAAGAACATAAAAATGCGCGTCTGGGAAAGAGGCTCGGGGGAAACATGGGCGTGCGGAACGGGTGCCTGCGCGGTAACGGCAGCCTCGGCGCTTAACGGCTTCTGCCCCAAGGACGAGGAGATCACGCTTCATCTCAAAGGCGGAAAGCTGTACATCACCTATCAAAGCGACGGAACAGTCCTTATGAGAGGACCTGCCGAAACAGTTTTCACGGGTGAGATAAATGTTTGAGGAGAGTGCTTCCGATGGTCAAGATAAACGAAAATTTTCTTACGATGAAGAAAAATTACCTTTTTATAGATATTGCAAAAAGGCTGAAAAAATATACGGAGGAAAATCCCGATAAGCAGATAATAAAAATGGGTATCGGAGATGTTACCCTGCCCCTTGCGCCCGTTGTTGTGGAAGCAATGAAAAAGGGTGCCGATGAGCTTGGCAAGAAGGAGACCTTCAAGGGCTACGAGGACAGCGGCACGGGCTACGATTTCCTTAAAGACGCAATTGCAGGCTATTACAAAAGCTTCGGAGTATCCCTCAACAGCAGCGAGATACGCGTGAATGACGGTGCAAAGTCCGACTGCGGAAACATCGTTGACATTTTTGGGGACGACAACGTTATCCTTGTCACCGACCCTGCTTACCCCGTTTACGTTGATTCAAACACCATGGCAGGCAGAAAGATAATTTACGCCGATTCAAACGAGGAAAACGGCTTTGCGGCAATGCCCGACAAAAGCGTTCATGCCGACATAATCTATCTTTGCTCGCCCAACAACCCCACAGGCTCGGTCTACACAAAGGCGCAGCTTAAAGAGTGGGTTGACTACGCCCTTGAGCAAGGCTCTATCATCATCTTTGACGCGGCGTATGAAGCGTTCATCACAGACCCCGAGCTTCCCAGAAGCATTTTCTGCATTGAGGGTGCGAAAAAATGCGCGATTGAAATGTGTTCTCTTTCCAAAACGGCAGGCTTTACGGGAACTCGCTGCGGCTATACCGTAATTCCCGACGAGCTTACCGTTACAGCCTCGGACGGAAGCGAGGTAAGCATTTCCCAGCTTTGGAGCAGGCGTCAGGGCAGCAAGTTCAACGGCGTTTCCTATCCCGTACAGTGCGCGGCGGCGGCTGTTTTCACACCCGAGGGACAGAAGCAGACACGTGAAGCGATAGCATACTACCAGCGCAACGCGAAGCTTATGGCGGAAACCCTTGACGACCTTGGAATCAAGTACACAGGCGGAATAAACTCGCCCTATATCTGGCTCAAATGCCCCAATAATATGGGCAGCTGGGAGTTCTTCGACTACCTGCTGAACAACATTCAGGTCGTTGGCACCCCCGGCGAGGGCTTCGGCAAAAATGGTGCAGGCTGGTTCCGTCTCACCGCTTTCGGCACATACGAAAACACCGCCGAGGCAATGAAAAGGTTAAAAGAGCTTCTCCGTAAATAATAACCGAAAATTTCAATAACGGGCAGATGATATCTGCCCCTACAAATGGCTTATACTAATCTTTGACCGTTCTATAGGCAAAGACGGCAGATAGAACGCAGCCAATCTAGGAAAGCTACCGCAGGCGGGCTGTCGCCCGGCAAGGGAGCTTGACGACGAGTGGATGCGTTATAGCTGACGGATTTGTCTACAGGTTGGTTAAAGATTAGTATTAAATACGTCATTTCACAGTAGGGGCGGCTATCAGCCGCCCGTTATTTTTATATCAATAACAGTATAAAAACAGAAAGTCCGCAGACAGCGCATAAGCGTTATCTGCGGACTTTATTCTGGTGCGAGTAATGGGACTTGAACCCATACGTCAAAGACACACGCCCCTCAAACGTGCCTGTCTGCCTATTCCAGCACACTCGCATCATATGTACTCCACTCACGAAGCTTTTATATTATATCATGTATTCTGCAATTTGTCAACCCCTTTTTTAAATATTTTTTTGCACTCTCAAAAACCGTATTTAATACGCCCTTTCGGTATATACTTCATATGAGGTGAGTGCGATATGGATATAAAAATGCAGGTCAAAGCCCTTGAAATGCTGCAAAAAATCAAAGGCAGCGACAAAAACGACCGCGAATTTGTCCCCCAAAAGCCGCTTCTCAAGCCCGTTAAGACCAACGGAGTTTTCCGCGAGCTTTCCCCCGGGCAGGCAGGCGTGCGCTCGGAGGGGCTGCTGAAAATGCTTAACGAGCTGTCGGAAAGCGAGAACGTCCTACCCCACTCCATACTTGTGCTGAAAGACGGCGCGCTTATCGCAAAAGCTGACTTTAAGCCGTTTCTCGCGGATATCCCTCACGTTTCCCACTCCCTTTGCAAAAGCATAGTTTCCATGGCGGTTGGTCTTGCGGCAAACGAGGGACGGATATCCGTTGACGAAAAGATAGCCGAAATTTTTGCGGAATATATGCCCCGAAACGCCGTGCCCCAAATGAAGTCAGTAACCGTCCGCCACCTGCTCACCATGTCAAGCGGAGCCGTTTTCAACGAGGCAAAGGCTCTTGTCAGCGGCGATTGGGTGCGGGACTTCCTTGCCTCCGAGATAATGTTTGAGCCGGGCACGGGCTTTCACTACAACAGCCTGAACACCTATATGCTGTCGGCGGCGGTTTGTATGCGCACGGGTATGTCCCTTTCGGAGTACCTCCGAAGCCGCCTTTTTGACAAAATGGACATTCGTGGCTTTTACTGGGAAAAATGCCCCCATGGCATTGAAAAGGGCGGCTGGGGACTTTACATGGGCATTTACGACTACGCCAAGCTGGGGCAGCTTTACCTTGACGGCGGCGTATGGAACGGCAAACGGCTTATCCCCCAAAGCTGGATAAACGAGTCTCTTTCAAGGCATATTGCCGACGAGGGTTACGGCTATCAGATATGGCTCACGGACGACGGCTTTGCTTTCAGCGGTATGTTCGGTCAGAACGTTTATGTTTTTCCGCGCAGGCGCATGGTCATCGCAATTACCGCAGGAAGCACCTCGGTTTTTCCACGGGGCAGGTCGCTGGACATTATTTCGGGATTTATCCGCAACGATGAAAATTTCAGCGGTGCGCCCATAAGAGACCCCCACGGCACGGCGCTTAAAGCCGCACTTGAAAAAGCAACGTTCGGCAAAGCATTGCCCGTAAAGGGAAAGCCGCGGCTTCTTGACCGTCTGAGGAGCAGCCTTTACGGCGCACGGAATTTTAACGGCATCCCCGAGGCGGCAAGGGTGCTTTCGGGCAGCAGGATAGACTTTGAGGAAAACTCCGCAGGGCTTCTCCCCGTTTTGATTCAGTTTATGAACGGCAATTTCGAGCATGGCATAAACCGCGCGGATTTCCTTGCGGTGGGGGACAGATTTACCGTTTCCCTGCACGGCGACGGCGGCGTGACCCGTATTCCCGTAAGCTTCGGGGATACTCCCGAATACTTTGATTTGAACCGCCGCGGCGAGGTGTACCGCGTGGGCACGATGGGGCGTTTCACAACGGACGAGGACGATATCCCCGTGCTGAAACTCACACTTTGCTTTGTCGAGACCTCCTGCACAAAGCTGCTGAAATTTATTTTCCACGAAAGCGGCGTTGTGCTGAAGGTGCGCGAAAGTCCGCGGCTTTATGACGCACTTGACGAAGGGCTTGAAGTGTTTCTCCCCACTCTCGGAAGCGCCGCACGGAAAACCGTTGCCGCGGTTCTTGAAACGGAAGCTGCCGACAGCAAGATACGAAACATTCTTGAGCCGACCTTGAAAGGCAAATTCGTACAATAAAAAAACGCAGGCTTACGGAGGATTTCCGCAAAGCCTGCGCCCTTTTTATGCTTCTTAGTTTTTGTTCTTTATGTATTCGTCCATTGCCTTGGCAGCAGTCTTGCCTGCGCCCATTGCAAGGATAACTGTAGCCGCGCCTGTTACCGCGTCGCCGCCTGCATAAACGCCCTCACGTGAGGTAAGACCGTTTTCGTCAGCAACAAAGCAGCCTCTGCGGTTGGTTTCCAGACCCTTTGTGGTGTTTCTGATAAGAGGGTTGGGGGAAGTACCGATGGACATGATAACGCAGTCAACGTCAAGGACGAAATCGCTGCCCTTCTTCTCCACGGGGCTTCTTCTGCCGCTCTCGTCGGGCTCGCCGAGCTCCATTTCAACGCACTTCATGCCCGATACGAACTTATGCTCGTCACCGAGAATTTCAACGGGATTGTTGAGGGTCTTGAAGATGATGCCCTCTTCCTTTGCGTGTTCGATTTCCTCTTTACGGGCAGGCATTTCAGCCTCGCCGCGTCTGTATACGATATAAACATTTTCCGCGCCCAGACGCTTTGCGCATCTTGCAGCGTCCATAGCAACGTTTCCGCCGCCAACGACAGCAACATTCTTCGCATGCTGGATAGGCGTGTCTGCATCGTCCTTATAAGCCTTCATGAGGTTTGTTCTTGTAAGGAACTCGTTAGCGGAGTATACGCCCTTGAAGTTTTCGCCGGGGATACCCATAAATCTTGGGAGACCTGCTCCCGAACCGATAAATATAGTCTCGAAGCCCTGCTCAAAAAGCTCGTCAATTGTAATAGTTCTGCCCACAACGGTGTTTGTGCAAACCGTTACGCCAAGGGCTTTAAGCCCGTCTATCTCCTTCTGAACGATAGCCTTGGGGAGACGGAATTCGGGGATACCGTAAACAAGAACGCCGCCTGCAAGGTGAAGCGCCTCGAAGATAGTTACATCATAGCCAAGCTTTGCAAGGTCGCCTGCGCAGGTAAGTCCCGCGGGGCCTGCACCAATAATTGCAGCCTTGTGACCGTTTGATACGGGTCTTTCGGCAGCAGCGGTGCAATGCTCGTTGTGCCAGTCGGCAACAAAACGCTCAAGTCTGCCGATACCCACAGGCTCGCCCTTTATGCCGCGGACGCACTTGCCCTCGCACTGAGTCTCCTGGGGACAAACTCTTCCGCATACCGCAGGCAGGGAGCTTGAAGCGCTGATAATACTGTATGCGCCCTCAAAATCCTCCTGCTGGATCTTCTGAATAAACGCAGGAATATCAATACCTACGGGGCAGCCTGCCACGCAGGATTTATTTTTACAGTTAAGGCATCTGTTTGCCTCGTCAACAGCCGTCTCAGCGGAGTAACCCAAAGCGACCTCTTTGAAGTTCTTGTTTCTTACATTAGGCTCCTGAGCAGGCATTTCATTCTTTTTAAGTGACATATTAGGCATGATTACTTAGCCTCCTTCTTAAAGAGATTGCAGGTTTCTTCGTGCCTGCTGCGTTCAAAGGGCTTGTACATGGTGGAACGCTCCATAGCCTCGTCAAAGTCAACCAGGTGTCCGTCAAAGTCGGGACCGTCAACGCAGGCAAACTTTGTCTCGCCGCCAACGGTAAGACGGCAGCCGCCGCACATTCCCGTACCGTCGATCATGATAGGGTTCATGGAAACGACAGTCTTTACGCCGAATTCTTTTGTAAGCGCGCAAACGAATTTCATCATGATAAGAGGGCCGATAGTGATAACCTCGTCATACTTCTCGCCGCTTTCTATAAGCTGTCTGAGAGCGTCGGTAACAAGACCCTTTGTGCCGTGTGAGCCGTCGTCGGTCATCATGCAGAGCTTGTCCGAAACAGCGCCGAATTCTTCCTCAAGAATGACAAGATCCTTGTTTCTGAAGCCGACGATTGAATGTACCTCACAGCCGAGATTGTGAAGCTTCTTTGCAATGGGGTATGCAATTGCGCAGCCAACGCCGCCGCCGACAACAGCAACCTTTTTCAGCCCCTCCGTATGGGACTCAACACCGAGAGGACCCACGAAATCCTGTATGTACTCGCCCTCGTTCTTGTGATTAAGCTTTTCCGTAGTTGCACCAACGATTTGGAAAATGATAGTAACAGTACCCTTTTCCCTGTCAAAATCTGCAACCGTAAGGGGGATACGCTCGCCGTTTTCGTCAACGCGGAGGATAATAAACTGACCGGGTTCAGCCTTTGCCGCAACCATAGGCGCTTCAATATCCATCAAAGTAACCGTAGGATTAAGAACTTTTTTTCTTACAATTTTATACATTTTCTCATTCCTTTACAAAATTATACGAAATATACTTTGGTATGTTGTTGTCAAATTTCACAAAAGCATACACACCTATTACTTATTATAGCTGCATATATCCTAAAAGTCAACAATTTAAGCTGACTTTTTTGCAGAAGCCTCATAAATTTATAATATTTTTGTATAATATGCTGTTTCCCCGTTTGCCCGTTTTTTCAACCGCACCTGCGGCTGTAAGAACGTTCAGCACCAGCGAAGCATATTTTGCCCCGACTCCGCTCAAAGCGCCGAACTCCTTTGAAATAAATTCCTCGGGAAGCCCTTTCGGAATGAAGTACTCCCAATCGGCAACGGAGTCGATGTGTATTTTCTCCGCAAGCTCCAGCGGTACGCGGTCATAACGCACATATCCGCGGCGTCTGCCCCGTTTCAAACCGCTTTCCTCGGGGGGGCGGCGGTATTCCTCCACATCAAGCATAACTATGCACAAGCGGAAATTTTCGTGGGAAAGAAAGGGCTTTATCTTGTAAAGCTCGGGGAAAATGTCGTAGGGTGTGCCCTTGACGGGGGACTTGCGTTTTCTGCCCCGTTCCCCTGTTTCGGGGTCGATAGGGATTATCCATTTCTGCCGCGGTATCGGGTGGACGACTGTTACCCTGCTGACGGAGAGAAAGGCTTCAAGCTTTTTTCGGAGGTGGTCGAAGCCTGCGGTCTGAATTTCGATAATGCCGTCCTCGCCGATGATGTCCGCAACATATCCGCCTATTTTCTGCTCGTGGCTGTCCGCATACGGCTCAAAGTAATTTTTCAGCACCGCATGGACAGTTTTCTCGCCGTATGTGCCGATACCTGCGCGGATATGCTCCCCCGAAAGCACGGTATTCAAGGCGTTGTAAAAACGTTCCTTATCCATTAACAGGTCGTCCTCTCCAAATATGATACATTCTGCATTATAGCATATTTTGTGGGCAAAAGCAAATTATATTTTGGTATAAATATTACATATATACCTCGGAACTGTTCCGCATATAATGTATTAAGCAAAATAGGGCAGTATCACTGCGGAATACGGAGGCAGCTTTGGACAGAAAATCTACACCACATTACACGGAGGCTCAGCTTGCAGAAAAAGACAGGCAGGAGCTTATGGGCATTATTTCAGCCCAGAACAGGCGCATTGCAGAGCTTGAAAGGAATGCGGAATCCGACCCGCTCACGGGGCTTCTGCACAAAACCGCGGCAATCGACAAGGCTCGGAAATTTCTCGGCGGCGAGGGCAAAAACGGCTTTCACGCGGTAATCCTTGCGGATATAGATAATTTCAAGGGCATAAACGACAGCCGCGGTCATCTTTTTGGCGACAAGGTAATAACACGGTTTGCATCGCTTCTGAAAACCACTCTTAACGAAAAGAACTGCATTATCGGCAGAGCGGGGGGCGACGAATTTTTTATACTTATGAAAAACTGTATGCTGAGCGACGTGCTAAGCCGCACGGGTCAGCTTCGCTCGGAGCTGGGAAAGCTTTGCTCAAGCGGCGGCTGCGGCTTTGTTTCGTGCAGCCTCGGAGTAAGCTGCTTTCCCTCGGACAGCAGAGACCTGAACGTACTGTACGAATATGCCGACAGGGCGCTTTACCGCAGCAAGGACGACGGCAAGAACCGCTGCACAGTTTACGACAGCAGCATGGGAAAACATTACTTGTAATTTTACGGAAAATGTGTTATACTAATAATGTAAAAATTCATCGGAAATCGGCATAAACAAGGAAGGAGAGCTAAGCTTATGACAGATTCGGAGCTTATCATGCTTGCCGAAAAGGCTATGGAAAACGCCTATGCGCCCTACTCGAAATTCAAGGTGGGGGCGGCTTTGCTTTGCACCGACGGCAAGGTCTTTACGGGCTGCAACATAGAAAATTCCAGCTTCGGCGCAACAAACTGCGCAGAGAGAACTGCCATTTTCAAGGCGGTCTCGGAGGGTTGCCGCAGCTTTGAGGCTATCGCTATCGTGTCCTCGGGCGGCGGAGAGACGTACCCTTGCGGTATCTGCCGTCAGGTAATGGGGGAATTTGCCCCGAATTTGCGTATAATTCTTAAAAATTCCGAGGGGAAATTGACCCAATACAAATTTATGGATATTATGCCAAATTTTTTTAGCCTGAATTAGCGAATTTTAACCGTTGTGTAATTGACTTTGAGGTAAAAGTGTTATATAATAACAGTACGTCTAATAATTGTTTTTTCAGGAAATGAGGTACTATGCGCAAATATTCCGTTATTCGATTTTTTCCGTTCGTTCTTTCGTGTGCAATGCTGCTTTCGGCGTGCAGAAACGTCTCCGAAAAGCCGCCGCTGACGGCTGAGGCGGACACCTCGTCGGTCACCGTGATACTGCCGATAGAGCCACCCGAAACCACTACCGAAACGGTTACATATTCGGAGACGGAAATATGCGAAACAAGCCTGTCGGAAACCTCCGACAGCACGTCCTTGACCGAGTCTCAAACGGAAGCGGCTTCGGAGACTGCCGCAAAGTCGGAAGCCACCGCGGAAACTGCCGTTCTCGAAACGGAAACGACGACCCGAAGCACGGAAACGGTCAAAACCGAAACGGAAACAACGACGGTCACCACCGCAAAAACGGCGGCAGAAACGACAACGCTGCTTACCTTGCAGTATGAAAGTCCCTCGGAAACTACCGTTTCTGCGACGGCTGCGACCGTGACAAGCAAGCCCGAGACCGAGCCTGTCAAGGCGGCTTCATACGGCTCAAACAGCTACAATGCGCTGAATTTCCGTGAGCAGAAGGGCTTCTGGATAACCTATCTGGAGTACGGCTCCATACTGAAAAACAAGTCGGAAAGCTCTTTCAAAAAATCCATAAACGGCTATTTTAAAAATATTTCAGACCTTGGCTTCAACACAGTTTACGTGCAGGTGCGCGCTTTCGGCGACGCTTACTACGACTCGGAGCTTTTCCCCTCGGGCGAGCAGTTTGACGGCACTATCGGCACCTCGAACCGCTTTGACGCTTTGCAGGTCATGGTAGACTGCGCCCATGAGCAGGGCTTGTCCATTCACGCGTGGGTCAACCCCATGCGGCTTATGTCCACCTCTCAGCTTGAAAGCATTAACAGCCGCTACACCATAAAAAAATGGTACGACAGCAGCGAATACAACGGAAAATACATAGTAAAATCGGGGGACAGGTGGTATCTCAACCCTGCTTATGACGAGGTAACAGACCTTATTTCCTCGGGAATATCCGAAATTGCGGCAAATTATGATGTTGACGGAATTCAGATAGACGACTACTTCTACCCCACCACAGACACGTCCTTTGACAAAAGCGCGTATGCAGGCTCGGGTACAAGCCTTTCTCTTGCAAAGTGGCGTATCTCCAACGTGAACAAAATGGTGAAGAAGCTTTACAAGGCGGCTCACGGGGCAAACAGCTCCATAGTTTTCGGCATTTCCCCTCAAGGAAGCATCGAAAACAACTACGATACCCTTTATGCGGATGTGAGGACGTGGTGCGCCGAAAGCGGCTACTGCGACTATATTCTTCCGCAGGTCTACTTCGGATTTGAAAATGCGGCTCTGCCCTATGCGGACGTTATTTCCGCGTGGAGCAATATGGTAAAGACCCCCGACGTTAAGCTTGTTATCGGTCTTGCGGCATATAAGATAGGCGTTTCCGATAATTACGCAGGTGCTTCGGGCAAAAATGAATGGATAAACAACAGCGACATTATTTCAAGGCAGATGACTCTTGCCAAGGCGCTTGATAATTACGGCGGAGTTGCGATATACAGATACGACTCGCTTTTTAACCCGTCCTCTGCTGCCGCAGCGCAGGTAAGCAAGGAGATAAAAAACATAGAAAAATGATGTGGAACACAGAACAGAAAAGAAAGGAATGCGGGAATTGAAAAGAAAAATATCAAGAATTCTCGGCTTAATAACGGCTTTTGCCGTGGCGGCGACCCTTTCGGCGGACATTTCGTCGATTTTCGGCGGATTTTCTGCATATGCAGAAAACGACCCGGGGCAGATCACGGTCATTGAGCCGCAGCCCGAAATCAACAGGGACGAAGAGCTTCCCGACTTTAAAGAGCCTGAATTTACGGCGATGTATACCTTTCCCGAGCAGCTTAGGGGCGTTTATATCACTCCCGGCGAGGATTTTGCGTTTCAAGGTGAGGACGGCGAAACTCTTTCCGATGAGCAGATAGCGGAAAATGTTGAGGCTATGCTTGACAAAGCCGAGGCAAACCGCATAAACTCCCTTATCGTCCGCACAGACCATGACGGACAGGCTTTTTACAGCGCGGACTGCAACGATACCGTTGAGCGTTCCCCCGTGGAGTATGTCATTGACGCCGCACAGGAGCGGGGCTTTTACGTATACCTTAATTTCAGCATAGACTACGTTCTGAGCGGTCTTGAGGATATGGAGCTTCAAGCGCGGATAGACCGCCTTGCCATTATCGTTCACAGCTTTACGGTCAAGTATCCCGTGGACGGAATTATCCTTGACGGCTATTATTCCTCCAAAAACAACACCGCCCTTAACGATTATGTCAGCAACGGCTCGGGCATCGGCTTCGAAAACTGGCTTTTAGACAACGGTGCTTACGTTTTCAGCCTTGCTGCGGACGCTGTTCGGCGCACCAACAACACCGTGCCCGTAGGTATCTCTCTGAACGACGTTTGGGCGAACTATACCACAAAGGAAAGCGGCTCGGAAACTGCCGTGAACTTTGAGGCGCTTACCGACGGCTATGCCGACACGGTTGAGTATATCCAAAAGGGGTATGCCGATTTCATTATGCTTAAGGCGGAAGGCTCTATATCCGATGACGAGCTGCCCTTCAAAAAGATTTTGAGCTGGTGGAACGGTTACGCCGAAGAAGCGGATATCCCCATGTACGTACACCACGTCAACGAGCAGATATGCACCAACGCCGAGGGCTGGGGCTCTCCCGATGAATTGGTAAAGCAGGTCATTGCCGCGGCGGATTACGATTCCTACGGCGGAAGCGCCTTCAACTCCCTTGACTCCCTTGACAAGAACGTTATGGAGTCCACAAGCGCCCTTATCAAGCATTACGACGACAACATAGACATTGAGGGCCTTAACAGCGAGCTTGAAATGACCCTGCCCAAGAAAACCACATTTAAGACCGAAGAGCCTACCGTTATTTTCGCAGGCTCATTCGACCCCAATTTCCCCGTTTATTATCAGGGCAAGGAAATCGTGCTGAACGAGGCAGGACGCTTTTACTTCACCGAGGAGCTTGACGTTGGCGTAAACACCTTTAAGTTCCAGAACAAGGCAAAGGTCATCACTTATAAGATAACACGTACCGTAAACGTGCTGAAAAGCGTTGCCCCTACCGACGCAACAATGCGCGTTGAGGAAGAATCCACTATTGCTCTCAGCGCGATAGCATACCGCGGCTCTAATGTTTCCGCGAAGATAAACGGCAAAAGCATTACCCTCAAAGAGGTGGAGGGACAGCTTGACGAGCTTGACCCTAACTCCAACTACACCAAATATGTGGGCTATTACACCGCTCCCAAGGGCAAGCGCGGCGAGGATATCAACCTTGGCAATATCGAGTTTTACGGCTCCTACCCCACCAAAACGGGCAACATAAACGAGACACGTACAGGCTCGGCAGTCATTGTAAACGCTCTGCCCGAGGTCGCTAACGATTACAGCGGCAGTATCCTCTGCGTAAGCAGCGACAACACCATGGTCTACAACTACAAATCCACCACCACCGACCCGTCTCCCGACTGCACGAGACTTCCTGCCGGAACGCTGGATTACATCATAAAAACCGTTACATACAGCGGTAAGGATTACTACCTTACCAATTCGGGCAAGCGTATCCGCACAAACGCCGTTTCCGTTCAGGAAAACCGTCCTCTTGGCAGCAACTCCATGCGCGTTGCCGCGGCAGGCAAGGACGGCACTGATACCGTTATAAAGCTGAAAACCGACGTTAAGATACCCTTTGCAATAAGCTATTCAAATCAGTCCTATTCAAGCGGAGACAACGGAAATTACTACGTTTCCTCCTTTGACGCAACGGCTATCGTTATCACCTTCGATTACGTTACCGCCGTTTCCTCGGGCGATATTGCATTTCCCGACAGCGCGGTGTTCACCTCGGGCAAGTGGAGTACCTCCGAGTCGGGGGACATGAAGAAAACCAAGCTTACCCTTAAACTTAGACAGCAGGGCATATACGGCGGCGTTACCTCCACATATGACAGCAATGACAACCTTGTTCTGCGCTTTAACGGCTGCCGAAACAGCGTAAGCGGCGCAACTATCGTCATCGACCCCGGTCACGGCTACACGGGCGCTTCCGAATTTGACCCGGGCGCGGTCGGTCACATCAAGGAGCAGGAAGCAAACCTTGCTATCGCAAAGTACGTTACGAGCATACTCGAAAACGAAGGCGCAAACGTTATCCGCCTGAAAACCGAGAGCGAGACCTACGTTACCGAACAGCGCGCGGCTATTGCAAGGCAGTACAGCCCCGATATGTTCGTTTCTATCCATTGCAACTCCGCAGGGGCTTCCGCAAAGGGCGCTGAGGCTTACTATTTCACGCCGTTCTCCCAGCCTCTTGCAAAGTATATTTCCGAAGAGCTGGGCGATTATGTTGCGGATATCCACGGCTCGGCAAGCGGCGCAAACCGCGGCGAAAAGTACAACTACTTCTTCGTTACCCAGCAGCAGGATTTCCCCTCGGTACTTGTAGAAACGGCTTTCGTTACCAACTATGAAGAGGCAATGGCGCTTGCAAATTCGAAGTGCCAGCAGAAGTTTGCACAGAAAATAGTAAACGGCATAAAGCGTTATTTCTCGCGCACCGATTATTCCTGCTACGGCGACGGCAGCGCTTCATGGACAAACACCGACGGCACTGTTCCCGAACAGAGCGAGGATTATCCCCCTGCCGACCCTCTTGAGCCCGAACAGGTTGAGACCACCGACCCGTGGGAAAATGTTCCGCCTAATGATGACGAATCCCCCGACGCCGACAACAGCGGCTCGAACGAGGAATTACCTACGGACACGACAGATAATGACGAATACAACCCCGATGACCCTTATTATCAATACTTCGGATAACAAGAAAAGCGGTACAGCAAATTTGCTGCACCGCTGTTTTTGTATAGTGTTATTCCTCGATGTAAACTCTTTTCATCTTCTGCTCTGTAACGGGTCTGTCGCCGTAGCTTGTGGGAGTTGTTGCTATCTCGTCAACAACGTCCATACCCTCAACTACCTTGCCGAAAGCCGCATACTCGCCGTCAAGATGGGGAGCGTCCTCATGCATAATAAAGAACTGTGAGCCTGCGCTGTCCTTCATCATTGAGCGGGCCATGGAAATAACGCCTCTTGTGTGCTTGAGGTCGTTCTTTACGCCGTTTGAAGCAAATTCGCCCTTGATGTGGTGACCCGGACCGCCCATGCCCGTACCCTCGGGACAGCCGCCCTGGATCATAAAGCCCTCGATAACGCGGTGAAAAATAAGTCCGTCGTAAAAGCCCTGCTTAACGAGATTTTCAAAGTTTTCAACCGTTATCGGCGCAATTTCGGGATAAAGCTCCAGCTTGATCTTTTTGCCGTTTTCCATTTCGATAACTACCATAATAAAAGTCCTTTCGGTTTTAGAATTACACAATTATTGTACCACATTTTTCTCATTATTGCAATACGTGTTTTTCAGCGCTTTTCCGCACCCTCAAGGAAATAGCTTGCCTCCATATCCGCCGTGCTGAGGGCGAAGGCAAGGGGAAACATCTCAAAGGAGCGTCCCACCTGATTGGGGTCATCGTTTGCCGAAAAGCCCATGTGATAGCGTATCGCAAAGGCTTCCTCACGTGAAAGCCGCATAAAGCCCGTGATTATGTACACCGACTTTTCCCCGTGACCGTAGGGCAGCTTGTCGTCAATGGTGTAGTAGGGCACCTTTTCCCATACGCCCTTGTCGTTTTTTGAGTTGCGGTAATCCACCTTGTAGAAGTTGACCTTGCAAATGTCGTGCAAAAGCGCGGCAACAGCAATGGTCTCCTCGGAATATTTCATGCCGTAGACCGAAGCGCACCGCTCGCGGCTAAGGTAATCCTTGAGACAATGGTACACGTTAAGGCTGTGTTCCAGAAGTCCGCCCTCATATGCGCCGTGAAAACGGGTGCTTGCGGGAGCGGTGAAAAAATCGCTCTTGTCGGAAAGCAGATATTCCAGCAGCTTATCCGCCCCCTCACGGGTAATGTTAGCTTTGTATATATCAATAAATTCTTGCTTCAGATCCATATTTACGACCGTTTTCTCCTAAGAGAAATGCACTCCTTTCATTTTATGATATCATAGTAGCTCTGTATTCTAAGCCTGCTTCTAAGCTCGTTTTCGTTGACGTATTCGGGAAGCGACGCACTCTGGATAAGTATGGAATAGGTCTGACCGTGCAGGTCGAACCAGTTGTCGCCCAGTATGCAGTCAAAGCCGTCAAAGTCAATGCACACGCCCTTTGCAAATTTTTTCGCCGTTACAGCAATGCGGTACATATCCCCTATCCTGTCAACCTCTGCGGTAATTTCGGGGTCGAGGAACTCAAAGTGCTTCGGCAGCGCAAGCATACAAACTGCGCCCGAAATGACCGTATTGTTCTGCACAAGAGCGTACTCAATGTAGTGGTCTCTGTACATATCCTTGTTAAGCTTTGTAAGCTTGGGCGTAAGGTCAAGCACGTTCACCGATGAAAGCGGCGGAACTACTACGTCCACCGTGCCTTGGGAGATAACGCTGTTGTCGTTTCTTCTTACCCTCCAGCGGACGCTGCCTTCAAATTCCGTCATGCGCTCGTTGGATATGTTCACCGTAAGCTTTTCCTTGTCGGTATCGTCAACGGAGCAAAGCACGGGTGCGTAAAACCTTTTTGCGTAATAATGAAGGGCTTTCCACCTGCCGAAATAGTCGATGGACGACCATGAAATAACGGGATTGCTGTCGTTGACCTGCCAGTAAAGAGAGCCCATACACCTTCCTCTGTTTCGGCGCATATGCTCAACATTTGTGCGTATCGCCTCCGCCTGAACAAGCTGTGTTGCATAAACAAGCCCCTCAAAGCTGTACGGATAATGCACCATCTGCGCAAGGTAATAGAGCATTTTTTCGTTGCCTGCGTCGCATTTCTGGTGCGCCTCCATTACGGGCGAGCAAAGGTTCCAATCCTTTTTATCCGCAAATTCCTCAACGGTTTTTATGCTTGGTATCGACTCAAAGCCGTACTCCGAACAGAAACGGAAAATATGCTTTCTGTAATCGCCGAAGGGCTTGAGATTATGCCATACGTCCCAATAGTGGGAATCCCCTCTGTGGGGCGCGGAGGACTCGTCAAAGCCGCCTCCCGACGATGGCGACGACGGCCAGTAAAACCTCTGGGGGTCATACCGCCTTATCACCTCGGGAATGAGATACTCGAATATGCGGAGATAATCCTGCTTCTGCGCTTCGGTAACGGGTATGCCCCAATACTGTATCGCCGACTCTATCTCATTGTTTCCGCACCACATTCCCAAGGAAGCATGGTTTCTCAGGCGCATAACGTTGTCGATAAATTCCCCCACGATATTTTCGCTGAAGGATTCGTTTGCGTTGTACACCGCGCAGGCAAACGCAAAATCCTGCCACACAAGCAGGCCCAGCCTGTCGCACATATCGTAGAAATACTCGTCGGGGTATATTCCGCCGCCCCATACCCTTATCATGTTATAGTTTGCCGCCGCACAGCTTTTCAGCAGCTCTCTTGTGCGGTCCGCGGAACAGCGCGGCAATATCTGGTCCTCGGGGATATAGTTTGCGCCCATGGCAAAAATCTTTACCCCGTTTACCTTAAAACAGAATTCCTCGCCGTTTTCATCGGCGTCGCGGCACACCTCCACGGTACGCAGACCGATGTTGAACTCCTGCTTGTCAACAGGCTCGTCTCCGTCAAAAAGCATGACCCTAACCATGTAAAGGTTCTGCTTACCGTAGCCGCGGACATTCCACAGCATAGGGTTTGTAATGACGCAGCCCACGGATATCTCGCTTTTATTTGCCGAAACGGAGATAAGATTTTCCTCTCCGCCCGGCGAAGTAATAACGATATCCATTCTAAGCTTGTCGGAAGATATATCCGAAATTGATGTATCAAATGCAAGCTTGACGCTGCTGCTGCGGTGTTCCTGGCGGACATACACGCTTTCTATCCGTCCGCCCTTTACCCCAACAAGCTCCACGTCGCGCCATATACCCATATCGGGAAGCTGGGGACCCCAGTCCCAACCGAACATATAGTGCGCCTTGCGTATCTGGGGAAAACCGTCCATAGTGGAATTTACGCCCCACGCCCTGTTTTTTTCCTGCCGTTCACGGATATATTTCACAGGTGAAAAAATCTTGACCGTAAGGGTGTTTTCGCCGCTTTTTATACATTCGGTAACGTCGTATTCGTATGTACGGTGCATATTTTCGGCATTGCCGACGAGCTTGCCGTTTAAGTAAACCTCGGCAACAGTATCAATGCCCTTGAAGCGCAGGTATATCTTTCCGCACGCCATAAGCTCCTTGTCGGCGGTAAAGCTGCGCTCAAAGATACAGTCCGTGTCGGAAAGAGCGCCGACTTCATATTGATTTTCACCGAAATAAGGGTCGGGTATTTTTCCTGCCTCAATAAGAGCGCTGTAAAGAGAGCCGGGGATCTTTACGGGTATCCCCTCCGATTCGTCAGCGCGCCGCATAGTCCATATTCCGTTAAGAAGCCGGGTCATAAGCAAATATCCTTTCATATTTTTTTGTATACTACATATAAAATAAGTATAACTTTTTTACTCGCTTTTGTCAATAACCCGTTCATATTTATGACCATAATCAAGAGTTGTTTCCAAAAACTAAAATAAAAATTGGGCTTTAGAGCATATATACCTATTTTATATAAATTATCGTTATATATTTTATATAAAACGTGGAAAAATTTTTAAAAGCGAAAAAAATATTTTAAATTTGCACATAATATGTTATAATAATTTTACATACTGATTTTTTGAAAATTTATCCGCAGCTTTTCCATAAATATCCGTATTCCCTGTAACTTATAAAGTTAGGAGACTTTGCTTCTATGTCAAAAAATATTTTTGGTACTGTCAAAAAAAGCTTTACCCAAAAGCTTGTCTGTTATATTGCCGCAATCGTTTTTGTCGTTCTTGTCTGCTTCGGTCTGCTTTCATATATCCTGACAAGAATTAATGCGGAAACGCGTTCCTTACAGATGATGAACGATACGGGCAGCCTTATTTCAAGTCTTATAAACGACCATATGAACGAAAGCGCTGCGTATCTTGAAGCGGTTGCAGACCATGATATGCTCAAGAATTTTATTTCGGAGGCAAACGTTTCCTCTGACATTGACGATGTAAAAAAAGCAGCAGGCTATTCCGAGATATCCGAGACGCTCAACGCTGTTTGCAGCCACAACAGCAGCGTTGTTTCGGCATGGGTAGTTTCCGAGCAAAGCGGTATTCTCTTAGGCAGCGGCGGCAATATCCTTGACGCGGAAAGCTACGGCCTCCGTGACAAACAGTGGTATAAACAGTACGTTACGGGCAGCGTACCCGGCGGCAAAAGGATATGTACTGCACCGGCACCAAGCATTTTCGACGCAAATTCCGAGGTTATATCCATAATTATCCCCGTGTCCGAAAACAACAATGTATATGCGTTTTGCGGCATAGAAATTCCTGCCGATGAAATATTCTCCATTCTTTCACGGTACACCTTCAACGGCGGAAGCTACACTATTATTGCCGCAGAGGCAGAGATAATATACTCCCCCAATTCACAGGAATTTTACGACAAATTCTCGCTGAATGAAACTCCCCTGAATAATATCATAAGCCAGTCGGGTGTATCAGCGACCGGAATTGATAATTATGTTTCCGAAAAAAGCGGAACGGTTTACTATTACATGGAAAACAGCCTTGTCCCGGGCTGGAAGATAATCGTCCTTTTTGACAGCAGCGAGATAAACGGCAATATTTACAACACATTTATACAGCAGCTTCTTGTGTTGGTGTGCCTGTCCGTGCTGATGATAATTATAATAGGAAACGTTCTTCACCGCGAAAGTGCCGTTCTTCACGAGATACGCGACTGCACCGAGGAAATCGCTCAGGGCAACTGCAATTACAGAATAAAGGACACTCAAAAAAATGTGCTTGGGGAAATTGCCTTCAACCTTAACAGAATAGGCAAAACCATTCAGGCGAAAAACTCGGTCATTTCAAGCTATGACTCGACGGATACTCTTACGGGACTTAGCAACAGAGTCAAGCTTTATGAACATATGGAGGACCTCATTCAGACCCGTGAAGAGGGCAGGAGCCGTTTTGCGGTCATGTTTATCGACCTTGACAATTTCAGATGGCTCAACGAAACTCTCGGTCATAATTTCGGCGACGCAGTCCTTACAAGCTTCGGAAATATTCTCAAGGAGCATCTTTCTTCCGACTGCGCCGTGTTCCGCTTCAGCGGCGACGAGTTCATCATCATAAAAGAGTTTGACACCGATTATTCCCTCGTTTATGACGTTATACAGCGTATGCAGTCCTGCTTCAACAAGCCGTTGGAAATTATGAACGACAAAATTTACATCAAATTTTCTGTCGGCATCTCCATTTATCCCGATGATGACATGACCCCCGACCTGCTTCTCAGAGACGCCGAAATGGCGCTTCACCGTGCAAAGGACAACGGAAAGGACAGAGTTTCCTTCTATACAAACGCTCACAAGAGCAACAGCAATTTCAGCAAGGCGGCTATTGCACGCAGCTTGAACGAGGCGCTGGAAAACGGCGAGCTTTTCCTGCATTATCAGCCAATCATTTCGTCGGACAGCTGCGATATCCACGGCTTTGAGGTGCTTCTCAGATGGATAAGCCCCGAATTTGGGGTAGTTCCCCCTGCCGAGTTTATCAACGTTGCGGAGGAAAGCGGCGAGATAGTTCGTATCGGAACATGGATATTCGAGAGCGCCTGCCGTACTCTGAAACAGATAAACGAAAACCTTAACCCCAACATTATTATGTCGATAAACGTTTCCCCCGTTCAGCTCCGCAGGGACAACTACATCGAGCATATAAAGAGCGTTATCGACATAACCCATGTTAACCCGAAAAATATCCAGCTTGAAATTACCGAAAGCACCCTCATTGACTTCACCGACTCAAAGAGCAATGTCATCAACCGTATCAACGATTTGGGAATATCCCTTGCGCTGGACGATTTCGGCACGGGCTATTCATCGCTGAATTATCTGAAGAATTTCCCCATAAAGTGTCTTAAGATCGACAAGTCCTTTATTGACGAGATCAATAACAACAAGCGTGATTATGCAATTACCGACTCAATTATCGACCTCGTACACAACCTTGGTATAAAGACTGTTGCAGAAGGTATCGAAACTGTCGGACAGTATGACTTCCTTGCAAAAATGAAGTGCGATTACATTCAGGGCTTCCTTATGAGCAAGCCACTTGACGAGGCTGACGCAATTGAATTTGTGGAGAAATACGACGCGCTGCATAAGCCCGACAAGCGTAAACTTGAGGAAACAGAGCGCCGTCTTGCAGACGAAAAGCGTGAGCAGCTCCGCCTCAAGGAAGAGGAGAGCCAAAACACAGACGCCGCTTCCCAAAACTTTACCGAAGATTTTGTTATTTCAACGTAACAAGACCTTTTACACCAACGGGCGGATAATATCCGCCCCTACAAAACGACTTGCACACGTCATTTAAACGTAGGGGCGGCTATCAGCCGCCCGTTAATTCATTGCTTTTTTGATACTTAGAGCGTTACCGAAAACGGTAACGCTCCTTTTATTTCTTTGGTGTGACCTCTTCCTTTGTGGGAAGCGACGTAAATTCGGGAAAACCTTTTTGCTCCGAAAGCACCTTGTATATCGGAAGCAGCGTTATAAGTCCCACATGGAGAAACGCTCCGTAAACCGCAAAGGGCACAAGCCATATCGCCGTGAGAGAAGCGCTTAATATTATTGAAAGCACCAGACACGCATACAGAATAATTTCAACTATCAGCGCCGCAAGCTTCATCATTCCGGCAGGAAACTCGCCTATAAAGACAAGTACCGCAAAAATCGCTGCGCTCCACGGTACCTGCGGCAGCATTTCATTCATTCTAAGCAGATATGTAAAGCTGAACAGCGAATATCCGCCGAAAAACACCAGCAGCACCGCTACAAATATCATTGTATATCTCATTACACCGTTTATCTTGCTTTTCAGTGCGTCGGCGCAGTCACGCTTGTGAGCGTCGTCAAGTTCGGGTATATCCTTTGGCTCAACGTCGATTTTAAGCTGAAACTTTCCCATAGTATCCCCCGTTTCATTCCTCCGAGTTTTCGGGAGGATTTATTACATTGCCGTTAAGGTAATTGGTCCACATCGCAACAGCGTTGTCGTAATTTTTTTGGAAATCCTCAAGTTTTACGCCAAAGCCCGACTTCGGCATTCTGAACGCAATAAACAGATCGTCCGCAAGCTCGTCATAGCCGATATCCTCTGCAAAGCTTGTGCCGTTCAGCATATATCCAAGCTCGGTCACGTTTTCGTCGTCGGGATAAACCGTACTCAAGTCGCCGAACACGTCTTCCAGCGCGCCGATAGTTTCCACAGCCTCGTAGTCGGCAATTACAATAATTGAGTCGGCAGCCTGAAATTCCGCCATAAGCTTGGTCTGTTCAGCCTGTCCGTAATAATTTTCCATTGCGTCGGAGGTGTCTTGGACCGCAGGCAGATAGCTTACACGCACGTTCACCTTTTTGTCGCCGTTATAATCCTCGCAGTATTGCTCGAAAACCGCGGACATATCATCGGTGCGGAATGTAAATTCGGGGTCTCTTGCAATGACCATAACCGCCACGTCGGGTCTGACGGTTGTAATCATATCATATGCCAGAAATCCGATAATTGCCGCCGCAAATGCACCCATAATTATGTACATCTTGTTGTGGTAGAAAAAGTTGCCAATCCGTTCCCAAACGGTGTAGTGCTTTTCGATTTTCTCCTCTTTTGGGATATCCTCCTCGGAGATAACGCCCTGTTTCAGCTTCAGCAGCTCCAGCTTTTCCTGCCTAAGCTTTTCGGCATAGGAATCCCGCGCCTTGCGCTCCTTATCTGCCTGCTCGGCTTCAAGCTCCGCCTCGCGCTTAAGCTCCTCTGCACGCTCCTTCGCGTTGACCTCGCGGTAAACCTGCATAAAGGATTTTCCCTTGCTTTTTTTGACTTCCTTTTCGGTATTGCCGCTGACGGTTTCTTCCTCGTTCATATTTTCCTTTTCAACATCTGACATAGAGTAAAATTCCTTTCCGAGTTATCGTTGAATACAACACAGACGGCACCAACGGATAATGATGCCGTCCTATTTATTTTACCCCTGAAATTTTACCCCATCAGTTATCCAAAGACTTCATCGTGGGGAAATCATACCCAATAATTTATAACCCTTTATAAGCGTTTATAACTGTTATTTGGTAATGTACCTTTATGCCTTGATTATATAAATCTGCATAAGTCTTTATAAATGGTCGTAAATCAGTCGTAAGACGGTCGTAAGAATTAACCCACATTTTCTTGACCTTCCTGTGCCTTGAAAAATTCATCTAAACCAATCATTTCAGACTTTTTCAAATCCTTTGTAGCATCTGTGTAAATCTGCAAGGTTGTTTCTGCATCTGCATGACCTAATATATCCTGCATAGCCTTTATATTAACGCCTGCTTCGCACATTCTTGTTGTAAACGTATGCCTAAGGGAATGATTGCTAAACTTTGGGAGAAGCAAGGGGTCTGTTTCACTCTTGTCTAACACTTCATAATTGCAATCCCTAATGATTCGTCTAAGTGCTTTATTTAAAGTACCCTGATGCTGTACACCGCCAAACCGATTAATGAATATAAAATCTGTATAACCATCAACAACAGCAGTACAGTTAAGTCCTACTTCTTCTTGATACGCTTTCTCCATCAAAAATGCTTCCTTGACTTTTGGCAGCATTGGAATAATTCTTTCACTTGCCTTTGTCTTTGGCTTATTAATTGCAAAACCACACCTTTCGAAACCGCCCTTGTCAAAGTATACAAGCGTATGATTAACGTTGATAACTCCCTCTTCAAGGTCAATATCTCGCCATCTAAGCCCCGTTATTTCTCCTACACGCATTCCTGTCCACATCATAACAGTAAAAATTGGATACCACCGATGATAGGGACCATCTTTAGCTAAAAAACATTCAAAAAGCGTTTGTTCGGAAACTGTCAATGCTCTTCTCTTTTCAGAATCAGCATTATGTGCCCTTTTGAGCTCTTTTAAAGCATTGTCAGAGGGATTATAACGCAGATAGTCGTCTTCCACACCAAGCTCTAATACTTGATGCAGGACTGTATGTATAGTATCAATCGTATTTGCCTTGACATGTCGTTCATCTGCAAGATAATTATAAAATGCTCTTACATCCGAACGCTTTAGATCGGTAATATGTGTATTACCAAAATCCTGCTCCACAAATTGACAATACATATACTTATAGTTTTGAAAAGTGTTTGGTTTCAACCCCTTTTTTAGCTGAACCCAACGATAGTACAAGTCATTGATTGTAATATTGTTTTTATCTGCCCTAATACCATCTAAAGCATCTCTTACAACATCAATTTCCTTTGCTCTTAGTTCGTCAAGCGTTTTTGCATAAACAGAATGACGTCTACCCTTTTTATCCCTCCATTTATACTCATATGTACCATTGGGGCGTTGATGTTCGCCGTCTTTTAAAACCCGCCCTTGTTTGTCCTTGCGTCTCTCTATTGCCATAAAATCAAATCCTTTCATAGACAAAAGAAGACACGTTCAAGTATATTATACTCTAACGCAGCCTCTTTGTCAATATAACAATTAAATTGAATACGATTTTGATAAAAACTCATCCAGCTGTTTTCTTTTTATTAATCGTTTATTTCCTACCCATAGCACAAACGAACAGTTTTTATCATCAGAAATCTTTCTAAGTTTATTAATTCCAACACCACAATATGAAGCTGCTTCTTCAAGCGTTAGATTTGTTTTTTCCCAAATGGGTACTTCTTTTTTCACCACGCATCACTCCTGTTTATTTATTCCAAAAGCTTTTAATGTACAAGCTACTTCCATATTTTTATCATAAATTAAGTCTTCCTTATCCATATACTTCTTTTCATACTCATAAGCTTTTATTTTCATTGTTTCTGCATTTACATAATCATTTGAAGACATAGAAAATGTTTTATATTTTCCATCTTGGCTTTTAAAATGATATACTATTGTATTAAGTCTTCTTATAAATTGTTGTAAAGTATCTATACTTTGTTGTTTATTATCTACCATAAATTTATATACAGTTTCTGGGGGGTAAATTGAACAAATGATAACAGATTCCCATAAATTATATATATTTTGATATCTGCAATGTTGCTGATTTCTACTATAAACATCAAGCATTGATAACAATTGAGAATAAGAAATATTACCTCTGAATTCATCAAGCACAATTATTTTTGCTGGATTGTTAATATAAAAATCAAATCCACCTGCGCTACCACTTGTATTGGCATAATCATTACATAAATACACTTCATTTTTTGAGTGCTTTTCGCACAATTTTATATAAGTATACGTTTTTCCAGTTCCGCTACATCCCCAATGATATTCATTATTCATTGTTTTTATTAGAGGGGTTTCATTTATTTTTCTTGCAATATACTCAGCTCTAATCATTTTTTCATACTTTCGATAACGAAACGATTGATTAAAAATATCTTCTGGCGTTGCTCCGTTATCTAGCATTTCTTCTATCTCGTCTAAATCATTTCTTTTTCCTTGATTATCTGCTATAATATCCAAACCCTTTGAATATAATACCTGTTCACCTTTTTCTGAATAGATACCTTCTTTAAGCAAATATGATTTTAACTGTTCTTTGCCTCCAAGTTGAGGCTCAACATGTGAAGAATATAATATTTCTGAAACTTTTTTCAATGTTGTCGTATTTCCGTAACATGCAATATGAGCGTGATAACAACCATTTTCTGATACACATACAGCAATACCCGCTTTTCTTCCTTTACCGCTTCTCTCCCATTCATTAATAAAGAATTCTGCCAGATATTCTGGATTTTCATATTCTTCTTTAGTTAACCCCGCATTTATCATATTTGTAATATGAATTGTTGCAACCCAACTTCTATTCTTTGTACTTGCATAAAAACTCATTTTTTCAACTCCTTTCACATCTATAGTGTAAAAATTATGCACGTATAATACAGAAATATTTAAATATTTACAGTTACAGAAGTTATCAGGTAATACTATCTGATAACTTCTGTCAAAGGAAAGCCTTGTGGCTGCACCACGTGCTTTCCTTTGACAACACTTTATTTTAAAAGATTTTGCACTTTCTTTTTTGATACTTTTGGAATTATCAATCCTCTTAGTGGTTGACCATCAATCCAAACAATGCCACGTCCTTGACCAAATATCAAATCTTCTTCGCCTTCAAAATGTTCTCCTGCAAACAAGCCTTTTCTACCATCTACAGTAAGCTTTCCTAACCCAACAATTATATGAAAATTATCTGCACTACCAGAGGCATTTGGAAAAATAGATGCAGAAAATCTTTGCATAGATAGCCATAAAAAACATCTTCTTGATCGACCCAACATTAGTATTGAACTCATTATGTTTTTTATTTCATCTGCTTTGGGTTTACTCTCTTTATTCATAGAATAGTGTGTTAATAAACCTGCGATTTCATCAATCAAAAGCACCTGTATTGTTCCGTTTCCACCTTCAGGGGTATTAAGGAAGCTTTGATAAAAATCATTAATGATCTCATAAGATTTTTCAAATTCACCAAAATGCTCACAAATACCGCTAAATTCATGACTTGCTTTAAAATCAACAATATGCAAATCAATATTATTCGATTTTAATTTATAAAGCCAATATAATACAGCCGTACTTTTACCTGAACCTGATCCTCCGATTACTATTAAATGACCATTTATAGGAGCATACAATGGTACTTTTTGCCCAAGTTTGTTAAGCAAGTTGTAATCATAACCAAGCATGAAATAGTTATTCATTTAGATCATCGTCGCTCTCTTCATCTATTATATCTTGAGTTGGAATTGTTATTTTCTGTTGTTCATACTGCATTTCGGTATTTAATCGTCGTTGTTCTTCTTGCGTTTGAGTATATTTGATTTGTAAAACAGGCATATTTAAATCATATCTGCTTGTCCATTTAACAAATATTAAATCATTATATCCGTACATCTTCAAATACTTTAAAACAATATTTGTAATAGTGTGTTCAATAATCAGTTTTTCGTTATCAGAAACATAAAATATTGATAATGACACAAATGGAATTCCATTACTTACCCCAAACCACAATAGCGGGGAACTTATAGCTGTTTTAGATAAATTTACATGTTGTTGAAATCTTTTTTCGCCAATTATATTTTTTATATTTTCCCAAACTTCATTTTGGAAATCACCATTGTTGCTTAATGGAATAAAAGTATTTCCGTTGATAAAACTATGAATTTTTTCAGCGGCTTCACAACAACTACATCCTGTCCACAGAGAAATAATGTAACACAAAAGATAATAAAAAAATATACACATTGCAGCAATCAACAAACACATTAGAACTGTATTCATAAAATCACTCCTTATATATGCATTTATTCCACGGTGACATTGCCGTGAGCCTCGAGCACATATGCAGTGCGGCTTATAGCGGCGAGCCAAGCCGCCGCTATTTTAAAGCCTAGCATATGTGCAACTCACGACAACGCCCTTTCGCGGCATAAACGCTGTTAATTTGCCTTAACAATTTCGATCTTCTTTACTGTTTGAAAAACACCCTTTGAAGTGGAAACTGCCTTGTCAAAATAAATCTCAATTTCCATTCCAGGTTTAATATCTTTACAATCATAATTACCAGCATATACTGTTGATACCATCATACCTGAACAACCTCTACCCGAATCAGAATTAGTTAAATATTCTGGAAATTTATCCATAACGTGAAGAGTATAGTTAAATTCATTCTTTGAATTATCAGAACTTTTAATTGGTGTATACTGAATTCCAGCAACTCTCATGAATGTTATCTCCTTTCTGAATGTCTGCATCATCCGAAGTCAGCAAAATGATACTGCAGATTATCACCCCTGCTGCTATATTCATAATATCACAGCATCTTATTCATTGCAAATCTCTATACAAATGATGTTTTTCTATTAGAATTTTACTACTTGATACCACACCATTGGGTATTGAAGCGAAGTGCAGCTGATGTTAAATGTGCAGAGTTGTACTACTTCTATTCAATACGGCCAAAATTTCATATATTTTGTAAACTTTTTGTTAAGATATTTCGAATGTGCACTGCTGCCACATATATAAAATTAGCTTGATTTTGCTATTGGTTACCTAATAGTTGCTTATTCAAATATTTTGGACATTTTTAAAAAATCGATTTGTTTGACTTGTCAATAGACAAAACCCACAAAAAATGATATTATTTTAATGTATGTATATTTATAAGGAGTATTGTGCTATGATTAAAACAGAGTTGATAAAATCTATTATAAAACATATTGGATTTGTTGCTGAAAATGGCACAGATGGTATTTATATAAAAAAGTATATTAATCATAATAATTATTATATAAAGGTTAATTTTAATACCAAGAAGATAGAATATCGTCCTACAGATATGATTGAAACTGAAGGCATTCAATGGGGCGACAGTACAACATGCAATTTCGACAAGTCAGAAAATTTTGTTGTGCTAGAATGCGTAAATAGATTGCTTGATAAGGGATACCCGCCAAAAAGCATTACATTAGAGAAAAAATACCCTCTTGGAAGAACTCAAAAGGGTAAGCTTGATATTATCGTAACTGATTCTGCTGATAACGCATATTTGATGATTGAATGCAAAACATGGGGCACTGAATTTGCCAAGGAGCATAATAAGATGTTAAAAGATGGTGGACAACTTTTCTCTTATTACGCAAACGACAGAGCTGCAAAATATTTATGTTTGTATACATCCAATTATACTGACGATGTTATTGACTACAAATGTGAAATTGTGCCCGTTGATGAAGCATGGATTGAATTATCAAACACAAAAGAAATTCATGACCATTGGAATAAAAATTTTAAAGATAATGGTATATTTGAAGATTGGATTACGGCTTATAATGTTGATATTAAAGCACTTGTAAGAGGAAGATTACAGCCTATTACTAAGGATGACAGCGGAAAGATATTCAATCAGTTTGCGGAAATATTGCGCCATAATGTCGTTTCAGATAAACCCAATGCTTTCAATAAGATTTTAAATCTCTTCATCTGTAAAATTATAGATGAAGACAGAAATGACGATGAACAAGTTGAATTTCAGTGGCTTGAAGATGATACAGATCAGTCTTTACAGCTTCGTTTAAACGACCTCTATAAAAAGGGAATGCATAAATTTCTTGATATAGATGTAACAGACTATACTGAAAAGGATATTGACGATAATCTTATAAACCTCGCTGATGATGATGCCAAAAAGGCTCTTATGCAGATGTTTGTAAAGCTTCGCTTACAGAAAAATCCTGAATTTGCTTTTATAGAAGTATATGATGATGCTTCTTTTAAGCTTAATGCAAGAGTTGTTAGAGAAGTAGTAGAACTGTTACAGCCATACCGTTTCCGTTATGGACATAAGCAGCAGTTTTTAGGCGACTTTTTTGAAAAACTATTAAATACAAGTATGAAACAGGAAGCGGGACAATTCTTTACACCAACCCCAATTGCACATTATATTATCTCCTGTTTACCCATTAAGGAATTTATATCCAACAGATTAAAAAGTGGCAATTCTGATGGAATTTTGCCTGCAGCAATTGATTTTGCGTGTGGAACGGGGCATTTCCTTACTGAATACATGGATACTGTACAAAACATCATTGAGGGAATTGACACTAAAACTGCACGTCCTACCGATAGAAGAAAACTGAATTATTGGTGTGGTGAGGATGGTAAATATGAATGGGCAGGAGAATATGTATATGGAATTGATGCAGATTACCGTCTAATCAAATCTTCAAAGGTAAGTTCATTCTTAAATGGTGATGGTGAAGCTAATATTATTCGTGCTAATGGATTAGATCACTTTAAGAAATCAAAGGAGTATAGGAACAGATTAACTGTTGTAACAAGCGAGGATAGCAAGGATAACGCACAGTTTGATATACTGATTGCTAACCCTCCATATTCTGTAAATGCGTTTAAATCCACAATACAGTATGGCGAAGAGTCATTTGAGTTGTTTAACCGATTAACAGATAATAGTTCAGAAATAGAGTGTTTATTCATAGAAAGAATGAAACAGTTGCTTAAAGTCGGCGGTTATGCAGGAATTATTCTTCCAAGTTCTATTTTAAGCAACACAGGTATATATACAGCAGCAAGAGAAATACTGTTAAAATATTTCTATATTGTCGGAATTACTGAATTTGGCTCAAATACATTTATGGCAACGGGAACAAATACTGTTACTCTTTTCCTAAGGAGGCGTGATAATGCTGATTGGAAAAAAATAGAATCAGCTGTAAACAGCTTTTTTGATAAGCCTAAAGATGTAACTGTTTTGGGTATTGAAAAGGCTTTTAGCAAATATGTTAGTGCAGTTTATGCAGGGATTACTATAGACGATTATGTTTCGTTTGTAAATCATAAACCAACGAATAACTTTATTTCCTCAGAAATATACACTAATTATGTAAAGTGGTTTGATAGCTTAACAGAGATTGTGAATCTAAAAAGTAAAGCAAGCTTTATTGCACTTGAAAAATCAGAACAAGATTTACAGCTTGAAAGAATGTTTTATGAAAAGGTTTTTGCCATTGAAAAGGACAAGTTGATTTATTTTATTTTAACTTATTCTCAAAGAACGGTAATTATTAGAACAGGCGAAAAACAAGCAGAAAAAGAATTTTTAGGATATGAGTTTTCAAATCGCAGAGGTAGTGAAGGTATAAAAGAATTGCCATGCGGTACAAAATTATTTGATAAAATATTTACCTTAAATCCTGAAAAAGCCAATTTTTATATATATAATGCATTCAATAATAATTATCCTGATATATCAGAAAGTATGCAAAATAACATAGTAACTGTTGATACTTGTACTCTTATAGACTTTGCAAGCACCACATTTGAAAAAAATATTGTAACATCAAATAGAAAAATCAATTATACTATTTTATGGAATTTTGATAAACTAATCACTTTATCAGAAATTGCTATTATCGAAAAAGGAGATTCAATAACTAAAGCGGAGACTACAGAGGGTTCAATACCAGTTGTTGCAGGTGGAAAAGACGTTGCATACTATCATAATATATCAAATAGAGATGGTAATATAATTACTGTTAGTGCATCTGGAGCTAATTCTGGATTTGTGAATTATTGGGAAAATCCAATCTTTGCCTCTGATTGTAACACAATAAAGACTAGCAATTCCAAAGTCGTACTAACAAAATATATTTACGAGTGCTTAAAGACTATTCAGAATAGCATTTATGCACTTCAAAAAGGACAGGCTCAGCCACACGTTTATGCAAGCGATTTAGAGCAAATTAAAATACCTATTTTGCCTTTAGAAACCCAAAAAATTATTCTTTCAGAAATTGAAAAAGATGAAATCGCACAAAATACAAAAATTAAAAAAATCATATCATTAAGATCAAGTGTGAATGGAATAATTGATGATTGCTTTGCAAGAAAATATAAAATGGAAAAACTTGGAGATATAGCCCAAATATTAAATGGAGGTACACCAAATACATCAAAGAAAGAAAATTGGAACGGAAACATCTATTGGGCAACATTAGTTGATACTAAGAATAAATACGTTTATAGTACGGAAAGGTGTATTTCAGAACAAGGGTTATCATCAAGCAATGCTTGTTTATTGCCTGTTAATACTGTATTATTTTCAAGCCGAGCAACGATAGGTGACGTATCAATTGCCAAGGTTGAAATGTCAACAAATCAAGGCTATAAAAATTTTATTTGTAATTCTGAAAAATTGCACTACGAATACCTTTATTACATATTAAAACATGAGTCTAAGAACATAGCAGCATTAGCAAGTGGTATGACGTATCCGGAAATAAGCAAATCAATGATTTCTGAATACAAAATACCTGTTCCTGATCTCAAAACACAAAACAACATAATAGAACAAATTATTGCTATTGAGCAACAAATTGACCAGCTTAGTTTAGAAGTGTTTGATGTAAAAAAACATCAACAATCTGTTCTCAATAATCATCTGTTTAATTAGCAAAAAGTTGCGTATCCCATTTAGGGTACGCAACTTCTTTTTTGAACGTGTTCTCTTTTGGTCGTAAATTGGTCGTAAGCATTGACACTAATGCCAATTAAACTGCTTACCTACGTGCTTTTTTTAATCCAGACTCTTCATCGTCGGGATTTATATACCCTAATATCTGTAAATCACTATAAGATTACGCAACCTACTTAACAGAACAATTCAAATAAACATCGTATTTGATAAGTGTCTGTAAGTTTTCCGATACTCCTGTGCAATTTGGCGTAAATATTGGCGTAATGGCGTAAAGCTTTTTGAGGTTTACAGAGACCATAAATCGTTGCTTATTTCCATTCTGCCAAGCTCCTTCTTCTTAAAGTCCTTCGTTGCTTCCGCATAAACATCCATTGTGGTCTCGATATCGCTGTGACCTAATATTTCTTGAATGACTTTAATGTTTATACCACATTCGCACATTTTTGTCGCAAATGTATGTCTCAGATTATGACAGCTGAAACGTGGAAGCAGAACCTTTGGATTCTTGTCTTTTTCAAAGAGTTCGTCATTGCAGTCTCTGATAATTCTTTTAATAGCCTTATTCAGAGTGCCTTGATGTTGAAGATTGCCGAAACGGTTTACAAATACAAAATCGGTATATCCGTCAACCGAAACGTTACAGCGGATTCCATTTTCGTACTGGTATGCACGTTCCTTCATTAAAGCGTCCTTCACGATTTCAAGCATAGGAATTTCTCTTCTGCCTGACTTTGTTTTAGGCGTATTTATAGAGAAGCGGCAAGTTCCGTCATCATGCTTATAATACACCAAGGTCTGATTGACATTGATAATATCCTTATCCATATCAATATCACACCAACGAAGTCCTGTTACCTCACCAACTCGCATTCCTGTACCAAGCATGACCATGAATATCGGGTACCAGTGATTATACATTCTGCTGTTTTTTAGAAAATCAACAAACAAACGCTGTTCATCGGTTGTCAGAGCTCTTCTCTTTTCGGTATCAAAGTTTCTTGACTGCTTAAGTTCTTTCAGAATACCATCAGAGGGATTGATTCTTATAATATTATCCTCAACTGCAAGCTGAAACACCTGATGTAAAACCGTATGTATAGTATCAACCGTTGCTATTTTAAGCACTCTGCCATCAACTAACATATTATAAAATCGTTTTACATCAGAACGCTTAACAGTCACGAGCCTATTTCTGCCGAAATCGGGAGACACATACTGATTATACATATACTGGTAATTCCGAAATGTATTATCTTTCAGTCCTCGTTTCAACTCGCACCAAAGCTTAAACATATCGTTTACTGTAACGTTTGATGTGCCTGTTTTGATACCATCTGCTTCATCACGCTGAATCTGAGCTTCTTTCGCTCTGAGTTCATCAAGCGAGCTGGCATAAACAGAATGACGTTTTCCGTCTCGAGTAGTCCAACGATAGTCATAAGTACCGTCAACACGCTGTGATTCGCCTTTTTTGAGTACTTTGCGGTCTTTGTCTGTTCTTTTCTGTGCCATATTGTAATTCCTCCAAGTAATAATATTTTGAAGGCAATATGTACACTTTTAATATAATAGCACACATATTGCCTTTTTTCAAGTGTTTATAAGAAATTTTAAATCGAAAAAACACTTTCAAGATATTTATCAAGTTTTTTTCGATTTATCAATCTCTTACTTCCGTTCCAGAGGACAAAAGTACAATCATCTCTGTCGGACATAGTACGAAGCTTATCTCTTCCGATTCCGCTATATGCGGCAGCTTCTTCAAGAGTAAGACAGCTCCGATTCCATATCGGAACATCATATTTCTTTTGACGTTTTTTCTGAGTTTCGTTTGTCGAATTAGTAATCATAATAATAACTCCTTTATAAATTAGACTTTATAAGCTCTGCTATGCTGGGTATTTCCTGTATGTTATGCTGTATAGCATATTCATCAGGTATTGTTACAGGCTGAATACCGAGAGAGCGAATTTTTTTCAAATATCTCCTAAAAGTTTTTAAATCACCGTATGATGACGGTATGAGTGATTCTCTGTCATCAACAGCCTTTTCAAGCCAGTATAAGCCGTTGCAGACAGGTATCATTCTGATTATAGAAAGCATAATCTGTTTATCTCGCTCATTATAGCTGCTATTACAGATTATCTTCTGTGCTTCGCTGCAACATACATACGGTTCTTCTTTGAACACCTTTATTGCTTGTTTTAATATGTAATTGAAGCAGAAGTGTTCGTCAAGGAAGGGGGTAATTATCTTCTTTGTCAGCAGATTTTGAGAAATTGTCCTGATACCTCTTCTCATAATTTGAATTTCAAACCGAAAAAGATTAGTCAGGCTCTTGCGTTCATCATCGGTAATAAACCTGTCATTATTGATAATATCTGACATTTTTCTATATAAATTGAATTTTCGGGATTTATTACCGAAACAGCAGCTTTCGTAGAGATATGCAGAAAGCATCTTGTTATGAGGTGTAAAAGGTTTCATTCCATAATGCCTATATGGAAATGACATGTTACATAGATATGCAAGCAAATCGGGATACTGAAACTCAATATCTTCTGCAAAATCCATACGAACGGTGATATAATCGTTGATATTCTTCTGACTCATTGTGACATAGCGCAATTCATTGATTTCATATAACCTTTTTATTATCCGCTCTGCTATTTCATCAGCAGAATACCTATCGCCCTTCAACAGTGTATATGTATGCTCATTCATTACAGCCGACAGATTAAATCGTACAGTCAGGTAATATTTATAGAGTTTTATATCTACATATTTTGAGCACTCCCATTTTTGCAAGTCTATCTGAACTACGCCCTTCTTCTTATAATAATTCGATACGAATGTTCTTTCTCCGACTTGCCTTAATGAAGGTAGGTTGTTTAGCAGATATGAATACTGACTGTACGTTATCTCTGTTTCAAGCTGAAATGTATGAAGCATATCGTTCACCTCGTAAAATACTTATATAATATAGGCAGGTTTATCAAAAAATCCTATGTTAATAATGGGCGTAGGCTCAGAATGAGCCAGCAACGCCCATTATTGACCCTTAATGCCGATAGGATATGTTGTTATTGTTGGTCATCACCTATTCTGTCTAAAATTATCTGCTCAATGGCTAATAATATTTCCTTCTTCCTTTTTTCATCAAGCTCATGCCTGAACAACTTAGAAAAATTTGTTTCATGGATATTTAAGGAAACGCTGAATAAATAGCATTCCAAGATAAAAAAATTCACGCCCAGCCTGAAAAAGTCTTTTTTCCTGCAAGAATGTGAAAAATCTCATCATATTTTGCCCCAAACAGGGCTTCTTACCCTCAAAAGGGCAGA
>JAGAUA010000056.1 GCA_017847885.1 Oscillospiraceae bacterium
CGAATAAATATGCCTATAACACGGGCGGATAATATCCGCCCCTACAATAGCCATTTACTAAAATTTACTTTAAACCGAATTTCTAAGCAGCTTCGCTGCTTCTAAGAACGCCCTGTAAGAGAGGGCGTTCTTCTTTTGCGGCAAGTTGCCGCAAAATTCAACTTTGCGGAGCGCTTCTAAGGCAGCGCCTGCGGGCGCAAGCAGGCGTTTCGCTCTCTGCGGAGAGCGACCAAAGGGCTTTCAGCCCTCTGGACACCTGACCAGCGCGGCTGCGCTGGACCAGCTAATGTCGCTTCGCGATTTTACGACTTTGCTTTATGCTATAAATTATTGTTTACCCCACAAAAAAGCCCGGGAACAAAAATCCCCGGGCTTAATGCTTATGTAAAAACGCTTTTACTTGGTGTTTGAAAGCTTCCATCTGAATGTGGAAATACGCTGCGCTTTTGTGTTATCGTAGGAAATGTTGCTGCAAACCGTACTCAAGTCGTTATAGCGGTAGTCGGTCTTTGCACTCTTTGAGCCGAATGCAATTGCAGATTTAACAGCGTCTGCGCCGTAGTTTCTCTGGATAACCGCGCCCAACTTGCGGTACTGTCTCTCAAACTCAACAATATCCTTTGCAAGAATAGGCTTGGAGTCGCAGACATTGTACACGCCCTGATAGTTACCCGAACCCATATTGATAACGCCCACGATGAAGTCGATAAGATTATACAGACAACAGAACGAGAAGCCGTAATCGCCGTAGCCGTAAATATATGAGCAGTTCTCCTTGGGGTCGTAAATTCTCGCGTGAAGATTAGCGGTGAAATCCTTTGTATAAATCGGGCATATTCTTGCCGAAACAGCCTTTGTGGACGATGCGCCCTTAACTGCCTTTGCAAGTGCCTTTTCACTTTCGTACTTCATTTTTGCATACACTGTCGAAGGCTTTTCGTCGGAAGTTTCACGGATAGGCTCACGGGTCTTCTGGTGAGCATATATCTGATGTGTACTTAGAATAATGATATCCGAAGCGCCTGCGGTAACAGCAGCCTTATAAAGATACTTGTCAACAGCTGCGGAAGTTTTCTCCTGAGCAGATGTGAGAATATTTGGGAAATCATTGTCAACCGTGCAGGCAAGATGAACCAAAACGTCGATCTTGTTATCCGTCATTGCTTTTGAAACCGTATCTTTATCCTCGATAGGAGCCTGAACAAATACAAAATTGGGATTGCCTGTGCCTGCGCCGGGGGTATTGTCTATACCGATAACCTTAAAGCCCTTTGAAAGCAGAACCTCAACAAGCTCTTTGCCGATCAAACCGGACGAACCCGTAACAACAATATTTTTCATAGATAAGCCGCCCTCCATTTCCGGAAATTTTCTATCTATACACATACTATTATACCATAAATATTCGGAAATGCAATAGACTTTTTGCCGAAATAAGTGTAAATTTTCTGAATATTATGCTATAATTAGTACGTAATCAATAACTGCCCAAAGGGCAGTTATCTGAAAATCCTGTTTTTCAGGATTTTCAGCGGCACAAATCAAAGATTTGTGCCATACTACCTGATTGACGTCTGCACTCAACAACCTAAAAAGTGTTCCAAAGCAAAGCTTTTACTCACTTTTTAGATTGTTGAGCAGACATTAATTTAAGGAAGCAAAAAAATTACCGAAAGGAGCGCATATTTAAGTGGATATTTTGATGCCGAAAACGGAAGTTATCCTGCCCGACCCCGAAACGGGAAAACGCTACAACGCCCAAAGCAGCTGTCTGAAAGCGCGTTTCGGCAGGAAAGCCGTGAAAATCAGCCTGAACGGGGGCTTTACCTGCCCAAACATAGACGGCACAAAGGGTACGGGGGGCTGTACCTACTGCTCCGCAAAGGGAAGCGGCGATTTCGGCGGCGACCCCCGTGACAGCATTGCCGAGCAGTTCCGCAGTGGAAAGGCTGCCCTTGAGAAAAAGTGGGGCACGGACGCGGTGTATATCCCCTATTTTCAGGCGAACACCAGCACCTATGCGCCTCTTTCGCGGCTGAAAAGGCTTTACGGCGAGGCTCTGGCACAGGAAAACGTGGTGGGGCTTGCGGTTTCGACCCGTCCCGACTGCATTTCCGCCAAGACCGCGGATTATCTCGGGGAGCTTGCGCGGCAGACCTACCTTACCGTGGAGCTTGGGCTTCAGACCGTACACGATGAAACCGCCGCACGGATAAACCGCTGCCACAGCTACGGCGATTTTCTGACGGGGTATGAGCTTCTCCGCAGACGCGGAGTAAACGTTACGGTGCATATTATCAACGGTCTGCCGGGGGAAAGCCGTGAAATGATGCTTGAAACCGTGCGCAGGCTGTCCAAGCTGGATATACACGGCATAAAGATACACCTGCTGCATATGATACGCGGCACGGAAACGGCGCGGCAGTATCTTAACGGCGAGTTTGCGGCAATGACCATGGAGGAATACGTCGAAACGGTGTGCGACCAGCTTGAGCTTCTGCCGAAAAGCGTGATGATAGAGCGTCTCACGGGGGACGGCGACAGGGCGACACTTGTTGCGCCGCTTTGGAGCATGGACAAAAAAGCGGTGCTTAACGGCATAGACAAGGAAATGCGCCGCAGGGGTTCTGTCCAAGGGTGCCGTTTTTAGTTCGGAATTCGTAATGCGTAATGCGTAATTAAAACGAAATCTTACGATTTCGTTTCCGAGTTTTACTTTTCTCACTGACGTGAGAAATTTTGCGCAAGCGCAAAACCGTAAAACGTCGGGGGTTGTCGGGTTTGACACGATTTGTGAGATAAACAATAATTTAGCGCAACATTTTGTAGGGGACGGGTTTTCCGTCCCGATGTTGTAGGGGCGGATTCCATATCCGCCCGTGGTTTAGCGGTAAATAACGGGCGGAAATAGATTCCGCCCCTACGCTTTGTGGTAATTCCCCACAAAGCAAAAAATCGGCAATAGAAAAGAGGTGAAAGGGAAGGGGAGCGCGAGGGGGAAACCGATAGGGGAAAAGGAAATGCCTACTTTAAAACCAATCTTCGATTGGTCGTAGGATTTTGTTTTTCCTTGTCCCATATAGGTTTCCCCCTCGCTTTTCACCCGACACAGTTTGGTTTCGAAAATGTATGGGAACGTGGTATGTTTTTGTAGGGGCGGATATTATCCGCCCGAAAATTTTCCGTATAAACGGGACGGGAGACCCGTCCCATACAAAAATGCCTGCGGAAATTCGCCGCAGGCATTTCGTTTTATCTTTTTGTGACCCTTTTTATACGGTATCTCTTCTTGCCGCCGTATACTACCTTGAGCTTTTTATTATCGGGAAGAATGTCGGGAAGCGCTGTGAACAGCAGCAATCCCGAATTAAAGCTGCCTGCGAAGCTGCCGTCGGCAAAGCCTGCGCCTGCGGAAGCGTCAAGAATGTGCTTTTTGTATATTACAAAAGCATACGGCGAAAAGCTTGTACACTCAAACTGGACGCACCACACATTGTCGATGTCCACTATTGCGCAGGGAAGAACTTCAAGCTGCTGAGGCGATATATCAAGCCATTCTACCTCTGAAACTTCCTCTTCATCGGCGTTCTCGTTGATGTGAACTACCGTGATATAGTCACGGTAAGCAATAAGCTTGTCGGGAATCGGCATGGTTATCGTAACGCTGTATCCCTCGTTGGGGTCGACCTCTATCAGAGTATTCTCCTGATAAATGCTGATGTCGAAGGGATAGATGATGAAGCTTTTCAGACCCTCGCCGTAGGTTTTCATTATGTCCTTGACCGCCGCGGTGGACTCTTTGTTTGTGGTGAAATACACGTCAACGGTTTCTTCAAACGCGTCATGGTTTGCCTTTGCCGAGATATACTCGCTGTGGGAAATGCCGTAAGGCGTTGTACCCTTGATGTTCAGCGTTCTGTCAATATCCGTAGACGAGCCTGTTGTGGGAATAGCGGTGACCGCCATAGAATACTCACCGAAGTAACGCTTGCCGTTAATAGTTTTGAACGGAGCGACCATGTAGGTATACTCCTGACCGTTTTTCAAACCGGTATGGGAGTATTTTGTACCCGAAATTACCGCGATAGGCTCAAACTCCATAGTTTTTTTGTTGTAAAGGTAAAGCACGTAGCCCTCTGCGCCTTCCACCTTTGACCATGACAGGTCTATCTGGCGGTTGCCGGCAGTTGCCGTAAGGTCAAGCGCGGCGTTAAGTGAAATGCCAATAGTAACGGAAATGGACTTTGTGGGGCTGCTGTACGACTTTACCCCGTTTACGGTTTTGTATGCAACAACGTAATACGTCCACACCTCGCCGTTGTTCAGACCCGTATGCTCATACTTGGTCTTGCTGACGTCAAACTGGAATGACTTTCCGCTTGAGTAAGCGTAGAGAATGTATCCCTCGGCGCCCTTTGAAGCCGTCCAGCTAAGAGTTACCTTGCCGTCGGAGGTTACTGCGGTGAAATCCTGGGGTGCGGAAAGAACGTCGCCAACAGTAAGGGTGATAGTGTTTGAACTTCCGCCAAAAATGCGTACTCCGTTTACTGTTTTGTAAGGCTCTATCCAATATGACCACACATCGCCGTTATTCAGACCGATATGCTCGTATTTGGTTTTGCTGACATCAAATTCATAGGTTCTGCCGCCGCTTGTGGCGTGGATAATGAATCCCTCAGCACCCTTTGGAGCAGTCCAGCTAAGGTCTATCCTTCCTTCGCCGGGAATACCCGTGAAGTCCTTGGGCGCGTCAAGCTTGTCACCGACGATTATTGAAACAGTAATTGATTCATCACTGAAAACACGTACTCCGTTTACCGTTTTGAAAGCAATGACTTTGTACGACCATGTTTCGTCATTTTTGAGACCGGTATGGTTAAAACCGGGCTTGGTAAGCTCGATAGTGAAAGGATTGCTCGCTCCCGGCTGCCAGTAGTAGAGAATGTATCCCTCGGCACCGTCCACCTTTGACCAGCTTACCGTAGTCTCGCCGTCCTTTGTGGTGACCTTCATATCCTGGGGTATATTCAGCAGAACGCCTACCGTCACGGTACGCTTATCGCTGAAATCACTCATCACCTTGTCGTAGTCCTCAACGGAAGGGTCGTTGCTGGAGGTAGCGTTTATATACGCCTGAACCTGATAGGAATACACGTCGCCGTTGAAAAGACCTATATGCTCATAGGAATTTTTTGTTACATAAACCGACACCTTATTGCCTACGCCTGTATCCGAGCCGTCGTAGTTCGCTATCTTGGTGATGTGTATCTTGTAACCGTCCGCACCCTGAACAGCGTCCCATTTAAGGGATACCTTGCCGTCTGAAGGGGTTGCAATAAATCCCTGTGGAGGGATAAGCGATGCGCCGATACTGCCGCTTGCGTTTGCAGGCAGACCGTAAATGCAGGAACCGCTTGAATCGGTTGTAAGGTAAGCCATTACATAGTAGAAATAGGTTTTGCTGACAACGAGAGTCGGGTCTTTATCGTCATATTTTTTTGTGGCATTGCTGACTATCTCGACCTGAACAGCCTTGTCTCTGATGTAGCGGCTGTAATCCCACTCACCCGTTGCAGAATTATAGTAGGGGTTATCCGCAATGTTGGGGGTCAGATTTTTCATGGACTCCTCATCAAGCGCCGTTTCGGAGCGGTAGATGTGGTAACCGCTGCAGCTTCCTGCGCCTGCCGCCCAGCTGAGGGAGAGGGTGTCCTTTTTATTTGTGGTAATCTTAAGGTTTTTGGGCCTTGTAGGTGTTGTGGTAAGACGGGCAGGTCTCTGGGTGTTTGCGCCGCCGCTTGTTATCATACCGGGGTTTTCCTCGTGATAGCCGTGCTGACCGAAAACGGAGCGGTATGCAAGCACGTAAAACTCGTAGACAACGCCCTGCTGAACAGTTACCTCGCAGGTTATCTCGCCGTTGTTAAGGTTAACGCCCTCTCGAAGGTCGGTTATCTGGTCAACGACCTTATATTCGCTTGAAACGGAAGTCTCCGCGTTGACCGTTCTCTGGAAGACGATGTATCCCTCGGCATAGGAAGTATCCAGGTTTGCTTCGGGACCGGAGACCTGCTTTACATGGTCCCATGTGAGGGTAGCGTTGATGTTGCCGTCATAGACGATCTTCTTTATCTCGGGGTTAGCCATGGAGCTGTTGAGTGAGCCGACGTTCTTTCTGCTGCCTGCCACAGTAGTACCGATTTGTTCAAAATACTGACCGACAGCAGGAGCCATATTTGCGGGAACTCCGTCACCGGCATCGGGAGCTGACTCCGGGATTGCGGGAGTATAGTTGTAAAGCTGAATATTCTTGTACGGAACGACCTTTATCTCATATGTAATATTCGGGTCGTTTCTCAATCCCGAGAAAACAGCCTCCGTAGCACCGGCATTAGCCTGCTGCCTATTAACCGGCGTGTTGGTGCCCTGCTCATAGCACTCTATGTAGAAGCCGTCGGCGTTATTTCTGGAATCGGTCCAATGCACCCATACAGCGCCATATGCGACCTTGTACTCGTCAATGGTAACGTAATCGGCTGCTGCATTGGTTTTATCAATATTTCTGTAATATATTTCTTCTGTACTTTGGTCATTGTACTTCGTATACTCATAACCATCGGTAAAAGTGAAAGCATACGCCGAAAAACTGAACTCGGGCATGACCATGACCACAAAGCAAGCCGCCAGCACCGCCGACATCACTCTGCCGAGGAAGGGCTTCTTCACATGGACGATGTCGTCCTGCCGTCTGCGCCGTTTCTGCTCGATAGGGGGCTTTACTCCGAGAAAGTTTCCGCGGCTGTCGGAAAGCGCCATATCAACCGTGCAGGCAATATTATACCAAAGCTTTACAAACAGCTCCGCGATAACGCAGGGAAGCCACAAAAGCTTGTTATCCTCTCTTTTCTTCCTGAGGCGTTTCAGTATACTCCTCTTGGTATTAAAATCTATCATATATACCCTCCGTACACATTCAGAAGTGTTTTGGGACATAATTATCCATTCTTATAAATAATACCATATTTTGAGCTAAAAGTAAAGAATTTTCGAAGTACAAAATTGCACAAATTTATACATTGTTACGCAACATTTTTTACATTTGATGTCTTACAACGCCGTACTCGTCGTCGAGACGGTAATAGGGGCAGTCGTAGTTCGTCCCCGACAGGAAGCGCCCCATTTCGTCCTCGTCAAGATTTACCATGCAGACATAGCAGTCGTAATCGTCGTCGTAAACATAATTTGTGCAGGTCTCGCAGTTTGTCATAGCCTTATCTCCGTTTCTTTCCGTATTTCCATGCTTTCGGGTGTAACCTCGCAGTCATAGGCAAGAAGCTTCACGCCCTTTGCCGTCGCGTTCCGAAGCGCTTCCCCGAACTGTGGGTGGGTATCGTCATTGGGGGTAAAATACTTCACGTCCCTCATCTGTATCACGAACAGCAGGTACGCCTCGTACCCCTCCTCCATGCACCGCACAAGCTCGTTTATATGCTTGATACCGCGTTCCGTAGGCGCGTCGGGAAACCTCACCACGCCCTCCTCTTCAAGGGTAACGCCCTTTACCTCAAGGAATATCTTTCTCTCGTTATACTCTACGTAAAAATCAAACCGTGAATTTCCGTATGTATACTCCCTGCGTATCACCGCCCCGGGGAAAAGCTTCGGCAGGAACTCTGCCGCCGCAAGGTTGGGGGCATAGCTGTCCATGTTGATAAGGCGGTCGCCCTTCTGCACCGCAACAAGGTCGAAACGGGTCTTGCGTTCGGGATTTTTTGCACGCTCCAGATAGACCGTACACCCCTCCGTAAGCAGCTCCCTGCACCGCCCCGTATTTTTCACATGGCACTTTTCGATACGCCCGTCTATCTCCGCATAGGCAATAAATCTGTTTGGACGCGCGAGAAATTTTCCCGTCACGATGCCGTTATAAACCATACATTCCTCCGATAAAAAAGCGGCAAAGGATTTAATTCTCTGCCGCAGTATCATTCTGTTTTTGTATTAACGGGAGGCTGATAGCCTCCCCTACAATAGAATTATTTGTTAAACCAATTTGTAGGAGCGGATATTATCCGCCCGAATAAAAAGCAAAACTCACTCATGCTTCGGGAGCTGCTTGCGGGAAATCGCTATTCTTATTAGCCCCAGCATAACCTCCTTGCGGCTTTCACGCTTCATCTTGTCGGCACGCTTCAAATCTTCTTTTCCATTTATCTTTATCCTCAGCGTAGGGATAGTGTCCAGCGCCTCGGTCATAGCGTCCGCATAGCAAAGCGCGCAGGCGCAGCAGTTGAAGCGTTTCAGCACCTGGGGCAGAAGCTCGGTGACAAGCTCACTCGTAATATCTATCTCCGCGCCGTTTGCATGAGCTTTTTTCTCCCGTGCGGTAATTTTTTCTTCCTTAAAGCCGCTGTCAAGTATAGGGTTTGACGCGGTTTTTTTACCCGTCAGCAGGCGCATGACCGCGTCTGTTTTATTTGTTTTTGCAGCCTTGGACGCCATGTATCAGTTCTCCCTTTACTTCTTGGTTTTTACGGTCTTTGTTTCGGGGTAAAGCAGGTCGGCAAGCTTTACATAGTCCCTTGCCGCGCGGCAGCCGGGAGAATACGTGGTGATGACCTCCTGGTGCGCAGGAGCCTCCGCAGCAGCCACGGATACCGATATCTTTACACTCAATACCTGCGTGTGAAGCTGCTTTGCCACGATATCAACCATTTCCTCAACCTCGCGGGCGAGGGTCTGCTTATGCACATATTTTGTCAGAAGTATGCCCCGAATATTAAGGCTTTTGTTGTAATATTTCTTCACCGCAAGAATTGTTTCCCTCAATTGTGCGATACCTTGCAGCGAAAGTATCTCGGGGGTCATGGGGATTATCAAGTCGTTTGCGGCGGTGTATGCGTTTATGGTAAGTATGGAAAGTGCAGGGGGAGTGTCGATAATGATATAATCGTAGCTGTACTGCACGATTTTCAGCATATCCTTAAGTATGAATTCTCTGCGCTCGGAGGTAAGTTCAAGCTCGCTTCCCGAAAGCAGGATATTTGAGGTGATAACGTCGCAGATGTGGGTCGTCTTTATCGCCTCGCGTATATCACATTTTCCCGTCATAGCATCGTGAATGGTGTAGCCCTCGTCCTCCGCGCCCAGCGAAAAGGAAAGGTTACCCTGAGGGTCCATATCAATCGCAAGGACCCGCTTGCCCCTGCTGCGGAAAATGCCCGTAAGCGCCGCGCAGGTTGTGGTCTTTCCCACGCCGCCTTTCTGGTTTGTAACAACAATTACAGTCGCCATATATCCTTAATTTCCTCGATTCGATAAGGGGCAGCGCCCCGTCTTTTAACAGATTTCCCGAAAATCAGAAGCCCGATTCCCTTGCCCGTCTGCGCTCACGCTCTTGAAGCTGACATTCTATGATAAACCTTGCAAGCTTCTCCTCTTGTGACTGGTTGGTATCCATAAAGCGGCAGCCGTAACCGTTTATCGTTCCGTCCTCGTTATGCTGAACGCGCAGCACCTCGGTAAGCAGCTGAAAATTGCCGTCGAGAAATTTCACCATTATCTGGTCGCCCGTTTCAAACTTTGTTTCGGAGGAAAAATACACGCCTCCCACATTGAGGTTGATAAACTGCAAAACCACGGGAACGTCAAAGTTCAGCATCTCATCATTACGTATAACAAAGCTTGCAAAGCCCTGTATGTCCACGCCGACCTTGAAGCTTCTGCGGCGTTCCTCCAAAACCTCGCCAACGCCAACGTGGAAGTTTATCTGATACTCGGTGCAAAGGTCTATCGTGGTTTTATATTTAACACGGTTTCCGTTGATGTACTCAAAAATGATCTCTATCGGCTCGCCCTTGGAAAGCAGGGGAAAGTCGTTTCCCTTGAGCATGACCAGATCCTGACCCTTTAGCTTGAAAAAATCCTTGGGGAAGGTAACGCTTTTTGTTGTCACCAAAAGCTTTCCTGCGGAATTATATACCAATACCCTGCTGATCCTGTCTTTATTTATCATCGGCAGTTCTCCTTTCGGCGTACAAATTTCAAATCACCTTTTATTATACAAAAAAATTGCACATTTTGCAATAGAATTTCATTAACTTATAAAATTTCTTTTCCGAAATTTAATTTATTTGTTGAAAATACACGTTTGCTATATACAAAGCAACAAAAAAGTGGTATAATTGCTTTATGAAATATTAAAAAGAAAGCCTGCACTTTCTTTTCCCTGAAAGGTTAAATCAATATGTCTGAACAATACCTTTACATAGTTTTGACCCGGACAGGCACGGTCATTTCCAAGATAATCGGCGCTGTAACGGGAAAAAGCTTTACCCACGCTTCCATAGCCTCGGACGAGCTTCTTACCGATATGTACAGCTTCTGCCGCGACAACAAGGATATGCCCCTGCCCGCAAACTTCAACCGCGAGAATATCGACACCGAGGTTTTCGGCGCCTGCAAGACTGTCCCCTGCGAGATATACCGCATTTCGGTAAGCGACGAGCAGATGAACCGCTACCGCGATGTGATACGCCACTTTACCGTGAACCGCGAGGCTTACAGCTACGACGTGGGCGCGCTTCTTGCGATGGCGCTGCATATACCCTACCGCACCAAAAACAAGTTTGTCTGCTCGGTATGGGTGGGCTTTGTGTTGGGTAAAAGCGGCATAAACCACAACATAAAAAAGCACCCCAACCTTTTTGAGCCCGAGGATTTCCGCAGCATAACCGGCGCGGAGCTTATCTACAAGGGCGACTTGAAGGAATACAGAAAGACTGTGGCGGAAAAGGAAGGCAGGGAAGCTGTTACGGCATAGCAAAGCTGAAAGGAGAAACGCCCCTTGCAGAAGATGATACGAGTCAACGAAAAGCGGCTTGCCGCAAAATACAACAGGCGGCTTTTCCTTGCGGAGCTTCCTGCGCTAAGCGTCATTATCTCGCTTTTTATTATCGTTACGGTTTTTATTACGGTGCTTGACGCGGAGCTTCCCCCCGAAATGTACCGCACCGTATTTTATGCCGCATATGCCGCCGCTGCCTACGGCTTTGTTGTCTGCCTTGCAGGCTCGGCAATAGAAGACCTGCTCATCAAGGCGCACCGCGAGCATACATATATCCGCATAGCGGACTCGGTAATGATAATTTCCCAGCACACCCGAACGGTATTCCGCGACCGCAAATGGGTGAACTACAAAAAAATGTGGGTGGTGAAGCTTGCCGACGTGGAAAACGTGGAGTGTGTGAGAAACCACATAACCATAACCGCAAAGGCGCGCTATTTCAACGAGGACGCAAGCTGGCTGGGGTACTCCAAAACCGATGACGGCATTGCCTTCGACCGCTGGTGGTACGACGAAAACGGCGGCAAGGACGTGTCGGTCATTGAAATAACGGATTTTTACACCTACGGCGAGCGAATTGCGCGGCATATCGTCCATTGCGCGAAAAAATCCCGTGAACGCAGCCAGCGCCGCGAGGCTTTCCGCAGGGATATGCTTGAAATTGCCAGAAACGCCAAGCACCCCAAAAAGCTTAAAGACCGCTATCAGCCGAAAAAACCGAGATACAGAGGGTGAACGTTTCGCTGCGGAATGGTCATGTTACCGAAAAATTTTTCAGTAACGGGCGGATAATATCCGCCCCTACAAAACGGCTTAATTACATAATTTATGTCTGACCGTTCCTAATGGGAGCGGTCAGTTTTTTTCTCCTTTTTTGGACTGAAAATGCCGAACTATCCGTGCCAGCGCCATATCGGGCATAAGCTTTGAGCCGTACACCGCAGCCTTCATGGCAAGGGTCGGGATAATAAGCGTTTTCCGCTTGAGCATACCCTCAACCGCACATTTTGCCGCATACTCGCTGGAAATTCCGTCAAGGGCAAACTTCACCCCTGCGGTGTCGTTGAAATTGGTGTCAACGGGTCCGGGGCAGAAAGCGCCGATGTAAACATTGCTGCCGCTGCTGCGAAGCTCCTCACGAATTGCTTCCGTAAGGCGCACCACATAGTTCTTGCTGGAATAATATGTGGACATCAGCACGCCGGGCATAAAGCCTGCGCTGGAGGCAACATTCAGTATATATCCCTTGTCCTTTCTGACGAAATCCGCCAGAAACAGCTTTGTGAGTATATGCACCGCGCCGATGTTTACGTCAATCATTTCCAGCTCGGTCTCAAGGTCGGTATTGGCAAAACGTCCGTAAAGCCCGAAGCCTGCGTTGTTGACGAGGATATCCACGTCATATTTTGAAGCCTCGCGGTAAAGTCTGCGGCACTCCTCTCTGTCGGAGATATCGGCGGCAATGACCTTGACCCGTCTTTCGCCTATCTCCTGTCTAAGCTCCTCAAGCTTTTCCGTGTTTCTGCCGCTGATGATGAGCCGCACTCCCTTTTCGGCAAGAAGCCGCGCAATATCTCTTCCAATTCCCGAGCTTGCACCCGTTATCAATGCAGTCATTTTTTTGCTTCCTTTCTTTTTCTCTTTTTCTTCAGTATTTTAAGCTGGGCTTTGTACCATTCATATGCCGCGTTTTTGTCTGCGTCCGAAATATTTTCCGCTCCGCCGCAGCCGTAGCACGCCGCTGTAAATGGCTTTATCATCGGCTCTGCGGACTCGCCGTTTTCCCTTTCGGAAAGCTCTGCAAGCTGTTCGGGGGTAAGGGGTCTTACGTCCGTTTCAAGCCTTGCACCCAGAATTTTTGCGTATCTGTTGTACAAAAGCTTTACAGCCGCCCCGTTTTCGGCACATTTTACCCGTATTCTGAATATACCTTCGGTAATCTTAGGTGTAATCATTACTAAAAGTACAAACGCACCTATGCCAATAATTACAGCAACCGCCGTCAGCAGTATTGCAAGGTAGTCCGTTTCGGCGTTATTTTGCCCCTGCCCGTTCTGTCCTGCGGTAAGGTCGGGGGCTGTGGGCTCGTATATTACCCAGCCTGCGCCCGGAATATAGACCTCGGGGTATGCGTGGGCATTATCGGTACTGATAAGATAAAGCTCCGAAAGCTCGTTTGACGGCTGGGGGACAAAGCCCTCCGCATACCGCACCGCAAGTCCCGACGCACGGGCAAGGAGGGTATACGCCGTTGCAAAGTCGGAGCAGGTGCCCGTTTTGCTTTCAAATATGAAGTATTCTGGGGTGTCAAGCTCCTTGGGCGCTTCATATGCAAGGCTGTAAATATATCTTCCGCTTTGGAAGTAGTCCTCTATCGCCTGCGCCTTTTGGCAATCGTACTCCAGACCTGCGGTTATCTCGTCTGCAAGAGCCTGTATTTCGGGGGATACCTCTGTCGCAGTATCTTCGCGGTATTCCTCTGCTTTGCGCTGTTCCCCGGCAAATTCATCAATAACTTTAAATTCATCGCTGTCTGTGTCAAACTGCCACAAAATTCTGTAAAGAAAATGCCTGTAATCGTCAAAGCTTATGTCGCAGAAGCCACCCTCTATAAGCTCTTCAAGGACGCTTTCGCTGTAATATCTGACGGTGTAATCCCCGTTTTGGGGAAGAAACCGCAGGTTTGTAAATATCTCGCCCGAGTCGGTGCGCGCGCTGTACCTTGCCCCCACGTTTGAAAGGTTTGCCGATGTTGCTCTGAGGGGAGCAAGAACATACACAGCAGGGAAGTCACGGGCATACACTATGCTGAAGCTCTCCTTGTCGGTTATCTCGGAAAGTCTCTCCGCTTGGGGATACAGCTCAAGGAGCGAGCTGTCGGACTCCGCCGCCTTTTCTACTGCCGCGGCAAGCTTTTCATAGCTTAGCAGGGGACGCTGCTCCTGCCAGTATTTCGTTCCGCTCATATCGTCAACGGAGGCTGTCCAGCACCTGTTTTCGCTGTCGTAACGGTCGAATACCTGTGCTTTCATATACACGGGGTCGGCGGTGCTGATGATATAAAGCAGCCTGCTTTCGCCCTTTAAGTAATTGTCGGCATTTCCCGAGGTATTGTAGTAATCGCCGTTTATGACCGATTGACCATTGTCCGCGCCAAAGCTGAAACGAGCTGTTGCTTCCTCAAATTTGTCGTAAAAGGGCGTCGTGCCCGGCTTAGGGATTATAAGGGCAAGTATCACCGCCGCCGCGGCAAAATCGGTATATACCGTAAACGCCGAGCTGCCTGCGGGCTTTGCGCTTTTGAGCATGGTACTGCGGCTGTCGTAAAGGAATATGAACAAATTCAGCGCCGCTGCCGCAGCGATGTAATAATAAGGCAGAGCCACCGCAACCTTTACCGCCAGAGCAAAGGGTATCAGCGTAATAAGCACCGCCGCTGCGGAGCGGTAAACCACACGGGTGAAATAGTACACCACGGAGGTGAAGAAAAATCCCAGAAAAAGTATAATTGCCGCCATGAAGCTTACGCGTGTTTCCTGCGCCTGCGCGCCCGAAAAGAACCACATTACGAAGGCGTCAATGCTGCTTCCGTCTAAAATAAGACTTGATGTAAAGCCTGCCCCAAGCAAGAGGATAAAGTACATAAGACCGCCAAGCTTTTTTGTGCGCAGAAAATCAAAAAGCAGGAGCAGCGCCGCCGACATTGCCGCGGAAACTGCCGCATACAAATTCAAGCCGCTGTCGGTGTAGATGTACACCACAGCGGACATCATCACCGAACAAAGCAGCCAAGGCAAAATATTCCCTTTTATTTTCTCAAAGCGTTTTGATTTTTCAGCCATATTGCGGCAGCGTTCTCCTTATTTTTTCTTCCGTGTAAGCATGATAACAACTGTTGCAAGCACGCCTATTACCGCTGCCATTACCGCGATAACAACTGCCGTGCCAACGCTTACGCCGCCCGAGGTCTGCTGCGCCTGTACGGCTTCCGCTGCGGTCGATTTCGTTTCCTCGGAGGTCTCTGCTTCGGAGGTTTCCGCTTCCGTTTCCTTCTCTTCCGCTTCGGCAGCTTTCGTCTCGTAGACCTGCTCATTTTCAGCAGGTACAACGGCGGTCACGGTGTACTCTCCCGTAAGGTCGCCTGCAAGGGTCATATTCTGCTGTAACCAGCTTTCATAGCTTTCCTCGGAGTCCGCGTAGCAGTGTATAGCCGCGCTTACGTTTCTGAACACGTCATTTCCCAGCGTGGGAGCGGTCTCGCCGTATGCGTAGACATCTTTAAGGGCGTTGCAGTCTGCAAAGACTCCTGCGCCTATCTTGGTAACATTTGGTCCAATGTAAATTTCCGAAAAGCCGCACTTGCTGAAGGTGTCGGGGTATATCTCGGTTATGCCGCCGGGGATAACGAATTTCTCCAGCGCCTTGCAGTCACGGAAAGCGCCCTCGCCGATATATGTTACCCCTTCGGAAACGGGTATCTCGGTCAGCAGCTCGCAGGCGTCAAAGGCAAAGTCCCCAATCTCGGTAACGGTAGAGGGCATCTTCACCTTAACAAGCTTTCTGTTGCAGGAAAAAGCGTTCTTGCCGATTTTTTTCGTGTTCTTCGGCAGGGTGATAAGCGCAAGCTGATTTCTCGATGTCAGCGCATTTTCGGGAATGACCCCGTCCTCGGTCTCGGTGCCTGCAAGCTCCAGTATCTCAAGGTTGGGTATCGCCGTAAGAGCGGTATAGTCCTCGGCGGAAAGTGTACCCGAAAGCACGGCAACGTTCTTGATGAAGTTGTAGTCGGTGCCGTCCGCAGCCTTGCTCAAAGCCTCGGAAAGCTTGCCTGTTTCAAATGAGGAAACAACAAGGTTTTCGTCATTTTCCTCGGCGTGCGCCAAAATGGGAAGTATCATAATTCCCAGCAGCATGGCAGCTGCCATGAAGATGATAAATATCCTCATGCCCATGCTTTTCTTTTTTGCGTATGTATTTGTATTATTCTGTTTTTTATTTGCCATATTCATACTCCTTTATACTATTTCCTAATCAACCTATAGACTTTGTCTATAGGTTGATCCCACCGCTTTGCGGTGGGTGCGGCGAAGCCGCAGGAAAGCCGTTCAATACTAATTCCGTCAAAACCGCAGGTTTTGACTTGCCGCCTTTCAGGCGGCTTTCCTTATAGACTTTGTCTATAAGGAAATTAAGAATTAGTATTACCTGTAGCCGTTTCCCGTGGAAAAACGTCCTGCCACCTGAATTTCATGGGGCGTAAACAGCAGAACGTCCGTGGTCAGCGGATGCTCCGCTTTTTTGTATTCGTTAAGTATGACCGTTCCCACGCCCTCAAGAATATCGTTGGTGATATTTTTCATTACCATAAAGCTTTCACGGGACGGCGCAATTACCAGAAATTTTGCCCCCAGCCGCTCGTACACCGCAGGACGGAACTCGTTGCTCAGTATAAGCGAGCTGCAAAAGGTCTTTGAGGGCATATTGAACTCCAGCGCCTTGATGTTTCCGCAAAGCACCGACTCCTTTATCTCCGCCTTTGCAAGCAGCCTGCACATATTTCTGTCTGCCACGGAAAATACCACTTCGCGGGGCACTCCCCAGCGTTTGAGTGCGGACTCGCTTAGGGTATGGACGATATCGTCGTCGGGGGTATACACCACAACCTTTTTCAGTCCGTCGATGAAGTCTGCGCTTATCATCGAGCTGTCAACGTCCTCGGCGCGCATAAGCATCAGCCGCAGGAACGCCTGTCCGTTGGTAAAGGACACCATTCTTCCCTCGGTAACAAAATCAAGCTCCAGCCGCTTTATGAGCTTGTCCAGCTCCTCGTCCGAGCCTGTTTTTTCGTACAGCGCTCTCGCCTCGCCGATGTTTACCTTAAAGCTTGCCGAGCCGTTGGATATTTCAAAAACGCTGTCGTTTTCCTTTGAAACGATGAAAAAGTGCTGCCGCTTCAAAGCGTTTCTGAAGCCGGCTTCAAACTTATCGCGGCAGAAAATTCCGCCTATTTTTTCCGCAAGCTTCAAGACGAACCGCTCCTTTCCGCTTAAGCTGCATACAATTACAGTATAGCATATTCATGCAAAATTGTACACAGCTTTTCCGATTTTCCATGCAGAATTTTTCCGTCGTTTTTTTGGCATTATGCCGTAAGGAAGCGCTGATTAGTCGTGCCGCTGCTCCGCGTTTGCAAAGGTCTCGCAGAAGCGCCCTGCAAAGGCAGGCTCCTCGCCCTTTGCATACAGGTGGGAAATATCCCCCAGCGAGCTTGCGCGGAAGTATGCGATGCCCTCTCTGCGCTCCTCGGTGTTAAGGGTCGTGACCGAAGTGGGGGCAGCCATAAAACCGTGCCAAAGGGTCATGGGGGATATCCCCAGAAGATGCCCCAGCATAACGCACTGTACGCCGAAATGGCAGAAGAACACTATGGTGTCCTCGTTGGGATCAACTGCGCGGTATATCATGCCGTCGCGCACGTAGCCGTGACGGGCAATTATCTCGTCAAGACCGTTCCAAACCGCTTCAAGCCCTGCCTTCATGTCCGCCTCCTTCATCACGGGGACGTCATACCATTTGTCCTTGTCGTAATATTCGGGAACGGCTGTCCAGTCGGCAGGAAGCATATCCCATGGTATCCTCCGCTCACCCGTATACCGGTCAACTATATTCACGTTGTATTCCCGAAGCCACGGGAGCGTCTCGGCGGTGCGTCCGCACTTTTCCAGCGTAAGAGAAGCCGTGTCCCTTGCCCTGCCAAGAGGGGAGACATAGTACGCCTTGACCTCCATGGGCGCGATTTTTTCCGCCAGCATTGCAGCCTCCCGCCAGCCCTTTTCCGTAAGGGAGTCGATAGAATAGTCGGGGTCGCCGTGTCTGATGATAAGTATTTTCATTGGTTTTCCTTTCCTTAATTTGTAAATAAATTGTAAATATAAACTTTTAGCTATTGCATTTCATTTTGCAATATGGTAATATATAGGAGATGAAGATTTTATCTTCACTACCTCTTTACTTCTTTTTCAATATTTGTGTTCTGCACAGGCAGTCCGTTTCGGCGCGGTTTTTACCCGTCGGCGGACTGTTTGTGCTTTATCCAAAGCCGCTCCTGCTGCATATAATGAAAAGAGCCGTATGGTAACTTACACCAAAATTATTATCGCTGATTATTTTTGGAAAATCCGTCAACAATATTACCGAAAGCAACTTTATGAAGCTGCAAATCGGTAATGAAACAGGAGTGTATGGAAGTGTCAGTAAAAAGGGGAGAGATATATTACGCAGACCTTAGTCCCGTTGTGGGCTCGGAGCAGGGCGGGATACGTCCCGTGCTTATCGTGCAAAACGATGTGGGCAACAAGCACAGCCCAACGGTCATAGCTGCGGCGATAACAAGCCAGAGGGATAAGTCCAAGCTTCCCACCCATATTGAGCTTAACGCCGATAAATGCGGTCTGCAAAAGGACAGCATCGTGCTTCTCGAGCAGATACGCACCATCGACAAAAAGCGGCTCAAGGAGCGCATGGGCGAGCTTGACCCCACGGCAATGACAAAGGTGAACAGCGCTCTGTCCATCAGCTTCGGTCTGCAAAACAACGCTACATAAGGCACGCTCTGCCTTATGGCAAACAAATACCCCCGTTATCAAGTCCCGAATTCCGTGACCCGATAACGGGGCTTTTTATGCGGAAAATCAAACAAACTTTGTTTCCTTTGTTGCCGCACGTACCTCCATTATTCCCGTATCAGCGTGGAAAAACACCGTCCGACCGAAATTCAGACCTGTTTCCTCGCCGATTATCCTTATGCGGTTTGCCGCAAGTATCTTCTTTACCGACTCAACGTTTCTCTCGCCGATGTTGAACACCGAGGATTTTACGCTGAACATCTGAGCGCCGCCTGCGATTTTCGCGGTCATGCGTGCCGGAGACGCACCTCTGCTCACCATGTCGCGGATAAGCTCGTCTATTCCCGTATCGGCATATCTGCGCTTGTTGTCCACATTCTGCACCGCCTCCGTACTCAGCGGAAGCATGATGTGCGCAAGACCTGCTATCTTTTTATCGCTGTCGTAAAGACATATTCCGACGCATGAACCGAGGGCATAGGTAACAAGAGTATCAGGCTCCTTGACCACGTTCAGGTCGGCGATTCCCACCGTAACAACATTCGCCATTATACACTCACTCCCAGTCTTACGAAAAGAGTTTCGAGAGAGCTCATCTCGGGCACAAGTATCATATTGCTCTTTATCTCGCCGTCGCCGAAAACAAAGCTGTCGTCGATGAACAGAACTTTATTTCCCACCTGCGCGAACTGCACCGCGGGAACGCTGAGTATTGCTCCCACCATGTCCACCGTCATTACAGGCACCGATATGTCAATGGTCATGCCCGTAAGCGAAGCGATGGCGTTTACATAGGAAGCCGCCATGATATTTCCCACCTCGGAAATAAAGGAAGTCTCCATTTCGTTCATGTTTGTCAGATCCTCGATAGGGCTGCCGAAAAGAGCGCTTGTCATACGGCTTGCAAAAGATTGCTGAAGCACGTACAGCATCATTCCGTTTATATCCCCCTCAAGATTTACAAGCATACCGATAGCTATCTGCTCCGGTCCGCCGAGGAAGTTTACCGCGTCGCCGAAATCCAGCATTTTTACGGACGGAACGGTGATGTCCGTCTCACACTGGAGAAGCTGGGAAAGAGCGCTGGCAGCGTTGCCCGAGCCGATATTGCCGATTTCCTTCAGCACATCAAGATGCATATCCTGAAGCTGTTCAACGTTTTGTATAGACATATTTTTTGTTCATGCGTCCCTTAGGAAGCATGTCCTCCTTTCAGCATTTTTATTGTTGCGGAAGATCAGTTCCTGAGATTGTTTATGATATCCTCAAGGTGATCGTGGGTCTTGACCATGTTAATGTTGAGCTGATATGCTCTCTGATACTCGATTACCTTGGACATTTCGTTTGCAACATTTGTGGAGGAAGCCTCAAGCCACCTCTGTTTTTTCCGTGCGTCGGGATTGGAGAACGCCTCTCCGCTTGAAGCGTTTGCCTCAAAGTAGTTGTCCCCCACCTGCTCAAGACCGTAGGGGTTTTCGAAGGTGTATACCCCAACCATGTCCCTGAGAGCGTTTGCGTCAATGTCGGTGGTGCCCTCCTTAAACGGCACCTCAATACGGTTGCCCTCATAGTCAAGGACGTAAGCGCCGTACTCGTTGCAAAGCTCCCACACGCCCTCGTCGTTCTGCGAAATGTAGAACGCACCGTCCTTGGTGTAGTTCACGTTTCCCTCGGGAGTAAGCACCGCGAAGAAGCCCTCGTCCAGAGCCGCAAAGTCAAGCTCCCTGCCCGTTTCCCGAAGCTGGGACTGCTCGAACATCATGTCGGTTTTCTGCACCCTTACGCCGTGACCGAACTGAGTCTCCTCGTTATTGTTGTTCCTTTCGGTGTATATAAGGTCTGCAAAGGAAGGTCTTGACGCCTTAAAGCCGTTTGTATTCACGTTTGCCAAGTTGTTTGCCGTAACATCAAGGGCAAGCTGATAGCTTATGACGCCCGAAGCTGCGGTATGGTAACCGATTTTACCCATAACAGATATCTCCTTTTATCAGTTGACTTTCGACAGCTCGTTTGCCGCAAGCTGGTTTATGCTGTTTGCGATTTTAAGGGCTGTGCTGCACGCCGTAAATACGTGCTGGGCGTCCATTGCCCTGATAGTTTCCTCGGCAACATCAACGTTTGAGCGCTCGAACCAGCCCTGCTTTACCTGATAACCCTCACCCTCGGGGAAGTTGCCTATTGGGGTATCCTCATAGGGTCTCATAAGGTTGTCGTCCACCTTTTCGATGTCGCTGTCGGGGGCAAGGTAGCTCAAGCCCAAAGTGAACGTCCTGCCGTCACCTGCGGTTATATTGCCGAAGCGGTCAACGGAAAAATCCGCCGTGCCAAGCTGTATCCTCTCGCCGTTTTCGTCAAGGACGTAGCCTGTCGTGCCGAGGGTAAGATAGCCCTCGCTGTTTATGGTGAACTGACCGTTTCTCGAAAGCAGTATTTCGCCGCTCCTGCGCTCCTCGATGTTGAAATAAACGTTGCCCACAAGAGCCATATCCAAACGGGAGCCTGTGTTTTCAAAGGTGCCCTGCTCTAAATTTGTGTCTGTATAATCAATGGTGCGGTAGCGGATAGTACCCGTTGCGCTCTTTTTGCCGTTGATAAGCAGAAGCTCCTCGGCAAAGGTGGTTGGGATAGCCTCGTCCGACTTATAGCCCGCAGTTTTTGCATTGGCAATGTTGTTGGTGATAACGTTCAGAATTCTCTGCTCGTTGATGATACCGTTTGCCGCAGTATAATAACCTCTGAGCATAGCGCTCTTCCTTTCTATTTTAAGTATTCGGTCATAAACTTCTTCATTTTCTGCACCGCCTGTGCGTGTATCTGGCACACGCGGCTTTCCGACACGTCCAAAACCTTTCCTATGTCGGAAAATCTCAGCTTTTCGTAATAATAAAGGGTAATGACAAGTCTTTCCCTTTCTTTCAGGGACTTTATCGCTTCTGCAAGGTAACCCAGCTTTTCCTGCCTGTGAATGGCGGATTCCGGCTCCCACATTCCGTCGTCGTCCGCCTTGTCGGGAAGGTCAAAGCCGCCCTCAAAGACCATTTCCTCAAAGGAAAGAGTCTGCGCCGCAGCAGCCTGCGCCGAACCGCTTTCAAGCTTTTCGGGGGTTATCTTCATGTATTCGGCAATTTCCGCCGCAGTAGGCTCTCTGTCAAGAGTGCTGTACAGCGCCGAATAAGCCGCGTCGTAATCCTTTGCAAAACGTCTGATATTTCGCGGCACGAAATCCTGCCGCCTTATATAGTCGATTATCGCGCCTCTGACCTTTATGGAAGCGTAGGTCTCAAACTTTACGCCCTTTTTCGGGTCGAAGCTGTCCACCGCCGACATAAGCGCCAAGGTTGCCTCGTTGATTATATCGTCGGTATCCGCAAATTTGAGGTACATATTTCTTGTGGAATAAGCGGCGTATTTGACAATGTTCATATACGCCAGAACGACTTCGCTTCGGAGAGCCTTGCCGCCGTTTTCCTTGTACCTCAGAAGCAGGAGCGCCTTTTGCTCCTTGTCTGTTTCAGCCACAAAACTCACCTCTTTCCGTTACATCGCAGCCGCCTCGTCAAGAGCAATATTTCCGACTGCCTGTATCTGAACCGAGCTGTCGATTTCGCTGAATGAAAGAACCGTGATATTCGGTATAAACTGGTCAATAAGCTTTTTGAAGTAAATTCTCACAATAGGGGAGGTAAGCACGATTGGCATGGGCACAACGTCCTTTACTCTCTCTATCTGCTCGTTGAGGGAAGCAATGAGCGCCTGTATGGTCTGGGGGTCCATTGCAAGGTATGAGCCCTGCTCCGACTTTTTCACCGACGCCACTATCTTGTTTTCCGTATCGGTATCGAGAGTAAGCACACGTATCTGTCCGCCGTCGGAGAAGCGCCTTGTTATGGTACGCTTCAATGCCTGTCTTACATACTCCGTGGTTATGTCAACATCCTTCATGTTATGCTGGTTGTCCGCAAGTGTCTCCAAGATTGTCTGGAGGTCGCGGATAGGCACGCCCTCTTTAAGCAGCAGGCAAAGCACCTTTTGCAGATACGCCGGCGAAACTATATTCGGGACGATATCCTCAACAATGGTGGGGTTTGTCTGTTTGAGCTTGTCAAGCATGGTCTTTACGTCCTGCCTTGAAAGCAGCTCGTGAGCGTAATTTTTTATTATCTCCGACAGATGGGTAATAATTACCGAAGTCGGGTCGATAAGCGTGTAGCCTGCGATCTCCGCCTGAAGCTTGTTCTGCTCGGAGATCCATTTTGCGGGAATGTTGAAGGCAGGCTCGATAGTGTCGATACCGTCTATCTCCCTGGTAACACCGCCGCTGTCCAGCGCAAGGTAATGGTCGATAAGCACCTCTGCCTGCGCGACCACCTCGCCCTTTATTTTTATTACATACTGATTGGGGTTGATATGCTGGTTATCCCTCATTCTTACCGACGGGAAAACCATCCCCATATCCATTGCAAACTGCTTTCGGAATATGACCACGCGCTCGATGAGCGTGCCGCCCGAGCCTTCGTCCGCAAGGGGGATAAGGCTGTATCCGAACTCCATTTCAATGGGCTCAACTGCCAGCAGCTTGTAAACATTGTCAATGTCCTTGTAGTACTCCATTTCGGAGATTGCTTCCTGATTTTCCTCCATTTCCTGCGCCAAGGTCGCTCCCTCCGCCGCAAGCTGCTGCTGATTTCGCAAAAGCATAAATCCCAGCGCAAGCAAAACAGCGCCCAGAACGATAAGCTGTATCTTGGGAAATCCCGGGATAAGCATCATCACTATCATTACCGCGCCTGCAATGATAAGCACCATAGGCTGTGCGGTGAACTGATTTTTGATGTCTATGTTCAGAGTCTCCTCGGAAGCCGAACGGGTAACTATCATACCCATTGCCGTGGATATCAGAAGCGCGGGTATCTGTGAGCAAAGACCGTCGCCGACGGTGGAAATCGTATATGTGGAAAGCACCTCGGTGAATTCCATTCCGTCGAAAAGCAGACCCACTATCGCGCCGCCCAGCAGGTTAACTATTGCCGCAACGATAGAGAATGTAGCGTCGCCCTTAACAAATTTGGAAGCACCATCCATAGCGCCGAAGAAGTCAGACTCGCGCTGTATCTTGTTACGGCGCTCTCTTGCCTGCTTCTCGTCGATGATGCCCGAGTTAAGGTCGGCGTCAATCGCCATCTGCTTACCGGGCATAGCATCCAGCGTAAATCTCGCCGTTACCTCGGCAACTCTCTCTGCACCCTTGGTAACAACAAGCATCTGCACAACGGTTATAAGGATAAACACGATAAAACCGATAACGGCGTTGCCCCTCATAACAAACTGCCCGAAGGACTTTACTATCTGCCCCGCGTAGCCCTGCTGAAACAGGATAAGACGGGTAGAGGATATATTCAGACCAAGTCGGAATATCGTGGTAATAAGCAGCATCGAAGGGAATATCGAGAACTCCAGCGGCTCCTTGATATACATTGTTATCAGCAGGATGACCAGCGAAAGGGCGATATTCACAACAAACAGCATATCCAGCAGCCATGTTGGCAGCGGAATGATTATCAGGAAAACGGCAAGTATTACGAATACCGTTACCATATTGTTCATAATTTTTTTCACGGTATAAATGCAGCCTTCCTTTCCGTGAATTTACATATTAAAGGCCTTTGGGACGCTTGCCGCTTATTCCGTAAACGAACGACAGCACCTCCGCAACGGCATGGTAAAACTCGTAGGGTATCTCTCTTCCCAAATCGACGGACTTGTAAAGTCCCCGTGCAAGCGGAACGTTTTCCACCACCGGGACCTTGCTTTCCTCCGCCTTTTCTATAATTCTGAACGCCACCCTGTCTGCACCCTTTGCAACAACGACAGGAGCGCGGTTTTTTTCCTCGTCATATTTTATGGCAACCGCAAAGTGAGTCGGGTTTCTGATAACAACGTCCGCGTCGGGAACGTCCTGCATCATTCTGCCCATCGCCATCTGCATCTGCCGCTGACGGCGCTTGCTCTTTATTTGAGGGTCGCCCTCCATTTGCTTGTATTCTTCCTTGACCTCCTGCTTGGTCATTTTCATGTCCTTTTCCCATTTGTATTTCTGGAACAGGAAGTCTATCGCCGCAATTGCCACAAAGCACATTGCGACCTTCATACATATCGAATATATTGAATCCGCGATATACACCAAACTTGACGAAAGCTCCATCTGAAACATTCTCGCAAATTCGGGTATGCGTTTTTTTATCTCGCCGTAAACCACCACAGCCAGTATCACAAGCTTTACAAGGGATTTTGCCAGCTCGAACACCGAACTTACAGAAAACATCTTTTTTATTCCCTGAATGGGGTTCAGCTTGCTTAGCTTGAACTGAAAGGATTTTTTTGAGAAGATAAATCTTGTTTGTATTCCCGTAACAACTATCGGGACGACAACCGACGCAATGAGTATCGGTCCTGCGGTAAGAAGCACCGCCTTGCCTATCTCCAGCACAAGCTTGGGAGCAATGTCCATTCCGTCAATGGTCATGCCGCTTTGTCCCATGCCTCCGCCTGCGATGCCGAGCCAGTAGCTCATGCTCATGTTGACTGTTTCATACATAAGCTTTGAAAGCAGTCTAAGCATGAAAAATACCAGCAGAATGAACGCCGCCGTAACAACGTCCTTGCTCTGCATGACATTTCCCTCTTTGCGCTGTTCACGCCTTTTATGGGGGGTCGCCTTTTCGGTTTTTTCACCGCTGCTTTCGGGCATCTGAATATCTTCCTTTTACAGTTTGTAATAATAATTTATATTTATACCGCGCGCATTACTGCGGAGGCGGCATATCAAGCATGAACATCTGAAGCGCGTCAAGCCACTTGTCCAGATAAGAGTCTATGAAATCCGAGAGGGGAATTGCTATCATAAACAGCATCAGAAATCCGAATGCTACCTTTATCTGAATATTCAGCACCATTATCTGTATCTGGGGCACGGATTTCATAAGCAGACCCAGACAGAATTCCACGATAAGCTCCGCCGCCATAATGGGCATTGCAAGCTTTATTACCAGCGCCAGCATAACAGAAAAATACGAAGCAATGTGATACCCCAGATCGGGATTGAACCAGCCGCTCCCTATGGGAATTATATCGTATGACATAACGAAAAGCTGTATATACGACATATGCGCGTCAGTCACAAAGAAGTACAGATACAGTACAAAGGTAATGAGCGAGCCCATTATGGACATCTGCACACGCGTCTCGGGGTCGAACACCTTTGCCATGCCGAGACCCGACTGCATATCCATTACCTCGCCTGCGACCTGCACCGAATAGAAAAACAGGTCGGTGATAAAGCCCATCACAACACCTATAAAACCCTCGCGGAGTATCATCAGCAGGTATACCCCTGCCCGGCTGCCCGTATCCACAGGCATGGGCTGAACTGTCAGAATAACTATGTAAGTAATAAAAATCGAAAGCCCTACTTTTACTATCGTGGGAATGTTTCGTCTTGACAAAACGGGATTGAATGCAAATATGCCAATTATCCGTGAAAAAACCAAAAGGTCAGTCTCAAAGCTGCGAAACAGTACCACAAAGAAATCCAAGCTCTGTTACTCTCCTTTACGGGTTTATACTATTTTCCACCGCTTTGCGGTGGGTGCGGCAAAGCCGTTCAATACTAATTCCGTCAAAATCACAGAACTGTCTGCGTGCTGACCTGATTTATCACGTCGAATATCCGAAGCACGAACGCCTGACAGGAATTCATCATCATCGGCGCAAGCAGCAAAAGCAGAACAACTATCGTCAGCGCTTTCGGCACAAAGGTCAGCGTTTGCTCGTGGACCTGAGTTGCCGCCTGGATAATGGCGATAACAAGACCCACAGCCATGCTTATAAGAAGAAGAGGCCCTGCAAGCTTTATAACAAGAATAAGCGCCTCTCTGAAAATATCAAGTACAATATCCTCGGTCAACATTAACGCTCACCTCCGTCTAAGTGTTGAAGCCCGTAACAAGCGAGCCGATGAGCAGTGACCAGCCGTCGCAGAGTATAAACAGCAGCAGCTTGAAGGGGATGGATACCGTTGTCGGCGGCAGCATCATCATACCCATTGACATCAGCAGCGTTGACACTATAATATCTATGACCAAAAACGGGATATACAGCAGGAAGCCTATCTCAAAGCCTATTTTTAACTCGCTCAGTATAAATGCGGGAACAACCAGCGTGAAGCTTACTTCCTTAACGAAATCCTCTTCGGTCTCCGCGGATATCTCCGTGTTTGTAAGTCCGAGGAAAAAGTCCATCGAATCGTTGCTTGTGTTTTTCAGCATCCACTCTTTAAGGGGCACGGAAGCCGCCTGAACTGCCTCGATCGACGTATATTCGCCGTTTTTGTAAGGCACGTAAGCGACCTCGTTCATCTCCTGCAAAACAGGACTCATAATAAAAAGCGTCAGAAACAGCGCAAGACCTATCATGACCTGATTCGGGGGAGTCTGCTGAACACCCATTGCGTTTCTCAAAAGCGAAAAGGAAATGATGATACGCGTAAAGCAGGTCAGCATTACCAGTATCGACGGTGCAAGAGAAAGTATAGTTATCAGCAGGATAAGGTCGATGGTGGTGGAGCTTTCGTTGATATTGAACTGCTCAAGCAGTCCCTCATTTGAAGTGCCGTCGGTCACAGGCTCGTTATAGGGAAGCGCCGTTGTGGTAACGGTCTCATCGGGAGCAGCCGTTTCCGCCTGAGTCTGCTCCGTCTGAGGAACGCTTGTCTCAAGGTTGGGTATGGTAGTCACCAACCCCGTTTCCTCCTGCGGCTCCGAAACGGCAAAGACGGTTACGGATGACGCCGAAACAGCCATAACCGCGGCACACAAAATCGCGGAAAGCTTTTTTATGTACGGCTTAAAAATCATCTTTTTCATTCCGTCCGTCCTCTTTATATTTGGTATCCGCGCCGCTGTCCGTTCCCTTGCTTCTTTCCGCAAAAGCCTTTTTCAGATTTTGCATAAAGCTGCTTTCGCCCTCTGCCACGCTTTCGGGCAGGACAAGGTCGGATGCGTCCAGGTCGCAGATCTTGCTTACAGCGTTAGGCGTTACGCCAAGAAGCATTATCCTGCTTCCCACGGTAACGATCATTAGCTGCTTATCCGGCGCAATGCTGACACACTCGTTGATCTTCACCGAGCGTTGAGCCGTACCGAAGCTGCCCTGACGGTAATGCTTGTTAAGCCATCTTCCGCCGTAATACATAAGAAACAGCAGCCCGATTATACCCAGCAGCGCACAGACAACGGTAATTGCCTCATCTATCATTATTAGCCGAGAACCTTCTGAACAGTCTGGAGAATTCTGTCAGCCTTAAAGGGCTTAACGATAAAGTCGAGAGCGCCAAGCTTGATAGCCTCAACAACCATGGATTCCTGACCCATAGCAGAGCACATAACTATCTTTGCGCCGGGGTCGGAAGCCTTGATGTCTCTGAGAGCCTCTATGCCTGTCTTATTGGGCATAGTGATGTCCATGATAACAAGGTCGGGCTTTTCGGCAGCATATGTATTGCACGCGATCTCGCCGTCGGCAGCTTCAATAATGTTTGTATAGCCGTTCTTGGTAAGAGCGTCCTTGATCATCATTCTCATGAAAGCAGCGTCGTCAACAAGCATAATTTTCTTATCCATAATAATCTCCGTTTCTCCGCCCTGAAAAAATTATTTATATGCGGAAGCGGCGGGCGGCGCCGTATCCGTCAGACAGGGGTATTATTCCTTTCCTCCCAAAGATTCGAGGAATTTAGACTTGATTATTTCGGTAATTCTCACCGCAAAGTTGTCGTCAATAACAACAACGTCGCCCTTTGCGATAAGGTTGCCGTTTACGATGATATCCACAGGGGCACCTGCCTGGCGTTCAAGCTCGATGATAGTGCCCTGCGTAAACTCCAGTATCTCTTTTACCTTCTTGACCGCCGAGCCTATCTCAACGGTAACGTTCAGCGGAACGTTCATCAAAAGCTTGAGGTTGTCGTTCTGCTCCTGAGTAAGGCTTGAGTTTTTATATGTAGCAAAGCTCTGGAACTGAGCAGGCTGGATATTGACCGCAGGTGCAGGCTGGGGATAACCCTGCTGGGGATACATACCCTGAGGGTAGCCCTGCTGGGGGTAACCCTGCTGCATATACATCGCCATATTCGGGTCGGGGTAGCCCATAGGCTGACCGTAAGGCATCTGGGGCATTGCGCCGTTCATGGGCATTCCGCCCTGAGGGGGCATACCCTGCTGAGGAGCCATAGGCTGGGGTGCAGGCGCAGGCTGGGAAGCCGGTGCAGCTGCCGAAGCGCCGCTGAGAAGCTTTTCTATTTCCTCCTGGGAAAGCGTTCCGCCGCCCGAAGAAGAATCTGCAGATGAAGGTGCGGGAGCCGGTGCAGGCTCGGGCTCGGCTTCATCAATGCTGTCCATAATATTGTTGTAGCCGAGCATCATCTTTTCAGCCATTTCCTTGGCAAGCTCGATAGTCAGAACGGATATGAACTCCGATTTGATAACGCCGTCAATGGTAAGGTCAAACTTTACCGTACAGATATAATCGTTGTCGGCGATGTTGTATATCTCGCTTTGTACCGTGTTGTTTCCGTCCTGAACGATAGCCTCGGGAGTGGAGATATCCACCGTAGTTTCGATTATCTCCGACAGCGCCGTAGCGGACGCACCCATCATCTGGTTCATGACCTCGCACACGGCGGATATGTTCATCTCGTCAAACTGGAAATCGTCCGTTACCTCCGGCGGCAGACCCATAAGCTGGTTAAGGATAAGCTGAACGTCGTTCTGCTTCAGCACCAGCACGTTCTGACCCGAAACGCCTTGAGTGTACTGTATCCGTACCATGATAGAAGGCTCAAGCTCGGGAAACGCCATTTCGCTTGCCTTGACAATGCTTACCTGCGGAGTGGTGATCCAAACCTTAGCCGAAAGCATATTTGAAGCTGCCGTTGCCGCAGAGCCCATTGTAATATTCATTATTTCGCCGATGGCGTCCTTTTCGACATCGCCGAAACCGTCAATGACAATTTTATCATCGCTCATTGTTAGTAACCATCCTTTCAGTTACACGGATATTAGATGCACACTAATCCCGTTTACTTACCCAAATCCTTGTATATGTTGTCAATTTTCACAGCTTTTTTATTATTTTTTATGCCAAGCTTTCCGTCAAACCACAGATTATCTCCGATCTTGACGTTAACGTTGCTGTCGATAGGCATATTAAGCGGAATAACATCGTTTACCTGCATGGTCAGTACATCGTACAGATCCAGCTTTGTTTCGCAAAGGACGGCGTCGACCCGAAGCTCCGAGTCCTTGATCGCCTCAAGAAGGGAGACCCGTCTTTCTTTTTCTCTTTTCGGGTCAAGCTTTTTGGTGGTTCTTGACCATCTGTCGCCGAATTTTGACATGATAGATTCCAGATTCATTGCAGGAACGCAGAAGGTCATAGTGTTTTTAACGTCCTTTATCTCCATTTCCAGAACCACAAGGATAACTACCTCGTCGGGAGAAATAGACTGCATAACTCTGGCGTTTGTTTCGATCGTGGTGATCGTCGGGTTGATATCTATGTAAGTTCCCCAAGGGTCCTTGAGGAGTCCCGCCATTTTGTTCAGCACCGTTGAGAACAGCCCTACCTCTATTTCGGTAAAGTCCCTGTTCTGCTCTATGTATGCGCCGCTGCCGCCCATAAGGCGGTCCATCATGGCATATGCGATAGGGTTTGAAACCTGCATGATACAGTTTGTTTCAAGAATGTCGTCATCGGTTATACCCATGTTTATCATGGACATCATAACGTAGTCAGGAAGCGCGTTGTTAAATTCGTAATAGAGCTGCTCCTCTATCTGAAGTACCTCTACCTTGCAGAAAATTCTCATAAGTCCCGTCAGATACGACGAAAGGACTCTGGAATAGTTCTCGAAAATTCCGTCTATAACTTTAAGCTGCTCTTTTGTGAATTTTTTCGGCATCTTAAAGTCGTAGTTCTTTATTTTCTGCTCCTTGGCTTGCTCCTCTATCTCTTCAAATGCCTTTGAGCCTTCGGAGGAGAAGCTGTTCAGCAGCGCGTCAATCTGGCTTTGTGACAGTACGTCAGCCATATCTTTGCATCCATCCTTTATAATTAATCGGCAGCCCTCATACCTGCAAGGGCTTCTTCCTTGGAAACATAAACTCTGTTGGGGTCGGAGCGCCCTGCGTCGATATTATCCGCAGCAGGCTCTTCCGGGATACCTCCGCTCTGAGCGGAGCTTCCCTCGGGATCGGAATACTGAACGAAGCCTGCGCCGTACTCCAGATTGAACAGCTCCTGAATAACCTCGGGATCTGTGAAATCCACATCGTTTCTGATAAAGACTATCTCAACGCGTCGGTTCTGGCGTCTGCCCTCTTCGGTATCGTTTTCGTCAACGGGGCGGTACTTACCGTAGCCTGCCGAAGAAAACTTGTCGGGGTCGCAGGCGTCAAGCCCGATCATATAGTTTATAACAGCGTTTGCACGTCCCGAAGAAAGCTTCCATTCGTTTACATCCGAATTTGCAGCTCCCGCGGTGTGTCCGCTGACTTTTATCGCATGAATGCGCTCATTTACCGAGCGGATACCGTCTGAAATAATGTCGAGTATGTATTTGCCCTCGTCAAGCAGCACATCACTGTCGCCTGCAAAGAAAATATTATCCCTAAAGCGCATATAAACGCCCGTGTTGGACATTTCCACGCTTACACTGTCCTGAAGCTCGTTTGTCACGATAACTTCCTTGAGGTACATGAAGAAGTCCTCGAAATCAATGATCTCTCCGTCTATCTCCTCGACCTCGGGAATGGTGTCGTCATAGACCGCCGTCGGGTCGTTTTCGGGAACAGGCTCACCGACAACGCGTATCTCGGTATCGGCAATTTTTCCCTTTGAAAAAGCTTCGGCAATATACTGCCACTTGCTTGAGTCCATAGAGGACATTGAGTACAAAAGAACGAAGAACGTAAGCACCAGCGTTATCATGTCGCCATAGGTGTCCATCCAGCTGCCGCCCTCTTCTTCCTGGGACTGTCTTTTTCTTGCCAAAGCTATTCCCCCTTTCGGCGTTCCGCAAATACGGAAATCATTATTTTGCAGACGCTTTTACAGCGTGCAAAAAAGGCTTAAAGACATTATAACATATTTCCTAAAAAATTTAAAGTATATTTCAGCAAAATCTTTGTAATTTATCAACTTTTTTTCCTTTCGGCGGAAAAAGCCGCTTGATCACGCGCTTTCGGAGGACTCCGCCGCTGCCTTTTTAGGCGTATGGGAGGAAGGAAGCATCATTCTGAGCTTTTCTTCAACGTAACGGGGGTTAGCGCCGGAAATGATTGCCAGAGTACCCTCTTCGATTATCTGGAGGCAGAGAATTTCCTGATTATGGTTATATTTACAAAGGTTACCGATAGGCGAGAAGATAAGGTGGGCGAGGATACAGCCGTAGAAGGTCGTAACCAGCGCCGTGGACATGCTGGAACCCAGCGTTGCCGCAGAGTTAGGGTCGGTAGGGTCAAGGCTGGCAAGCATGTTGATAAGACCAACCAGCGTACCGATCATACCCATGGCAGGAGCTATACCCGCAGCCTTAGGCCACAAAGCAAAGTTGCTCTCGTGTCGCTCGCACACAAAGTTGATGGAGTCGTCAAGCATACTTTTTACCTTGTCCGAGTCGTTTGCGTCAACGATAAGCATGAGCGCCGACTTCATGAACGGGTCGGGGCAGGCGTTTGCAGCCTCTTCAAGAGCAAGGATACCCTTCATACGCGCGGTCTTACAGTGTTCAACCATCTGATTTATGTACTTGTCCGGGTCGTATTTGGGAGGAAGAAACGCGATTTTCAGCATTTTGGGTATCTTTGACAGTACTGATACGGGGTAAGTAAAGATGATAGCACCGATAGTACCGCCCACAACGATAGCAATTGAAGCCGGGTCAATGAAGCCTGAAAGCTCACCGCCTGACATGATGCCCCAGACAATAAGTCCGAAGGCAAGCACAAGACCTATCAAACCTGAAATATTCATAAAAAAGTCCTCCAATAAGTAATTTCTCTATGAAAAAGCTTAACGCATTATTCTCTTGATTCTTTGAACTCGGTATAGCATTGTCTGCGGAATTCCGCAGCCTTTTCCAGTATCTCCGAAGCGGATTCCTGCACAAGGTATCTGTGACCGTTCTGCATAGTCACAACGGTATCGGGAGCTTCCTCAGCCATTTCGATAAAATTCTCGTTTATTATTATAGTTGTTCCGTTTATCCTTGTCAATGTTATCATAGCCGGTCCCTTTCTTTTTGTATATTTATCTCTTTTTATACAGTTTGTAATATCATCGGCTGTATGCGGAACGGAACAACCCGCTCCGCAGCTGCCGAAAAAAGTTTTAAGGGATATTTTTCATGGACAGCAAGCCCGCCAAAGCTCTAAGTCCGTTTAAAAGGGGGATTATCTCTTGAGGTTTACAAGCTCTTCAAGCATGGAGTCGGAGGTGGTGATGATTCTTGCGTTAGCCTGATAGCCTCTCTGTGTAACGATCATGTCGGAGAACTCGTTTGCAAGGTTTACGTTGGACATTTCCAGCTTGTTGGACTGAATAGTCTTAGGTGCGCCCTGGTCAAGACCTGCTCTCTTTATTTTTGCCATGCCCGAAGCGGCTGTCTCAACAAATGAGGTGTTGCCGTCCTCTGCAAGACCCTCCATGTTGTCAAATACAGCAACGTCAATTCTTGCAATAGTCTTGAGCTGGCTGTTGTATGTTACCGAAATAGTGCCGTCCTTACCGATATTGAATGAAGAAAGGTCAGCATATGTAAGCTTGGGGGTCTTACCCGGCCAAGCCTTGTTGATAAGCTCGTTGATATTGATAATGTTTGCGGAAGTAAGGTCGCCTGCGGTGATAAGGTCGTCGTAGCCGTCATGGCTGCCGCTTCCGTTTCCGCCGTTTGTGATGTTGCACGCTCTCAAAGCAGCCGCGCTTGCGTCGCCAATAGCGTTAAGACCGTCATCGGTATTGCAGGTACCCATAACGAACGCGTTGCCTGCAACGAGGTTGCCTGCGCTGTCTATGCTGAGATTGCCCATTCTGGTGTATGTAGTAGTGGAGGGCGCAAGCGCATAGGTGTTGAGCAGACCTGTCGCAGCGTCGCGGGTCAGCTGTGAGCCGTCAAATGTTGATGTTACGAAGAAGCCGTCGCCGTTGATAGCAACGTCGAGAACTCTGTTTGTACCTTGAAAGTTTGACTGGGACATATCCTTGTCGATAGAACCAAGCTGAACGCCGTAGCCGACAGTTGAGGGGTTGTTTCCTGCGAAAGCGCCCGAGCCTGCGGTCTCGCCGATAGCTGTCTGATAGTAGATATCGCGGAAGGTTGTTCTTGAGGACTTAAAGCCGTGAGTATTAACGTTTGCGATATTGTTACCGATAACGTCCATTCTTGTCTGGTGGGTAGTAAGTCCGGATACGCCGGAGTAAAGTGATCTAACCATTTTCAATGCACTCCTTAAATAAATTTCAAAGTGCTGACCTGTTTCCGTCCGTCAATCGGTCGGGACGGAGCGATTTCCTTTCGGTCCGATCGTTTCGGTCAGCCGTGCCTTGTTCAAAGGCTTACATGATAACCGTGGAATCAATATTTGTGAAGATATTTCCCTGCATATCGTCCGCGGTGAGGGTCGTTATGACCTTGTTGTTTTTAACGCTTACGAGAAATGCCGTCGTATCTATCATAACAAGCGCGTCATTGGAGCCTTTCCGCTCTGCAAGCTCAACTGCCCTGTTAAGTCTGTCCAGCCTGTCGTCCTCGCTGAGGTCGATATTTCGCTCATTCAGCCGTTCGACCGCGTGCTTGGAAAACTGGACTCCCTTGCTGCTGTTAAGCGCGTCAAGCTGATTTTTCAGTTCCTTTGCAAAGTCGCTGCTTTGGGGGCTTTCCGCCGTACCGCTCTGATTTACCTGCGGTATACCCGACGCCTTGCCTGTTGTTACCGACACATTTCTAAGCTGTAAATACTCGCTGATTAACATAGTCGGCATCATTCCTTATTTAATTGTTTTTTGGTGTTATCTCGAAAGTACCCAACTTTTGAATGCGTCAAGCTCTGCCTGTTCCGCCGCGGTGTATTCCCTTGCATACTCTCTTATAGCGGACTCAAAGGGTGTGATATCCTTAAGTGAGCCGGGAGCCGCATTTTCGGAGCAAAGCTCGTCAAGAGTAAGGTTGCCCGATGTGTAGAGCCATGCCGATTTTCCTCTGCTGAGAAGGATCTCAACGCGCTGTGTGCCGTCTGCAAATGTAACGACCTCGCCGAGCTGACCCTTTCCGCTGTATCCTATTTCGGTAATAGCCCTTCCGCTTTTGGTGTAACCTATGATCTCGTCGGTCTTTATCCTTGAAGTTACCGCGTGGTTATTGATATAGCGGATATCATACATTCTCGTGCCGAGCATATCTGCAAGAGCCGCCTCTTCGGGGTACTTTTCAACGGAAATTCTGTGGGGAACGCACTCGCTTGTTGAAACGCCGGCTTCGGTAGTCACGCCTTTAAGAGTAACGCCCGAAGTATTTTCGGTTCTGACCGCATTGACGGTTTCCTTTACCGTGTTTACTTCCTCTGCGTCCGTGCGTGTGAGAGTACCGCTTGAATAGGTGTTGTCAACATTTGTGAGAGCCGCGCTTTCGATAGTATCCGCAGAAACATACATACCTGCATGATAATCGGGGACCTCAAGCTCTGCTATCCGGGTGACATATTCCTCGGTAATGTTGGTTGTTTCGCTTGCTTCCGATACAGCAGATGTGCCGCTTACCTCGTCAAGCTCTTTCATAAAGGTATCCACCAAGGACTGTGAGCGTGCCTGATAAGACTGCATAACAGCAGCTTCGGTTACCTCAGATGTCTCTGTATTCGTTCCCTCAACCGCGTCCGTACCGTTTTCGTCCGTTTCATCGGAGCTATCCGTTCCGTTCACGATCTCAAGGGCTTCGATAGGAACAACATTCTGTCCGTTGATTACCGCATATCCCGAACCGCCGTAGAACAAAACCTCTGTGACCTTGCCCGTAACAGCACCTTCGCTTTCGGCATTTATGGATTTTACGGTCTTGCCCATCCAGTTATTGTAAAGTGCACCGTAAATATCGGTATCCACAATGTCCGTAACGGTTGAGCTTGAATAAGCATTTCCGCCTATCATAAGAGAAGGCTTGCCGTTTGAGACTGTTACCGAATCAACGATACCGGTGTAGTAGTTGCCGTTGTCGCTTACCGTAACGATCTTGCCCACAAGGGAAGTTGAGTAGCTGATGTTTGACTGCTGTGTCATGCTCTTGATACCGTCAAGCATGGAGTATGTAGCCATCTGGTTCAGCACTTCCGCGTCGCTCATCGGGTCGTTGAAGTCCTGATTCTGCATCTGCGATACAAGCAGCTTGAGGTAGCTGTCAAAATCCATGTAGCTGTTGTCGGTGCTGTCGCTGTCCGTTTCGGTGTTGATGTAACTGTTCGAATACTTGCTGTACACGCCGCTAAGCTCAAGACCTAAGCGATCGTCCATAATTTCGCCTCCTTTAATTTTTCTTCTCCGCTTACGGAGTCTGTCTCTTCAATTCCGTCGATGCCGTCCTGACCGCGGTAACTGCTTCCGTTTCCGCTGTCGGAGTAGCCCTGTCTGCCGAAGCCTTGATTTGTGAAGTCAAGACCCATTTCAGCCGCCGCAGTACCCGGGTTTACCACCTCTACCGACTTAACGGTTACGTTTTGGCTTTCCAAGCTGCTGCCCAAGATATCCGCGCGCTCGTTTATAAGCCTGCCCACGTCCTCATACTGTGCCGAAAGCATGACCGATACCGCGCCGTTTTCCTTTACAAGCTTAACTGCGATCTGACCGAGATTTTCGGGCTTAAGGACCATAACAAGCTCCTTCGTGCCGCTTTCGCCCTCGATATCGAAGAACGTCTCGGTTATCTTTTCGGTGACCTGCTCTCTTACGGAAAACGCCGTGTCGGTATCAATTACGTCCGACTCCTGTCTTATCACCTCGGTGCCTGCTGTATCCGCCTGCGCAAATTCAATGCCTGTCGCTGTTATCTCAGCCGGAAGCTCGTCAGCCGCCGCCTTTTCTTCTGTACCGAAAAGGGGCCTTGCCGACCTTATCTGCTCGGAAGCGTCGTTTATCTTCAATGCCGTAAATCTGACCTTGAAGGAAGTCTCCGCCTCTGGCTTGCTGTCGGTCTTAACGACTGCTTTAAGCTCGGAGTAAAGCTGCTCCATTTCCTTGACAGCTTCGGGCTCGTATTCGGCAACCGCCTGCTTGGGAGCAGTCAGAATTTCCGCTGCACTTTCCACAGCCTCGGTTTTTGCTTCTTCCGTCGCATAGGGGATATCCGCAACGGGAATATTCAGCATAGCCGCAAGCATATCTGCCGCCGTGTTTTCGTCGGTATCGTCGTTCTCGCCGTTTTTTTCGGTGTCGAAAAGCTTTTCCGCAAGCTTTGAAAGCTCCGCGATAATGTCATCGCCCGAATTCATTTCCGCAAGAAGCTTTTCCGCCTCCGTACCTGCCTGACCGAGTATCTCAGCCCCTGTCAGAAGCAAATCACGGTTTATGCCGTACTCACTCTCGATATCCGATGTATCGGAGAAAAGCATGAAAATATCCGTCTTTCTTTCCTCGCCGTCGTCGGACGTCTTAAACGCGTTCAGAACTGTTTCAAGCAAAAGCTTCATCGCCTTTTTGAGTCCCTCGTCCGCATGGTCTATCATGTACACGATTTCCTCAAAAGCGCCGCCTTTTACTTCCTCAACAACTTCTGTTCCTGCATCGGCAGCGACCGTATCAGCTGTACCTTGAGCCTTAGCTACCGCGCCGCTCTGAGCCGCCAGCACATCGGAAAAGCTTGCGCCCTCCGTACTGTCCGCCGTAACAGCACCCGTTCCTCCTGCCGCAGCCGCCATAACAGCCGCCTGAAGGTTTACCATAGCCATATCCATTTCTTTTCCCTCCTTTCACAATGCAATAGTATATTTAAAGTGCAAAGCACCTTAAACCTTATTGACTCCTTGAAGCGTACGTGCTGTTTGTCACATACTCCTCGATAAACTGCTCTTCCGCCTTAGCTACCTTGAAGTTATACTCCTCAAGCTGCTTATCCTCAAGCTTTTCAAGGGAAGAAACCTCTTTCGTTGCCTCAATGACGACCCCCAGCTGTTTCTGCACCTTTTCCTCCATATTTTCAATGGAAAGCTCCAGCTCCTTTATCTGGCTTGAAAGGGAGTGGTGATACCCCTTAAAGGCAGTCAGCTGCATAACCGTCATTCCTGCCGAGGACTTCATGCAGAACTCCTCGTTTGAGCGCCGCAGCTTATCCTCCAGCGCCCGTTTCTCATCGATGTACTGCTGCTGACGGCGGCGGAGATGAGCAAGGTCATTCTTTTCTCTGTCAAGCACCTGCTGCTTATAGCCCATAAGCTTGTTTAAAGAAAATTCAAACCGTTTCAAGGCTTACCCTCCAGTTTATTTCACGGCGTCCATCATCATCTTGACGGTTTCCTCAAAGGAAAACGCCTCGTCGGTCGCCTGCTGCAAAAAAGCGTTTATCTTGTCTATCTTTCTGAGCGCCTCGTCAAGCGCAGGGTTTGTACCCTTTTTGTATGCGCCGATAGCAACGAGGTCGTAATTTGCGTTGTATACCGAGAGCAGATTACGCAGCTTTGACGCCGCGTCCCTCTGGGGCTTTTCGGCAATCTCCGACATAAGACGGGATACCGACTCAAGAATTTCTATCGCAGGGTAATGGTTTCTCGCCGCAACCTTTCTCGACAGAATGATGTGTCCGTCAATGATACCGCGCACCGTATCTGAGATAGGCTCGTTGGTATCGTCGCCCTCCACAAGCACCGTGTAAATGCCCGTGATAGAGCCCTTTTCAAAGTTGCCTGCACGCTCCAAAAGCTTTGGCATGGCGGTGTAAATTGACGGCGTGTAGCCTCTTGCGATAGGCGCCTCTCCCACCGCAAGTCCTATTTCGCGCTGCGCCATGGCAAATCTTGTCAGCGAATCCATCATCAGCAGCACGTTCTTGCCTTGGTCTTTAAAATATTCCGCAATAGCCGTTGCCGTCATGGGGCAGCGGTTTCGCATCATGGCAGGCTGGTCTGAAGTTGCAACCACCAGCACCGACCTTGCCATACCCTTTTCGCCAAGGTCGCGCTCGATAAATTCCAGCACCTCTCGTCCACGCTCGCCCACAAGAGCAATAACGTTGATATCCGCCTGAACTTCACGGGCTATCATGCCCAGAAGCGTGGATTTTCCGACGCCCGAGCCTGCGAAAATGCCCATACGCTGACCTCTGCCTATTGTCAGCAGACCGTCTATCGCCTTGACTCCGAAGGGGATTATCTCGTCGATCCTCGGTCTTGTCAGCGGATTGACAGGTTCTCCTGCAATGGAATATCTTGCCACTGTATCAATTGGACCGCCTCCGTCTATCGGCTCGCCGATAGCGTTGATTATCCTTCCCACAAGCGCGTCCCCCACGCCGACTTGGAGCTGTCTGCCCGTGTTGTCAACGATAGAGCCGGGGCCTATGCCGTCGGTATCGGTATATGGCATCAGCATTACCTTGCCGTTGTTGAAGCCAACCACCTCGCCGTAAATAAACGAGTCTGAAACCGACCTGCCCTCGCCCTTGCGGTATATCCTGCAAACGTCGCCGATATTCGCCTCCGGACCCGAAGCCTCGATAGTCATGCCTATGATCTTTTCGATCTTTCCCTGATATCTGAACAGATCCGCCTGTTTGACGGCATCGCGCACCGCTGCAAAATTCATATCAACTCTCCGGATAAATGAAGTAAGCTAATTTCGATTTGCGGAGCTTATTCGTCATCAAAATCCGTCTCTCCGCGTGTGTTTCTCATGATCTCCTTGAGGAAATCAAGCTGTGTGGGTATCCCTGCGTCAACGATCTCCTCGCCGCTGTCAACGATGACCGTGCCCTCCTCCGCCTCGCTGTCGAATTCTATCTCAATTTCGGGAACAAAAGGGATTATCTCGTTTATCAGCTTTTCGTCAGTCCTGAACCGCTCGGTGATATCGTCCTCCGCAAGGGTTATCTTTATGTAATCGGAATTGCGGAAATTCTTTGCCGCCTCGGCAATAATGCCCTCCAGCACCTCGGTGTTGGTCTTAAGCTCGGTGCGTACTATCTTCCGCACAAGCTCAAAAACGGTCTCCCGCATTTCCTCCTCGTTGGAAATATAATATGTCTCTTTTCGGGCGTTTATCTCGGAAAGAAGCTTTCCTGCCGCGTCGATGTACTTTTTGTACTTTTCCAGCGACTGACCTTTTCCCTCGGCATAGCCCTCATCGTAACCTTCTTTTCTGGCTGTTTCTTTAAGCTTTACGCACTCCGCGTTCGCCTTGTCGATGACCGCCATTGTGGCAGCCTTTGCGTCCGCGGCAATTGCGGCAGCCTGCTTTTTGGCGTGCTCGATAATATCCGCACGCTCCCGTTCGAGAGCCGCGTTCCGTTCGGCAAGTATCTCCCGAACCTTAGCGTCCACCGCCTCATTGAAGCGGCGTTCCTCCGCAGCCTTTTCCTCCTCGGCTTTTCTGCGAAGCTCCTCTGCGGAAACGAACTCCCCGTCATCCTCCCCGGGAAGATAGACCGTATTGTCGATCTTAACGGGTTCGCCCATTCCGTATGAGCCTGCGCCGCAGCCTCTAACGATCTTAAGCAATTATCTCGTCCTCTCCGCCCTTGCCGATAACCAGCTCGCCCTCTTCTTCAAGGTGACGGATTATGCCGACGATACGCTGCTGAGCCTCGTCAACGTCACGCATACGGACGTTATGCAGGTACTCGATCTCCTGCTGAATGGACTCCTGCATTCTCTGGGGCATATTCGCGTAAAGGGTCGCGGCAACCTCGGCGTTTGAGCCTTTGATAGCAACAGCCAGATCCTTTGTTTCCACGTCTCTGATAAAGCGCTGAATGGACATGGAATCCAGCGTAAGAATGTCCTCGAATACGAACATCTTTTTCTTGATCTCGTCCACCAGAACGGGGTCTCTTGTTTGCAGCTCGTCGAAGATGTACTTCTCCGTACCGCGGTCTACCTTGTTCAGGACGTCCGCCACGTAGTTGATACCGCCGACCTCTGTAAGATCCATGGATACCACCGCCGCAAACTTCCTTTCCAGCGTGGACTCGATAGCCTTGATAGTTTCCGGCGAAGCAGACTCCATCTTGGCAATTCTTTCAACAACCTCAACACGCTTTTCCTTAGGAAGCTCTTGAAGGACGTGGGACGCCTGCTCGGAGCTTACATATGAAAGCACAAGCGCGATAGTCTGGGGATGCTCGTTCTGAATAATGGCAAGCAGGTTCTTGTAGTCCGACTTTCTGACGAACTCGAACGCCTTTGTCTGCATGGACTTGGAAACCTTGTCCATAAGCCTCTGCGCCATTTCGGGGCCGTACGCCTTTTCGAGAACGGTTCTTGCGTAATCCACGCCGCCCTCTGTGATGACCTTTTGGGTCAGGCACAGCTCGTAGAACTCGTTTAAGACATCGTCCACCTTTTCTATATCCATATACGGAAGGCTTGATACCTCAAAGGTTAGCCGCTCGACCTCATCGTCGGTAAGACGCTGATAGACGTGCGCCGCATTTTCAGCGCCGATAGAGGTGACAACCATAGCAGCCTTCTGCATACCGGTAAGCTCTTCAACATCAGCCATAGGTTATTCCTCCTCATCCTTCATCCAGTTTCTAAGCAGCTGCGCCACGATCTCCGGGCTGTGCTTTGCAAACTCGCTGATCTCTCTTCTGATAACAACTTCCTTCGTCTCGATCTGGTCGTCGGTAAGGCTGGGCACCTCCACTCCGCCGTTTTCGCTGAATGTAAATGTGTCCACCGGCTCTTCTCCTGCCGCTTCCAGAATACCGCTTGTCTCGATGACCTGCTTCTCGAACGCCTTTCTCTTCTTCTTGGCATTGCCCGAAAGGATAGCCATAACGATGAGAATGATGAGGATAAGTATGAGAAGCACCGCACCCAGAAGAATAAGCTGGTCAAAGGTAAGACCGAACAGATATACAGGTGTAGCTGCCGGGATATCTTCGATAGTGCCGAATTTCGGAAAGTTAGTTACGGTAACAACATCCTCAAGCACCGCAGGAGCGACCGTACCCGCATTGCCCACAAGCCTTACGAGGTCCTGCTTTTCCGCATCGGGGAGGAAGTCCTTGTATACCACAACGGAAATGGAAAGCCCCTCGATGTCGTAGCCTTCCTTTTCGACCTGCTCCTTGTAGGTGTCGACAAGATATGTATTTGAAATGGACTCCTCCGACCACGCACCGCCGCCGTTTGTGTCGCCGGTAGGGTAGGTGTCGTCGGCATTTCCCTCAACGCCCACAACGCCGCCGTCAACGGTAGTGTTGCCGCTTGCATTGTCCGCGTCGGCGTGCTGGAGAACGCCTGCGTTGGTGTTTCCCTCGGGGGAATAGTCGGTAGTCTCGCTTACCTTTGAGTCAAGGTCAAGCACCATATTTACCGCAACGGAAACGCCGTCGTCGCCGTAAATCGGGATAAGAAGCTCAAGTATCTTTTCCTTAATGGTATTTTCAAGATTTGTCTTGAATACCAGCCTTTTGGTCTCTTCAACAAGGAAATCGTAATCGCTGTCGGCATTTTCTATCTGCGGTATGCCGTAGCCGTCTATGATAGAGATATTCTCCTCGGTAAGCCCTGCATAAGCGTTTTTCACAACCAGCGTGATACCGTTTATCTGCTTATTTGTAAGCTTTTCTGCACCCTTGAGATGCACCACTACCGAAGCGGTAGGATACTGTCTGAGGGAAGAAATGACCGTATTTTTCTGCTCGGGTATAGAAAGCGTTACAACCGCACTTTCAATGTTCTCCATTGAACTGATTATAGCGTTGAGACGGCTTTCGAGAGCCATTTTCTCGTAAGCCTTTCTCTCAGATTCCGTGGAAAACATACCCACATTCTGGGTATAAATAGGGTAGTTAATGTCACTCTTGGGGTATTCCTGCTGAGCAAGCTGAATGGTTATGTAGTTTTCTGTGCCCTTCAGAACGGTGATGGTGCCCTTTGAGAGCTTTGCCTCGTAGCCCATATCCTCGATAAGAGCGACCATTTCCGCCGCTTCCGTGGTTTCGAGACCCTCGTAAAGGACAACGTATTCCTTTCTGTTGAGAAGCACAGTAACAATTACCGCAATCAGGACAATGCCGAGAAGAAGCGAAATATACAGTACCTTACGCTTTTTCTCCTGCGCCTCCCAGAACCGGGTAAATGATTTTACAAGCTTATCTACCTGTTCCTTCATTTCGTGAAAATTCCTTCCTTTTTAGCGTAGGCGCAGATTACATGGAAATCTGGAGTACCTTTTCGTATGCGCCGATTGCCGCGTCCTTAACGGCAACGAAAGTTTCAACGGCAACCGCCGCCTTGGTCATGTTGTTGTATATGGTGTGCAGGTCGTCTATCTCGCCCATTGCAAGACGGAGGGAATCCTCCTGAACTGTTTTCTGTGTATCCTGCACCTCGGTGAATATCTCCTTGAAAACATCGGAAAACTGGGGTCTGTCGGCGCTGTCTGCGGCAGATACCGCCTCCGCAGCGTCAAAATGTGATTCAACGGGCTGTATTGCGCCGCTTATTGGAACTATAAACATAACAAATACTCCTTTTCGGAAAACGGAAAAATTTACTTATCAATTGCCTTTAAGTGTCATCGCCTTGGAAAGCATCGCCTTTACAGCACTGTATGCGGCAAGGTTTGCCTCGTATGAGCGCTGGGTCGCAAGCAGGTCTATCTGCTCCTTGGAGTTGTCCACATTGCTTTTATATATGTAGCCGTCCTCGTCCGCAAGGGGGTTATCGGGGTCGTAAACGGGAACAAAGGGAGCATCGTCCTCAATGACCTTTGCAACGGTCACGCCTGCGGACTTGTACTTATCCGCATGGTTAAGGTAGTAAACGCCGCGGCTGTGCTTTTTGCCGCCGTCGTCGTTATTCGAGATATTACTGTACTTGTCCAGCACCTCGCCGAAGGTTTTCTTTTCGGAGAACACCACAAGCTGGCGGCAGTAGGGGTCGCCGCCGGGAGACGTGTTGTAAGTCTCCTGATTGGCAATGTTCTGCATGATTATATCCGAGCGCAGTCTTTGTGCCGAAAGGGCAGACGCGCTTATATCAAGTGAGCTTATAAAAGACATTCAGACCCGTCCTTTCCTTATCGTGATATCGCGGTCCTTATCATCGCGTAGTTGTTGTTGAGGTAATCCGTCAGCGCGCTGTACTGGTACTGAGCATCGGCAAGAGCGGTCTGCTCCTTTTCCATGTCGACGTTGTTGCCGTCCAGAATCTGATTGGTATTTGTCTCATATGTAGTGACCACGGAAAGCTTGGGGGGCGTTTCATTTTCGGGATGAAGGCTGTCCTCCGAGATGCCGTCGTGGTATCTGCACTTGCATTTTTCCTTTAAAATAAGCCCGAACTCAACGGTTTTCGCCTTAAAATCGGGGGTATCGCAGTTGGCGATATTATTTCTGATGACCTGCTGTTTATACCATGTTGCGTCCAGAGCCTGTTCCGCAAGCACATGGGTCGCATTATCGAAAAGTCCCATAAAAGCCTTCCTTTCCCAAAAGCTTCAGATAACATATCAATGTAACGGAAAGCGTTTAACTCTCCATTTTTTACCATATAATTGAGCGTACCACAGCTTTAATGCGATAATTACTCAATAATAAGTATAACTCATTTACAAAAAAAAAACAAGGGGATAATAAAATTAAATCCAAAGTTTTTGTAAAAAAATTAACGATATTTCTATTAAAATTTCCTAAACCTCACAAAGATACGCACGCAGTAACAAACTTATGCTGCTATTTCGGGCATATATTTGTTAAGATTGCACAAATAAATCCTTTTATACCGTCGGGAATACACGTAGATTGTTTATACAAAATGTTAAGCTGTTACCAATTTATTCACATATATACGCGGCTTTTCGGCTTCCCTCGGACTGTCTCCAAAAATACGGCGCAAAAGTGATTTTTGTTGCATATGCCAATTGCTTTAAAAGGAAGAATATGCTATACTTATTTTAAATAGGTATGCGGCTGTGCTTTTCTGCATACCGATGATCTCCCTTATTGGAGGTGTTGACATGAAAAAAATCGTTCTCACGGAATTGATAGACCCCGACGTGCTCCAACAGATACAGGACGGCTTTTCAAAATATACGGGCATGGCAGCGCTTACCGCCGATGCCGACGGCGCACCCGTGACCAGGGGCAGCGGTTTTACCTGCTTCTGTACGGAGCTTATTCGCAAATCGGAAAAGGGCTTTGCTCGCTGCGCCGAATGTGACCGAAGCGGTGCGCTGAAAACCCTTGAAAGCGGAAAGCCTGCGGTGTATACCTGCCACGCGGGGCTTACGGACTATGCCGCACCGATAATGGTGGACGGTTGTTTTATCGGCAGCTTTATCGGCGGTCAGGTCAGAATTGAAGATATCGACAGGGAGAAATTCAGAAAATATGCCGAGGAGCTTGGCATTGACCCCGATGTGTATATCCGCGAGGCGGAAAATACCTGCCGTCTTTCCCGTGAGGATGTGGAAAAAGCGGCGGAGTTTCTCTCCGTTATCGCAAAGATACTGTCCGAGACGGCTTATAACAGCTACAAGGCGCTGGAAACAAGCCGAAAGCACGAGGCTGCGGCGCGCTCCCAGACCAACTTCATGCTTAGCCTTATAAACGACATTCAGGACAATATGGGCGAATGGATGGACGCCTTCAACTATAATTACAACAGCGACGATACCGCCAAAACCAAGGAGATAATGTACAACCTTTACAGGAAAAGCTCCGAGGTATATTCCCTTATCGGCGAGTCGGTGGAATACATAAGCACCGCAGGAGAAAACTTTGAGCTTACCGAAACTGCCTATAACGTGAGGCTGCTTGCCTCCAAAGTGGAAAGCTCCATGTCTTCCATTATCCCCGGATCGGAAACAAAGATAACCGTGGACGAAAACGTTCCCGAAGTGCTTTTCGGTGACCCGGGACGTATCGGTCAGATACTCGGCAAGCTTATCTCATACAGCATAAGAACCTCCGAAGGCGGCAGAGTATCTGTGGAGGTATCATGCAGCCGCGAGGGCTACACGATGTACCTTATATTAAAGGTAAGCGGCACGGGCAAGGCTGTTTCGGAGGATACGCTGGACGTTCTGCGCAGCTGTTTCTGCGGAGAGCAAGGCGCTTCCGACGCGGCGGATATCAAGAAAACAGGCTTGTCCATCGTTCACCTGCTTCTGAGACAAATGTCGGGAAGCATAAACATCGGCAGCAAGGAAAACTGCGGTGCGGTCTTTACCGTCCGTCTGCCGCAGCTTGAAATAAAATAAGGAGAGTGGGCTTATGGCTTTTGATATTGCGGAATATTCGGCCGCTATGGACGAATTTGTACTCAAAATGGAAAAGCTGGACAGCGAGATCCACCCTGAAATACCGGGCGCTATCGGCAGAGTTTGCCGCGCGCTGAGAATTGCAAAGCTTGAATATACCCTTTACGAAATGGACAGGGGCGCCATCGTCAGCGAGGGAAAGTCGTTTACGGCGTATGCCTCGGGCGTTCACGACAATGAACGGGCGCATACTATAAAGGAGACCACAGGCAACGGAAGCATTGTGGTGTACGGCTTTTACCCCCGTTCGGGAGCAGAGGACTGGAGTCCTGCCGAGCTTGAAAGGATAACAATTCTTGAAAAGACGCTTTTTACCTTCCTCGGCAAGATACGTACCTCAAAATTTGCCGAGCAGCTTCTTTACCACGACGCCGACCTTGATATACACAGCCTCAATTACATGATGAGAGCCTTGGGCCCCATGATAGCCAAAGGGGAAGCGGTGCGGTACGGAGCGTGCTATTTCAACCTGAAAAGCTTTTCCCTTGTCAACAGTCAGCTTGGCAGAAGAGCGGGAACAGGTGTCATGAAAGCCTTTGTACACGGGCTTCAAGATCTGTTCGGCGGAAGAGGATTTGTGTTTAGGATAGGCGGCGACAATTTCGGCGCGCTTTTTCCCAAGGAATGTCTGGAACAGGTCAAGGAATACCTTTGCGGCACGATAATCAACGTGGAGCATACCCGTCAAAAGCGTGTAAACATCAGCGCCCATGCAGGCTACTACATGATAGATGACGAATGTAAAACGCCCTCCGACGTTATGGATAAGATCAGCGCTGCGGCAAATATTGCGAAAAAAACGCCTAATACCCCTTACGTATTTTTCGACAACGCCGTGCGTCATAGGGTCGAGGACATGAAAATGGTGGAGGGACTTTTCCCCGGAGCCATTGAAAACGAGGAATTTCTCGTTTATTACCAGCCTAAGGTGCGGCTTAACGATTACACCTTGATAGGCGCGGAGGCGCTTTGCCGCTGGAAGCACGACGGCGAGATAATTGCTCCGTTCCGCTTTATACCCATTCTCGAACGCGGACGCAATATCTGCACCCTCGACTTTTATATGCTTGAACACGTTTGCCGCGACATAAGAAAATGGCTTGACGAGGGGCGGAAGGTGGTAACGGTTTCCGTAAACCTTTCAAGAGTTCATTTGGGGGATATGGACCTGCTTGACCGTATCATCAAGATAATTGACAAGTACAGCGTACCCCATCAGTACATAGAAATTGAGCTTACGGAGACGACCACGGACGTGGATTTCACCGAGCTGAAAAAGGTAGTCTCGGGGCTTAACATACAGGGGATACGCACCTCTGTTGACGATTTCGGCATAGGCTATTCCTCCCTTAACCTTATCCGTGAGCTGCCGTGGAATACGCTAAAGATAGACAAAAGCTTTCTTCCTTCGGACAACGAGGAAGAGGCGCAGCGCAAGTGCGTGCTGCTGAAATATCTTATTGCAATGGCGCAGAATTTGGGGCTTGAGTGCATAGCCGAGGGTGTTGAGACCATAGACCAGATAGCGCTTCTCAAGGAAAACAACTGCTTCAACGCTCAGGGCTTCTATTTTGACAAGCCCTTGCCGGCGGAGGAATTTTCGGAAAAGCTTCTTTAATATGAAAAATCGCTGTAAAACAAAGCCGTTTTGCAGCGATTTTTTGTAGGGGACGGGGCTCCCGTCCCGATGTTATTCACTATTCACTTTTCTCTTTTCACTATTCACTTAAACAATAATTTAGCGGTGTAACATTTTGTATGGCATCAGCGAAGCGACATTAGCTGGTCCAGCGCAGCCGCGCTGGTCAGGTGTCCAGAGGGCTGAAAGCCCTTTGGTCGCTCTCCGCAGAGAGCGAAACTCCTGCTTGCGCCCGCAGGCGCTGCCTGAGAAGCGCTCTGCAAGGTTGAATTTTGCAGCGGCAAGCTGCAAAAGAAGGACGCTCTGTAAGAGAGAGCGTCCTTAACCACGGCGCAAGCCGTTGCCGTTCTATCCCACCTAAACAAAGTTATCGTGTCAAAAACGTGCCACCGGCACG
>JAGAUA010000057.1 GCA_017847885.1 Oscillospiraceae bacterium
CCGGACTGTTTTGAAGAAAAATTATTCTTGATGCCAAACAAGGGGAGGCGGTCTTGTTCGCCTCCCCTCAAAATGCTGTCGCATTTTTCACCCCTTGCTCCGTTTTTTCGGGCGCCTGCGGGCGCAAGCTGGGGAGTTTCGCGCTCTGCGGAGCGCGACTTAGGGGCTCTGCCCCTAAGAACCTCGCAGCCTTGAAAGGCTGGCGAACTTTTTGCTTTCGCTTCGCTGGGTTCTATAATTTGCTTTATGCAATAAAATATTGTTTACCTCACATTATTGTTACCAAGCAACAAATGAACAGCGTTACGCAAAAGTAATTTCGAAGTGGGCACAGGCTCAGCCTACAAATTATTATTTGCCTTGTTTTTGTCTTCACAATATGCTATACTTATTACAACAACTTTTTATGGGAGGAAGGAACATGGACAAATTTTCAAATTTGCTTTGGTATAAAAATCCTGCCGCAAACTGGGACGAGGCGCTTCCTGTGGGCAACGGACGTATCGGCGGCATGATTTTCGGCAGGCCCACCGACGAGCTTATTCAGCTTAACGAGGACTCCATCTGGTCGGGGGGCTTCAGAAAAAGGAACAACCCCAAGGCTTTCGATAATCTTGAAAAGGTGCGCTCGCTTATCCGTGAGGGAAAGCTGACCGAGGCGGAAAACCTCTGCTGTGACGCTTTTTACGGCACGAACGAAAATCAGCGCCACTATCACCCCTTGGGCGACCTTCACATTTGGCAGGATGGTACGGACGGTTACTCCGAATACAAGCGAAGCCTTGACCTTGAGACCGCAATGTGCAAAACCGAGTGGGTGTGCGGCGGAGTAAAATACACACGGGAGATTTTCGTTTCCCACCCCGACGAGGTCATGGTGATTTATTTTTCCGCAAGCGAAAAGGGCAAGATAAGCTTTATATCGGCTATCGACGGCAAGGACGACGACTACGACAAAAACGAGGCTTACGACGGCACGACCCTGCTTTTTACCATGTCCGACGGTATTCCCTACGCGGCGGCGATTTCATGCGCGGCTAAGGGCGGAAAGGCTTACACCGACGCAAACCGCATAAAGGTGGAAAATGCCGACGAGGCAGTCGTAACGCTTTCCTGCCAGACCTCATTCCGCACGGGTGATTACGAAAAGCTTGCGGTTAATCAGGCTAAGACGGCGCTCCGCAGAAGTGCGTCAAACTTAATTGCAAGGCATATCAAGGATTATCAGTCACTTTATAACCGCTGCGAAATAAGCCTTTGCGACAACAGCGGCGGAAATTCCGCACTGCCTACCGATGAGAGGTTGCAGAAAATCAAGGACGGCGGCAAGGATAACAAGCTTATCGAAATGTACTTCAACTTCTCCCGTTACCTCATGATTTCGGGAAGCAGAGAGGGCACTTTGCCGCTGAACTTGCAAGGCATATGGAACAAGGATATGTGGCCTGCGTGGGGCGGAAAATACACCGTGAACATCAACACCGAGATGAACTACTGGGGCGCGGAAATGCAGAATTTGAGCGAGTGCCACACGCCGCTGTTTGACCATATCGAGCGTATGCGCGAAAACGGCAGAGTTACCGCACGGGAGATGTACAGGTGCAGAGGAACGGTCTGCCACCACAACACCGACATTTGGGGCGACACCGCACCCCAGGACAAGTGGCACCCTGCCACACTTTGGCCTATGGGCATGGCATGGCTCTGCACCCACATTTACGAGCATTACCTCTTTACGGGGGACAAGGCTTTCCTTGCGGAAAAGTATGATACTCTCCGTGAAGCGGCGGAATTTTTCATCGACTATCTTATCGAGGACGACAAGGGCAGGGTAATAACAAGCCCGTCGGTATCCCCCGAAAACACATACATAACCAAGGACGGCACAAAGGGTACTATCTGTCAGGGACCCTCCATGGACAGCCAGATTTTGCACGAGCTTTTCACGGCGGTGATAAACAGCTCCGCGGAGCTTGACGAGTCGGTAAAGGCAGACGACGACGCAGAATTTATTGCGCAAATCAAAGCCCTCCGCGACAGGCTTCCCAAGCCCGAGATAGGCAAGTACGGTCAGATAATGGAGTGGGCGGAGGACTACGACGAGGCAGAGCCGGGACACAGGCACATTTCCCAGCTTTTTGCGCTGTACCCTTACGACCTCATTACCAAGCGGTATACCCCCGAGCTTGCAGAGGCGGCTAAGGCTACCATTATGCGCAGGCTTACCCACGGCGGCGGTCACACAGGCTGGTCAAGAGCGTGGATAATCAATATGTGGGCGCGGCTTCACGAGGGAAAGCTTGTGGGTGAAAATATTGCCGCGCTGCTGGCACATTCCACAAATATCAATATGCTTGATATGCACCCGCCCTTCCAGATAGACGGCAACTTCGGCGGCGGCGCAGGAATAACCGAAGCCCTTGTCCAGAGCCACAGCGGAGAGATTTGCTTGCTTCCTGCCGTTCCCGAGGAGTGGGAAGGCGGCTCTGTACGGGGCGTTGCTGCAAGGGGCGGCTTCGAGCTTGATTTTGTATGGGAAAACGGCAAAGTTACGGAAATGAAGGTGCTTTCAAAATGCGGCAATGTGTGCAGGATAGTGGGAAGCGGCTTGACGGTAACGTGCGGCGGCGTAAATATTCCTGTCAGTGAAAGCGGCGGCGCGGCTGCTTTTGATACAGAAAAAGGAAAAATCTATGAAGTAAGGGGATTTTGATATGTCAAAAGAAAAAAGATTTGTCAAGTTGTACGGTCAAGGCACTATGGAGGGCTGCGAGATATGGGTCGACAGGGAAACAGGCGTGAATTATCTCTTCCATTTTTCGGGATATGCAGGCGGATTAACTCCGCTTTTAGACCGTGACGGCAAGCCGTTAGTGACGCCTGCCGATGAGCTTGAAAACCTTTGAGGTGTCCCGAAACAACTGAATACGTTTACAATTCTTAACATTTTGTGACTTATACCTTTAAGTCGAAATTAGCTGTTGATTTTTGTTTTTCAATAATGTATAATTATTGCAATGTGAGTCCGAAAGGCTCAGAGAATTATTTATTATTTCAGAAAGGTTGGTATTGTTAATGAAAGTTAAAGTTATCAACGGTACATCACTTCCCAATATTCCTTGGCAGGATAAGCCCGAGGGCTGCAGAGACGTAGTATGGCGTTACAGCGCTAACCCCATCATCAAGCGCGACCACATTATGGTAAAGAAAGCTAACGGTTACAGAGAACCTTCAAACTCTATCTTCAACAGCTCGGTAGTTCCTTTTGAAAAGGGCGACTACAAGTTTGCTGGCGTTTTCCGCGTTGACGACAGAGAGAGAAACATGGAGCTTCACGTAGGCTTCTCCAAGGACGGCTTCAACTGGGATATCAATGAAGAAAGAATTCATTTCAATACTGAAGGTCTTGCTCCTGAGGTTGCACAGTGGCAGTACGGCTACGACCCCAGAGTTTGTAAGCTTGAAGACAAGTACATCGTAACATGGTGCAACGCTTACGGCTGGAAGCCCACCATCGGCATTGCTTATACATACGATTTCGAGACATTCACACAGCTTGAAAATGCATACCTTCCTTTCAACAGAAACGGCGTTATGTTCCCCAGAAAGATCAATGACAAGTACATGATGATGAGCCGTCCTTCCGACAGCGGCCACACACCCTTCGGCGATATGTTCATCAGCCAGTCTCCCGACCTCACATTCTGGGGACAGCACAGACACGTTATGGGTCCTTCAAAGGGCTGGGAATCCACAAAGATGGGCGCAGGTCCTATTCCTATCGAGACAGACCGCGGCTGGCTCATTTTCTACCACGGCGTACTTACCTCCTGCAACGGCTATGTTTACAGCTTCTCCGCTGCACTTCTTGACAAGGACGAGCCTTGGAAGGTCCTCAAGAGAGGCGCTTCCTACCTCCTCAGCCCTCAGGAGTACTACGAGCTTGTTGGTGATACAGACGCAGTAACATTCCCCTGCGCTAACCTTGTTGACGCAGACACAGGCAGAATCTGCATCTACTACGGCTGCGCAGATACCTGCACCGCACTTGCATTCACAACTGTTGACGACGTTATGGACTTCCTTGACAACAACAGCCAGGTTTGATTTGAACATATTATTAAAGGGTACGGGTTTTCCGTGCCCTTTATGTGTATGCGGAAAATGCAATTATTTTTTGAAATTTTCGGCAAATTCGGCTGTCGAATGGTCATGGAATATTTTTATAGTTATAATGCTTTGCAAATCGGGAACATTAATAGCGTAAACCACGTATGCAGCCGCTTCGGTATGCACGGGGCAGTTCCCGGTCATTGCAAACGCCGCAAGGTACTTCGGCTGAAATGTGTTTATATAAAGTTCTGTGGGGCAGGAAAGGGTTTTTCTTGTCTCACAGAAATTTTTTTGAGAAAATTTCAAAAAACGCTTGACAAATGATTTTATATATGATATTATATTAAAGCTGTCTCAAAGATATGAAAAAGAGGTCGAAAAAAATAAAAAAGTTTTGAAAAACCTCTTGACAATCAAAAGAGAAAGTGATATAATAAAAAAGTTCCACGCGGAGAGGCGAGTTAAGTACGAAAAACAAAATAAAAAAATATTTTGAAAAAGTACTTGACAAACCGAAGAGCTTATGATATAATAGATAAGCGTTCTCACCACGAGGAGCGAACAAACAAAAAAAGAATTTGCGGTTTTTCGCAAGAAAAATGCAAACGAAGTTTGCAAGCAAATTCGGAACTGAACGCTTGCGTTCAGTCTGGAATCTTGAAAATTGAACAATGGTTGAAGTAACGAATACAAACCTAAAGAAAGAACC
>JAGAUA010000058.1 GCA_017847885.1 Oscillospiraceae bacterium
AAAAATGCGACAGCATTTTGAGGGGAGGCGAACAAGACCGCCTCCCCTTGTTTGGCATCAAGAATAATTTTTCTTCAAAACAGTCCGGTGGACTGTTTTGAACGGAGCATTGTTTGTGTAGGGGACGGGGCTCCCGTCCCGTTTATACGGAAAAGGTCGGGCGGATAATATCCGCCCCTACAAAAACATACCACGTTTCCCATACATTTTCGAAAACCAAACTGTGTCGGCTGAAAAGCGAGGGGGAAACCTATGAGGGGACAAGGAAAAACAAAATCCAACAAAAATCGGCATTTCCTTTTCCCCTAGCGGTTTCCCCCTCGCGCTCCCCTTTCCCTTTCACCTCTTTTCTATTGCCGATTTTTTGCTTTGTGGGAAATTACCACAAAGCGTAGGTGCGGAATCTATTTCCGCCCGTTAATTGCCGAAAAAATACGGGCGGATATGGAATCCGCCCCTACGATATCGGGACGGGAGACCCGTCCCCTACAAAATGTTGCAATAAATTTTTGTTTACCTCACAACTTGTTTTGTACTGCACTTCCGTTTTTTGACATAAATTTATACCATTATTTGGTATAATGTGTAAAAACGCTATTCGGAAGGACTGTGAACAAAATGAAGTTGAAGGAAAAGGAAATTCAGCGCAAGGCTGAGGAAAATGCCGTAAATAAAGAGCTTCCCCCTCTGCACGGGGCGGCAGGATTTTTTCTCTCGGCGGCAGTAGGGGCGCTTGCGGCGCGGACGTCCCTCGGCGGAGGCGGTGCGCCCCTTTGCGCGGCATATGCGGCGGTGGTCTCTCCGCTGAACGGCATTGCTGCTTTCGGCGGAGCGATGGCTGCTTTTTTTCTTGGCGGCGAGATAAGAAATTTCGTGACGGAAATTGCCGCAATGCCTGCGGTTATCCTTTCACGCGCCCTTGCCGCCTCTGTTTCGGGCAAACGGCTTTCTCCCCTTTGGTGCGGCGCGCTTTCGGGTGCGGCGTATCTGATGTGCGGCATAATCGCGGCGGTCACCTTTAAGTCGGGTGCGGCGGCGGTCATGGCGGTGCTTTTCCGAAGCATTATAACCGCGGCGGCGGCTTTTTTTACCGAAAAGACCTTTTCCTCTCTTGGGCAAAACCGCGGCATTACTGCAGAAAACGGCGTTTCCGCGGCGGTGGTGTACGCTTTTGCCGTGTGCACGCTCTGCGGCATAAGCATCGGCTCTTTTAACGCAGGACGTGCCGCAGGTGCGTTTGTTACCGCGGCGGCGGCGTTTCGGTATGGCTGCGGCGGAGGGGGAATTGCAGGAGCGCTTACAGTTCTTGCCGCGTCGGCGGTATGCCCCGGGACGGCGCAGTCGGCAGCTGCAATGGTATGCTCGGGAATATGCGCGGGAAAGGCTGCTCCCAAGGGGCGGCTTGCTTCGGCGGCGGCGTTTATCCTTACGGGACTTGCCTGCTCCCTTATTTGCGGTCTGCCCTCGGATTCGCCCAAGGTGCTTATCGACATGATATGCGGCGGCGCGGTATTCTGCCTTGTTCCCGACAAGCTTTTCCGCAGGGCTCTCGGCAGGACGGTCAGCCCTCCCTCGGCGGCATTGAACCGCTGCGGCGTGAAAATGAGCTTTGCCGCGGCGGCTGTCAAGGACGTAAAAGCCTGCTTTCTGAAGGCGTCCTCGGTGCTGGACGGGAGGGAACGTAAAAATGACATTGCTTCAAGGGTTTGCGGTAAGGTTTGCTCGTCATGCAGGAGCAGTGCGTTCTGCGGCGAAAGCCAGGAACGGCGCATTGAGGATTATTTCCGTCCTGCGGAGGATATACTTGCGAAAAAGGGTTTTATTACTGAAAAGGAGCTGCATAAGGGACTTGAATGCTGCGTACATAAAAACGCGCTGGCTGAAGCCTTTAATTCCGCATGGCGCTCGGAGCAGATAGAAAGGCGGCTTTTTGAGACGTCGGAATGTATGCGCGAAATAACCGCGGAGCATCTTTCGGGAACGGTGGAAATGCTTAAAAATATGTGCAAAGCGGCGGCGGAGTACCCCTCCTGCGACGAGGGCTTGTCGGAGTATGTGCGGTGCGCTTTGGCGGAAACAGGCGTAAAAAAGCCTGCGGCGGCGGTATTTTTCGACGGCTGCGGCAGGATATACATAGAGTGCTTTTTTGAGGGTATGATGAACGTCAAGCCCAACGAATTTGCACAAAGGCTGGACGGCATCTCCGACAGGGAGCTTGACCCTCCCGAAATTTTTACCGAGGGGGGTATAACAAGGCTTTGCTTCCACGAGCAGACCGTTTTTGCCGCAGAGGTAGGTCATGCCTCGGTATGCGGAAAGGAGGACACAAGCGGCGACTACGGCGTTTCTTTCAGCGACGGGACGGGAAATCTGTATATCCTTATCTCCGACGGCATGGGAAGCGGCGCAAGAGCCGCCGTGGAGAGCCGCATGACCGTTTCTATGCTGAAAAGGCTTATCTGTGCAGGAACGGGCGCCGCGGCGGCGGTGCGGTTCATAAATCTCATGCTGCTGACCAAGTCCTCGGAGGAGATTTTCTCCACGGTGGACATGGCGAAAATAAATCTTTTCAGCGGCAAAACGGAGCTGCTGAAAATGGGTGCGGCGCAAAGCTTCATAAAATCAAACGGCACGGTGAAAACCGTGGAAAGCTGGTCCGTGCCGGTGGGGATAGTAAGCTCCCCCGAGCTTTGTCCGCGGACGGCACAGCTTTCCGACGGCGATGAGCTGGTGATGATAACCGACGGAATATGCGAGGACTGCTTCCCAAGCGTCAGGGAGCATATGCTCAGCATGGGGGTCACTGCGCAGGACTGTGCCGAGAGGATAATCGCCGCCGCGGAAAAGGACAAACAGGGAGACCTTTACAGACAGGACGACAAAACCGTGTATGCGGTAAAGCTGCACAAAATTTAGGAAAAGTTGCTTGATTTTTCCTAAATTTTCCGTATACTTTTAGCCGTTATTTGTAAAAAAATACATATTGTTATATTTGCCATTAATTTTTTAATATTTTAGGAGGTAAAATAATCATTTTATGTAAATCTTGCACAATTTTTACTATTGCTTTACGTAGAGATTATAAAATTTTACTAAAAAGGCTTGAAATCTGATACATAATCTGTTAAAATATAATTACATAAAAAGTATATAAGGAGACCTGCATATGGCAAACAAGAAAGCAGCCTTTTCCGAGGGCTATGAATTCCCCCTCCACATCTTCCACGAGGGTACAAATTATACCGCGTTCGACTTCTTCGGCGCGCATAAAGGCAAAAAAGACGGCAAGGAAGGCGTTTTCTTCCGGGTTTGGGCTCCCCATGCCAAATCTGTTTCCATAGTAGGCGACTTCAACGACTGGGACAGAACCAAAAATCCCATGGAGCAGCTTGCCGACCCGTCGGTTTGGGAGATATTCCTGCCGAACGTTGAAAAGTATTTTACATATAAATACAGCATAGAGACCGCCCACATGAGCATAGTTATGAAAGCGGACCCCTACGGCACTCACATGGAGACAAGGCCCAACACCGCAACCAAATATTTCGATATAAACGAATATAAGTGGAATGACGCAAAGTGGTTCAAGGACAGGAATTCCAAAAACATCTACCGCAGCGCGATGAACATCTACGAGGCGCACCTCGGCTCATGGCGCACTTATGAAAACGGCGAACCCTTCAATTACGTAAAATTTGCCGAGGAGATGATTCCCTATCTCAAGGATATGGGCTATACCCATCTTGAACTTATGCCTCTTGCGGAATATCCCTTTGACGGCTCATGGGGCTATCAGATAATCGGATATTACGCTCCCACATCACGTTACGGCACACCCGAGGACATGATGAAAATGGTGGATATGTTCCACCAGGCAGGAATAGGCGTTATCCTCGACTGGGTACCGGCCCACTTCCCCAAGGACGCGGCAGGCTTGTTTGAGTTTGACGGCGACTGCTGCTACGAATACACCGACCCCCTCAAAAAGGAACACGCTTCATGGGGTACGAGAGTGTTCGACTTCGGCAAGCCCGAGGTAGTATCGTTCCTTATCTCCAACGCTGTTTACTGGATAGAAAAGTTCCATATAGACGGTCTGCGCGTTGACGCCGTGGCTTCAATGCTTTACCTTGACTACGACCGCAGAGAGTGGCGTCCCAACAAGGACGGCGGCAACGAAAACTACGAGGCGATAGAGTTCCTGAGAAAGCTCAACACCGCTGTTTTCGGACGCTGCGGAAACATCCTTATGATCGCGGAGGAATCCACCGCATGGCCTCTTGTTACCAAGCCTGCCGATGTTGGCGGTCTGGGCTTCAACTATAAGTGGAACATGGGCTGGATGAACGATATGATGGACTACATGAGAATGGACCCCATCTTCCGCGCAAACAACCACGGAAAGCTTACCTTCTCGTTCTTCTACAGCTTCAGCGAAAACTTTATCCTTCCTATCTCCCACGACGAGGTAGTCCACGGAAAGGCTTCGCTGTTCAACAAAATGAGCGGCAGGAGCATGGAGGAAAAATTTGCTTCGTTCCGCACATTCCTTGCGTATATGTTTGCTCACCCCGGCAAAAAGCTGAACTTCATGGGCAGCGAGTTTGCTCAGGTCATCGAGTGGGACTTCAAAAAGGGATTGGACTGGCTGCTGCTTGACTTCGATACCCACAGGAAAACACTTCAGTTCAGCAAGGAGCTTAACCATTTCTACCTTGACAATTCTCCGCTCTGGGAAAACGACGAATCATGGGAAGGCTTCTCGTGGATATGCCACGACGACTATATGCAGAGCATTATTTCCTTCCGCAGAATTGACAGAAGCGGCAACGAAATAATCGTAGTATGCAACTTCGTTCCCGTGGGCAGGGACAACTACCGCATCGGCGTTCCCTACGAGGGCACATATGAGCAGGTGTTCTGCACCGATGACGAAAAGTACGGCGGCACAGGCGTTGTACAGAACGGCAAGCTGAAATCCAAGGATTACTCCATGCACGGCTATGAGCAGTCTATCGTTCTGGATATTCCGCCCATGAGCGCGATGTATTTCAAGTGTACGCCCAAGAAGAAGCGTACTCCCAAGGCTAAGACCGGCGCGGAAGCGTCTGCCGATAAGAATACAAAAACAACAAAAGCAAAGGCTTCAAAGCCTGCCGCAAAAACATCCGCGGCAAAAACAGGCACAGCTGCTGCTAAAAAGACAAAGGGGGCGAAAACAGGTACCGCACCTAAGACAGGACGAAAGAAATCCACACCCGACAAATAATGCCGGTTAATCCCATAATATAGGAGGATAATTATAATGTATACAACCCAAAAAGAATGTGTAGCAATGCTGCTTGCAGGCGGTCAGGGAAGCCGTCTGTACGCTCTGACTCAGAATATGGCTAAGCCTGCCGTACCCTATGGCGGCAAATACAGGATCATCGACTTTCCCCTTTCAAACTGCGTAAACTCGGGCATCGACACTGTCGGCGTTCTTACACAGTACCAGCCTCTTGTGCTTCACGATTACATCGGCAACGGTCAGCCTTGGGATCTTGACAAGCTCAACGGCGGCGTTCACTGCCTGCCTCCTTATCAGACCGCTCTCGGCGCTGAATGGTACAAGGGTACTGCAAACGCTATCTATCAGAATATCGCTTTCATCGACAGATACGACCCCGAATATGTTGTAATGCTTTCGGGCGACCACATCTACAAGATGGACTACAACAAAATGCTTGATTTCCACAAGGAAAAGAAGGCTGACGCTACTATCGCCGTTCTGGACGTTCCTCTCGAGGAAGCTTCCCGTTTCGGTATCATGATAACCAATGACGACGGCGACATCATCGACTTTGAGGAAAAGCCCAAGAATCCCCGCTCCACGCTGGCTTCAATGGGTATCTACATATTCACATGGAGCAAGCTGAAAAAGTACCTTATCGAGAACGAGAACAACCCCGACGAGGACAAGGATTTCGGCAAGGCTATCATCCCCAACATGATGAAGGCAGGCGAAAAGCTGGTTGCTTACGCTTTCGACGATTACTGGAAGGACGTAGGAACTCTCGACTCCCTCTGGGAAGCTAACATGGACCTGCTCAACCCCAATATTCCTATCGACCTTTACGACCCCGAGTGGAAGATGTACTCCAGAAATCCCATTATGCCTCCGCAGTACATCGGCTCTGACGCGGTCATCGAGAACTCTATGGTTACTGACGGCTGCGTTATAAACGGTCACGTTGATTTCTCGGTAATCTATGAGGGCGTTACTATCGAATCGGGCGCAACCGTTACCGACTCTATCATCATGCCCGGCTCGGTGATCAAATCGGGCGCTATCGTGGAATACGCTATCGTCGGCGAGAACTGCACCGTTTGCCCCGGCGCGCAGATCGGCGCACGTCCCGAAACTGTTGAAAACAGAGACGATTGGGGCATTGCAGTAGTAGGTCATAATATCACAATATCCGAAAATGCAAAGGTTCTTCCGAAGCAGATCATTTCGGAAAATATGTAACTATGAGTAGGAGGAACTGAATTATGAGCAGCAATAAAAAAATATTAGGCTTGATTTTTTCCAATATGCACGACCACACTATCACCGATCTGACAAAGGAAAGAACTATGGGCTCGGTGCTTTTCGGCGGACGTTACCGTCTTATCGACTTCCCTCTTTCCAACATGGTCAACAGCGGTATCGACGAGGTGGGCGTAATCACAAAGTCCAACTACCAGTCGCTCCTTGACCACCTTGGCAGCGGACGTGAATGGGACCTTGCAAGGAAGAACGGTGGTCTGCACCTTCTCCCTCCCTTCAGCCACGTTCAGAGCGGTATGTACCGCGGCAGACTTGAGGCTCTTTACGGCGTTTGGGACTTCATCAAAAGCTCCGCGGCAGACTATGTTGTGCTTTCCGACTGCGATGTTGTCCTCAACATGGACTTCTCCAAGGTGGTTGACGCGCACATCGAAACAGGCGCGGATATTACCACAGTTTACGTAAAGGACGTTATTTCCTCCGAGCAGGCTCAGAACGCTACCGTTTTCGGTATCAATGACGAGGGACGCGTTGTTGACGTGCTTCTCAATCCCCATATCAGCGGCGCTTGCAACCTCTCGCTGAACATTTTCGTGCTTTCAAAGGAGTTCCTCAAGAACATCGTTCTCGAGGCGGCTTCAAAGAGCCTTTTCAGCTTTGAGCAGGCTATACTCCAGGGCAGAACTCACGAGTACAAGATCATGGCATACCGCCACGACGGCTATTACAGCAAGATCACTTCCATGGAGACCTTCTACAAGGCAAATATGTCCCTGCTTAATTCCGAGAACCGCACCAAGCTCTTCCCCGAAAACAAGCCCATTTACACAAAGGTACGCGATAACCCTCCCACAAAGTTCGGCATCGGCGCTTGCGTAAAGAACTCCCTTATCGGCGACGGCTGTATCATTGAGGGTACTGTTGAAAACTGCGTGCTTTTCCGCGGAGTAAAGATCGGCAAGGGCGCTGTTGTTAAGAATGCTATCCTCATGCAGGATACCGTTATCGGCGCAAAGTGCGACATCAACTACATAATCACCGACAAGAACGTAAAGATCAGCGATATGCGTATGCTTACAGGCTCTCAGAATTACCCTCTGTTCCTTGGCAAGGGCGCTGTTATCTGATGAAAATACACCCGTATAAGCCGCAGCCCCAAAAGGTGCGGCTTATGACGGCATACCCCAAAATAATCAAAACTGAAAGGAATTAAATGGTATGAATATTTTATATGCTGCTTCCGAAGCCGTTCCTTACGCTGCTTCGGGCGGACTTGCAGATGTCGCCGGCTCTCTCCCACGCGCCCTCAACAAAGCAGGTCAGGACTGCCGCGTTGTTCTTCCCCTTTACAAAAACTGCAAGCAGGAGCTTCGCTCAAAGCTTGAATATATGAACAACTTCACCGTTGACGTTGGCTGGAGAAAGCAGTACTGCGGCGTGTTCAAGGGCGTTGTAAACGGCGTTACCTACTACCTCCTCGACAACGAATACTACTTCGGCAGAGACGGCCTTTACGGCTTTTACGACGACTGCGAGCGTTTTGTGTTCCTTTCCAGAGCTATCATGGAAATGCTCAAGCATATCGGCTGGAAGCCCGACATCATCAACTGCAACGACTGGCAGACTGCCCTCGTTCCCGTTTACTACAATATTTTCTATAAGTATCAGTACGGCTACGACAACATCAAGACCGTGTTCACAATCCACAATATCCAGTATCAGGGCAAGTACGGCATGGAAGTGCTGAACGAGGTTCTGGGCATTCCTATGTACCACACCAAGCTGCTTGAATATGACGGCTGCGTAAACCTTATGAAGGGCGCATTTGAAACTGCCGACAAGATCACTACCGTTTCACCCAGCTATGCGTGGGAGATCCTTGACCCGTGGTATTCCCACGGTCTTGACAGAGCGCTTGTGAACAAGCAGTACAAGCTCTGCGGCTTCCTTAACGGTATCGATGTTGACACCTTTAACCCGGAAAAAGACCCCCTGCTCACCAAGAATTTCTCGGTGAAGAACCTCAAGGGCAAGGCGGAGTGCAAGGCTGCGCTGCTTAACGAGCTGCACCTTCAGGAGGGCGACGAGCCTGTTATCGGTATCATCACACGTTTTGTATCCCACAAGGGTATCGACCTTATCAAGTACGTTTTCCAAGATATGCTGAACCTCGGCTATAAGTTTGCGATACTCGGCTCGGGCGAAAAGATCTATGAGGATTTCTTCAAGGAAATGGCATGGCGTCACCCCGACAAGGTAAGCGCGACCATTGGCTTTGTTCCCGACCTTGCAAGACGTATTTATTCCTCGGCGGATATGTTCCTCATGCCTTCTCAGAGCGAGCCTTGCGGTCTTGCGCAGATGATCTCGCTCCGATACGGTACTATTCCTATCGTCCGTGAAACAGGCGGTCTCCGCGACAGTATCCGTGACGCAGGCGGTGAAAACGGCAACGGCTTCACCTTCAAGACCTACAATGCTCACGATATGCTCGACGCAACACGCCGCGCAAAGGATCTGTACTGGAACAAGGACGAGTGGAAGAAGCTTGTAATTGCAGCTATGAAGAACGATTACAGCTGGGATACCTCGGCAGAGCTTTACATGGGACTTTACAGAGAGCTTGCAGGCAACAACTAATACAACAATTTGAGGGATACCGTTTGGTATCCCTTTTAGTTTGTCCATAAGCCAAAAATTAACGGGCGGCTGATAGCCGCCCCTACAAGAAATTTTAAACCGATTTGTAGGGGACGGGTCACCTGTCCCGAAAACAAACCATGTTGTATTATCCGTCCAAAAAAACAAGAGGGACACCAAACGGTATCCCTCAAAAACAATGAAATTGTGTTTTGACGTTTTGTTACTCTCAGTAGTTTTCCTTTCTTACCTCGAAAAAGCTCTGGGGGTGGTTGCATACGGGACAAACATTGGGCGCTTTTTTGCCCATAACGAGATGTCCGCAATTGCGGCACTCCCACATGGTCTCGCCGCTCTTTTCAAATACCTGCTGCATTTCGATATTGTTAAGCAAAGCGCGGTATCTTTCCTCGTGCGCCTTTTCGATCTGACCTACCATGCGGAATTTCGCCGCAAGCTCGGTAAAGCCCTCTTCCTCGGCTTCCTTTGCAAACTTATCGTACATATCCGTCCACTCGTAGTTTTCGCCGTCAGCGGCAGCCTTGAGGTTCTCGACAGTTGTGCCTATGCCGCTAAGCGCCTTGAACCACATTTTTGCGTGTTCCTTTTCGTTATCGGCAGTATGCTGAAAAATCGCGGAGATCTGCTCAAAGCCTTCCTTCTTTGCAACGCTTGCAAAGTATGTATACTTGTTGCGCGCCTGGCTTTCTCCTGCAAAAGCTTCCATAAGGTTCTTTTCGGTTTTTGTTCCCTTTAAATTCATAATAAATTCTCCTTTCACAGCTTAATTAATATTCACAGCTGTTTGTTACAATTATACAATGATTTAAAGCAAAAGTCAACAGCATACAGATAATTTTAACAATCAAATTATTTAAGGACACACTGCAAAAGCGGTGCGGAGAACGCAAACCCAAGGCATATCAAAAGCTGCTCACCCGTCATGGACACCGTGGAGAAAACCGCCTGCAAGGCAGGAACGTACACCGCCGCGAATATTACCGCCAGCGACGCAAGCACCGCCAATATCAGCTTTTTATTGTTCATGTAGGGCACGGTGAAGATATTCTTCTTTTCGGATTTGCACTCGAAAACGTGGAAAAGCTGGGACATAACAAGGGTGAAAAGCGCACCCGTCCGAGCAAGGGCAACACTGCCGGAAAGACTGTTCATCACCGCAAAGCTGCCCAAGGTGCAAAGCCCGATAAGTATGCCGCGGAAAATTATCTTGCCCATGAGTCCGTCCGAGAAAAAGCTTTCGTCAGCCTTTCGGGGCGGCTTTTTCATATTCTCCCGGTCGGGTGGCTCTACTCCAAGCGCAATGGCAGGCAGACCGTCCGTGACCAGATTTACAAGCAGTATTTGCGTCGGCAGCAGCACCATGGGCATATTCATGATTATGCCCAGAAACATTGTCAGCACCTCGCCGATGTTGCAGCTTAAAAGATACCGCACAAATTTACGTATGTTGGCATATATTCCGCGCCCTTGCTCCACCGCGCCAACAAGGGTTGCAAAGTTGTCGTCCAGCAGCACCGCGTCCGCCGCCTGCTTTGTAACGTCCGTGCCAGTTATTCCCATGGCAACGCCGATGTTGGCTTCCTTTATGGCAGGCGCGTCGTTTACACCGTCACCCGTCATGGCAACTATCTCGCCCCGCCGCTTGAAGGCGCGGACTATCCTCATTTTATCGGCAGGACTTACTCGTGCAAAAACTGCCGCTTTTCCGATTACCCCGTCAAGCTCCTCGTCGGACATTGCCGCAAGCTCGTCTCCCGTGATGACCGTATCGTCGCCGCGCATGATGCCTGCCTGTTTTGCAACGGCGGCGGCGGTGTTTTTGTGGTCGCCCGTTATCATTACCGTGCGTATGTGGGCGCTCCTGCAAAGCTTCACCGCCTGCTTTGCCTCGGCACGGGGTGGGTCAAGCATTCCTGCCAGACCGAGAAAAACCATGCCGCTTTCAAGGTCTGAGCCGCCTTGCAGCTCCTTTTTGCAAAGGGCAAGCACACGCAGCGCCTGTCCCGTCATGCTGTCGTTGGCCTCGGAAATTTCGCGCCGCATATGCGCCGTCATGGGCTTTACGCCGTTTTCCGTCAGCACAAAGCCGCACCTTTTCAGTATAACGTCGGGCGCGCCCTTGGTGTACGCCGTCCTGCCGCCGCTTCCGCCGCAGATGACCGTCATGCACCGCGTATCGCTGTCAAAGGGTATCTCGTCAAGCTTGCGGTGGGATACGGCAAGCTTTTCCGCGGTAATTCCCCCCTTTGCCGCCGCAATCAGCAGCGCGGCTTCGGTAGGGTCTCCCGTGACCGTCCATTCTCCGCCTGCGGTGAGCCTTCCCCTGTCACGGGCGGAGACCTCCGTTTTCGCGGATATGGACGCGCTTGTGCAGACCGTGCCACAGACAAGCATTTCTTTCAAAGCAGGCTCGCTGACGGGATTTACCCTTGCGCCGCCGCAGGTTATCTCCCCTGCAATTCTGTTGCCGTTTCCCGAAAAGTCGTAGCTTTTTTCGCCGCAAAAAGCCTTTGTGACCGTCATTTTGTTTTCCGTCACCGTGCCTGTTTTGTCGGTGCATATCACGGAAGCGCAGCCAAGAGTTTCCACCGAATGAAGCTTATGCACAAGAGCGTTCTTTTTCAGCATACGCCCAACCGCAAGGGCAAGGGCAATGGTGACCGTTGCAGGAAGCCCCTCGGGTATTGCGGCAATTGCAATGGTTATGCCCGTCATAAGCATATCGAAAACAGGCTCGCCCCGAAGTATTCCTGCCCCCGTGACCGCCGCGCATACCGCAAGGCAGATTATCGCGATGATTTTTCCCAGCTCGCCCAGGCGCTTTTGAAGGGGAGTTTCCTCCTCGTCGATATCGGTGAGCATACCCGAAATCTTGCCTATCTGAGCGTTTACGCCCGTGGCAATGACCCGTGCTTCCGCAGCGCCCTTTGTGATGACCGTTCCGCTGTAAATGATGTTTGACTTGCCTATGGAGTTGTCGTTATCTGCAATATCCCCCACGGTTTTCTGCACCGCCGCAGACTCGCCCGTGAGTATGCTTTCCTCCGCAAGCAAGCCCTTTTCCGTCAACAGCACCGCGTCCGCAGGCACCTTGTCCCCTGCTTCAACGCGGATAATATCCCCCACCGCAAGCTCCGCCGCAGGAATGTTTGACAGCACGCCGTCGCGGAAGCACCTTGCCGATGGCGCGGACATATTTTTCAGCGCAATAAGGGTCTTTTCGGTCTTGTACTCCTGAATAAACCCCAGCACCGCATTTATAAGCACGATTGCGATAATTGTTACCGCGTCGTAGATTTCGCCGAGAAAGAATGATACGACCGTTGCGGCAAGGAGAATAAGTATCATTATGTCCTTGAACTGACCTGCAAAAATTTTCAGAGCGCCTGCCTTTTTGCCCTCGGCAAGGACGTTCCTGCCGTCCCGTGCCAGCCTTTCCGCCGCTTCCGCCGAGGAAAGACCTTTCCCCTTGCTCATGTAAGGCTTATCCAATATTTCAAGCATAAAATAAAACCTCCTTGTCTCTAAAGTGTATTCGGACAAGGAGGTTAATATTACATAGTATTACATTTCGTTCTGGACAAATTCCCAGACCTGCTCTGCAAGAGCCTCGTTTATTCCTGCGGCTTTTGCAATTTCCGCAGGAGTCGCTTTTTTGAATTCCTCACGGGTCTTGAAGGCGGTAAAAAGCTTCTGCGCCTTTTTCTCGCCGATACCCTTTATTTTGGTTATGCCCGTTTCAAAGGACTGCTTGCCGTGCTTTTTCCGCTGATAGGTAATGGAAAAGCGGTGTACCTCGTCCTGTATCCGCGTAACAAGCATAAACGCAGACCGCGTTCCCGAAATGGATATCTCCGAGCCGCTTGCGGCTATGGCACGGGTGCGGTGGTTGTTGTCCTTGACCATGCCGAAAAGGGGCACGTCAATACCCATCTCGCGGAGTATAGGCTCGACGGCGTTGACCTGACCCTTGCCGCCGTCCAAAAGGATAAGGTCGGGCAGACGGGAAAAGCCCTCGTCGCTGTCGGTATCGTCAAGGTAGTGCTTGAACCGCCGCTCAAGCACCTCTCTCATGCTTGCGTAGTCGTTCTGTATTTGGGTTTCTTTTATGGAGAATTTCTTGTACGCCTTTTTCAGGGGACGTCCGTTTTCAAACACGACCATGCCTGCCACCATGGACGAGCTTCCCAAATTGGAAATGTCGTATGCTTCGATATACTTAGGCGGCTCGGGGAGACCGAGAAGCTTTCCCAGCGCCTCCAGCGCTTCTATCTCCTTGCCCGTGCGCCCGACCTTTATTGCAAGGCTGTCCCCTGCGTTGGCTTTTGCCATCATTATCAGCCGCAGACCCTTGCCACGCTTTTTGGAGGAAAGGCTTACCGCCCGTCCGCACCGTTCCCGAAGAAGTCTTTCCACCATTTCCTCGTTGGGAAGCTCCTCCTCGGTGATTATCTCACGGGGTATCTTCCGCGGGTCGGAGTAATACTGCAAAACGAAATCCTCCAGCATATTTTCGGTGCTGTCAAGGTCGCCAAGGTCGTATTCGCCCCTGTCGAAAAGCCGTCCCTCGCGGTACATGAGGATAGCCGCGCAGGCGTTGTCGCCGTTTTGTGCCATGGCAATGATATCCGTGTCGCGCATATCCTCCGCAATTATCTTCTGACTGTCGGCGGCGCGCTTAATGGCTGAAATTCTGTCCCGAAGCCTTGCCGCAAGCTCAAAGTCCAGCTCCTCCGCAGCCTTTTCCATCTGCTTTGTAAGCTCCTCCACGGAAGCCTCCGAGCCGTTTTGTATATACGAAACCGCCTGAGCGATGATATTGCCGTACTCCTCCTTGGATATCTCACCCGTGCAAACGCCCATGCACTGCTTTATGTGGTGATTGAGGCAGGGACGGTATTTCCCGATATCACGGGGAAAAACGCGCTTGCAGGTAGGCAGGGAGAAAACCTTGTTAGCCTCTGCCGCAGCCTGCTTTGCAACAAACGCGCTTGTGTAGGGACCGAGAAAGGTTCCCTTGCCGCTTTTCTGCATTTCAGCGGTAATACGGGGGTACTCCTCGTCGGAGATTTTGATAAAGCAATAACCCTTGTCGTCCTTCAAAAGAATGTTATATTTTGGCATATGCTGCTTTATCATGGAACATTCCAGCACCAGTGCCTCGTATTCGCTGTCGGTGACGATAAAGTCGTAATCGTACACATGGGAGACCATTTTCGCAACCTTTGGGGTATGGTCGGGGTTTTCGCGGAAATAGCTTGTGACGCGGTTTTTGAGGTTTTTCGCCTTGCCGATATAGATAATGTCGCCGTCCTTGTTCCTCATTCGGTACACGCCGGGGGAAGTGGTCAGCTTGTATGTTTTTTCGCGCAGATAGGGTAATCTTTCGTTCATAAAATGGTCCTTTCGGGTAGATTGGGGGCTGCGGTGTAATGTTGTGTGGGACGGGTCTCGTCCCGATATTATTCACTATTCACTTTTCACCATTCACTATTCACTTAAATAATAATTTAGCGCAAAATTTTGTAGGGGACGGGTCTCCCGTCCCGTTTATACGAAATTTTTCGGACGGATAATATCCGTCCCCTACAAAAATTTACTCCGTTCAAAACAGTCCACCGGACTGTTTTGAAGAAAAAATATTCTTGATACCCAACAAGGGGAGGCGGTCTTGTTCGCCTCCCCTCAAAATGCTGTCGCATTTTTCACCCCTTGCTCCGTTTTTTTCGGGCGCCTGCGGGCGCAAGTTGGGGTATTTCGCCGTCTGCGGACGGCGACCAAAGGCTCTGCCTTTGGAAACCGCAGCCTTGAAAGGCTGGCGAACTTTTTACTCTCGCTGCGCTGGGTTCTCAACTTTGATTTCGCTGCGTCACATATTCCCCGTGAGGTTCATTATTATCGCCGTCACCGCAATGGGGCAGGTCTCGCAGCGAAGTATCCTCTCCCCAAGCCAAATCTGCCTTGCCCCTGCTGCCTCGGCAGCCTCCGCTTCGCCGCGTTCAAAGCCCCCCTCGGAGCCTATCATCACGCCTATATTGCCTTCCTGCGGCAATACCTCGGCGGTCAGCCGTTCTCCGCCGTTTTCGTAGCAAAACAGCCTTGTTCCGCAGCCCTTCATGTCCTCCAGCGCCTCTTTCATGGTCATAAGCGGCGCAATTTCGGGGACTATCCCCCTCCCCGACTGCTTTGCCGCCTCCTCCGCGATACGGCAGTATCTCTCCTGCTTCTTGCGGTAGGACTTCTCATCGGGTCTTGCCACGCACCGTGACGATGTAAAGGGAACTATCCTCGTCACCCCAAGCTCGGTGGTTTTCTGAATGATAAGCTCAAGCTTGTCCTGTTTGGGGTACGCCTGATATAGCGTCAGCTGCACCGTCGGCTCGGACTTACTCGGCACGCTTGACTCCACTCGGCACAGCACCTCGTTTTCGGTCATGCTCTCTATCACGCAGAGATAGTCCGTTCCGCCGTGGCAAAATGTGATGGGGTCGCCGATTTTCATTCTGAGGGAATAGCCTATGTGCCGCGCGTCGCTGCCTGTAACGGAAATGAAGTCCGAAGCAGGCGCATCTATAAAAAATCTCGGCATGGTATCAGTCCTTCGTTCAAATTTTATCGTGTAATACTAATCTTTAACCAACCTGTAGACAAATCCGTCAGCTATAACGCAGCCTTTGTCAATAGAACGGTCAAAGATTAGTATAAAAAAACCGCTCACCCTTGCAAAAAAGCGGCGGTCGTATTATGCGGTACTTCCTTAACATTATACACTTGGCACGCCGTTTTGTCAATAACGCCCACGGGTATTGCCCCGATGTAAATGTAAAATTAAATTTGTTATAACTGTTTACAAAGAGGATAAAATATAGTATAATTATTTTGAAGTGCATGACGGCGTGCTTCAAAATAAGAGTAAAAATCGTTAAGGAGTACCGCTATGCGTGTTATAACAGGTTCCGCAAGAGGCAGACGTCTCAAAACTCTTGAGGGCAGAGACGTGCGCCCTACCACCGACAAGGTCAAGGAAGCCATTTTTTCTATTGTGCAGTTTGACATAGAAGGCTCGAAGATCCTCGACCTCTTTTCAGGCTCGGGTCAGATGGGCATTGAAGCGCTTTCAAGGGGTGCAAAGTCCTGCGTTTTCGTTGACAGCAGCCGCGCGTCCGTTGAGGTGACAAAGGAAAATATCGACTCCACGGGCTTTAAAAACGAGGCAAACGTGGTTACGGCGGACAGTATCGGCTATTTGAGAATGTGCCGCACCGAGTTCGATATCGCTTTTCTCGACCCACCCTACAACGAGGGGCTTATCGAAAAGGCAATGCCGCTGCTTTGCAGCCATATGTCGGACAGGGGCATAATCGTCTGCGAGCATGAAAAGGGACTTGTGCTTCCCGAGGAGTACGGCAAAATGCATCGGCACAAGACATACAAATACGGGAAAATAGAGGTCACGGTTTACAGAGCCGCCAATGGAGATGATGAGGAATGAGCGGAAAAAGAATAGCTGTCTGCCCCGGAAGCTTCGACCCCGTTACCTTCGGGCACAGGGACATTATCCAGAGGGCGTCAAAGCTTTTTGACAAGGTCATCGTCCTTGTTTCGGTAAACGTGGTGAAAAACCCAAGCTTTACCGCGGTGGAAAGGGTGAAGCTTATCGAAAAGGTCACCAGCGACATCGACAACGTTGTTATCGACATAAACGACGGACTTCTGGCGGATTACGTAAAACGTGTGGGAGCCTGTGCGATAATAAAGGGACTTCGCGCGGTTTCCGACTTTGAGTACGAGTTTCAGATGGCGCTTGCAAATAAAATGCTCTACGACGGCGCGGAGACGGTGTTCCTGACAACAAGCGCGGAGAATATGTATCTTTCCTCCAGCGTGGTAAAGCAGATAGCGTCATTCGGCGGCGACATAAGCCATTTCGTACCCGAATGTATTCTTGAAGATATACAGGCGAGGCTGATGAAAGAGCCTCCCAAGCTAAAGTGAGTTTTTAGAAAGGATGGTAAAATATGATTATCGACGATATTCTTGATTTGATGGACGACCTGCTTGACAATGCGGCTTCCGTGCCTTTTTCGGTAAAGAAATCCATTGTGGACGGCGACCAGCTGCGTGATTACATAAATGAGATACGCCTTAACCTTCCCCAGGAGATAAAGCAGGCAAAGCTTATCGTCCGCGACAGGCAGTCCATTATCAACGACGCCAACAAGGAGGCGGACGCTATAATCCGCCGCGCCGAGGACAGAGCCAAGGTTATCGTGTCCAACGACGAGATAACCAAGGCGGCAAAGGCAAGAGCGGCTGAAATTCTTACCCAAGCGCAGGGCAAGGCAAAGGAGATAAAGAACGCCGCAAACAGCTACATTGACGATATCCTTGTTCAGACCGAGGAAAATCTCCAAGCAAACCTTTCTTCCGTAAGAAAGAAGCGGCAGGATGTTAAAATGCTCCTTGCTCAAGGCAATGCTCAACAGCCGAAAAAATAATGCAAAATGGGGTACCGTTTGGTATCCCATTTTTTGTTTCGGGCGACTGTTTCGGGCGGATAATATCCGCCCCTACACTATTCACTATAAAGCTCCGACATATCCACGATCTCCGCGCCCGTGTAATAGTGCAGGAGTATCTCCTGCCATGTGCTGCCCTTGCTTGCCATGGCGTTTGCTCCGTACTGGCTCATGCCAACGCCGTGACCGTAGCCCTTTGAGGTCACGGAAAAATCGCCGCTTTTTTCGCTGTACCGCACCTCGAAATTTGCCGAGCGCAGGGTGAATATCCGCCTGAAATCCGCGCCCGTCATTTCCTTGCCGCAGACGGTCATTGCTGTCACCGTTCCCGAGGCGCTTCTTTCCGTTATTTTTACCCAATCGGCGGCATTTTTGTCAAAAACGGCGTCCGTATACTCCGCTTCTATCCGCGCACGTACCTCCGCTTCGCTGAAAACCTGCTCGTCCAGATATGAGGGGGACTCCTCGTCCGCCGCGCTTTCAACGGGAATAAGATAGTCCAGCGCGCTTCCCCAGACGACCTCCGCGCTTTCGGTCTTTCCGCCGGACATTGAGTGGAACGCCGCAACTATCGGCTCTCCCTCGTAGACAAGCACGCTGTTTCCGGTTGCGTCCACGGCTGCCGCTACCTTTTCGTAGTAGGTGTCGTAGCCGTCGCCGTAAAACTTCCGCGCCTGCTCGGGGGTGAAATATGCCTGAAACTTTCCGCTGTCGTTGGAAATATCCGCGCCCAGCAGCTCGGGGTCGGGAGAAAGCCTTTGCTTTTCACGCTGTCTTACGGCATAGGTCCGCGCCGCGGCTGCCTGCGCTTTCAAGGCTTCGTCGCAATATGTGGCAGGCATTTCCGCAAGCACCGCGCCTATGACGTAATCACGGAGGGAAAGCTCGTAAACCTGTCCGCTGGTAAAGTCAAGGACTTTCAGCAGGTCGTTTTCTTCCCGAGGCTCGGTCTCCTCCGCTTTTGAGGTGGGTGCCTCCGTTTGGACGGTATCCTCCGACGCGGCTGTATACGCCGTTTCATCGGCGGTGTTCTGCACGGCATAGGCGGAGCTTCTTCGCTCCTCGGGCTGCAAAAAGGCAAGCATTGGTATTGCCGCTACAAGAATGAAAAATACTCCGAAAATTTTTGCAAGGTCTTTCATTTTAATTCTTTCCTTTCATTGGCTGTATCGCTGATTTTTTTTGTTATTGCGGATAAAATCCTTGACAACGGTTTGCAGGTGTTGTACAATAGAAATGTATGATATTATGCAGGTCTTGTGCATAACGGCGGTTTGTGCCGAATAGGTCGGACAAGCCCCGTAATATAAGGAGGAATTTATTCTGAATAACATAGAATATAATAAAACCGTTTTTAAAAGCTTATGCGAGGAATTTATAAAAAATAACCGCATCGCTCCCGAGCTTTATGAAAAGTATCAGGTCAAAAGAGGTCTGAGAAACAGCGACGGCACGGGCGTTATGGCAGGTATTACCAACATCTGTAACGTTCACGGCTATATCGTCAACGAGGGCGAAAGAGAGCCTATGGAGGGAGAGCTTATCTACCGCGGATACAGCATCAACGAAATTGTTGCCAACACCACGGGCAAAAACCGATTTGGCTTTGAGGAGACCGCTTACCTGCTGCTTTTCGGTCAGCTTCCCACTAAGGAACAGCTTGCAAACTTCAATGAGATGCTCTCCCAGTTCAGAGAGCTTCCCCCGGGTTTTTCCGAGGATATGATATTTAAGGCGCCTTCCCGGAATATAATGAACAAGATGGCGCGTTCCGTTCTTGCGCTTTATTCCTATGAGGACGACCCCGAAAATCAGACGCTTGAAAAGGAGCTTCTCCGCGCTGTATCCATTATTGCAAGGCTTCCTTCCGCAATGGTGGACGCTTACCAGATAAAGCGCAGGGTCTACGACCACGAAAGCCTTTATATGCACCCCCTCAACCCCAACGAATGTACGGCGGAAAGTATTCTTTCCACCCTGCGTCCCGACAGAGTTTACACCGAGGAAGAGGCTCACCTGCTTGACCTTATGCTTATAATCCACGCGGAACACGGCGGCGGAAACAACTCCACCTTTACCTGCCGCACACTTACTTCGTCGGGTACTGACGCTTACTCCGCTTATGCAGGTGCTATAAGCTCCCTTAAAGGTCACCGTCACGGCGGCGCTAACTTCAAGGTAATAAACCAGCTTGAGGACTTCAAGGAGCATATCTCCGACTGGGGCAGCGACAGCCAAGTTGCTGACTACCTTGCCAAGGTAATACGCGGCGAGGCGGGAGACGGCACGGGTCTTATTTACGGCATGGGTCACGCTATCTACACCCTTTCCGACCCGAGAGCTGTCATTCTCAAGGAAAATGCAATGAAGCTTGCAAAGGGCACAGAGTTTGAAAAGGAATTCATGCTTCTTGACGCAGTCGAAAGGCTTACTCCGCAGGTTTTTGCCGATGTTAAGGACAGCGGCAAGGCAATGTGCGCAAACGTTGACCTGTATTCGGGTCTGGTGTACAGAATGCTTAAAATTCCCGCAGAACTGAACACCCCGATGTTTGCCGTATCGAGAATTGCAGGCTGGTCGGCTCACCGTATTGAAGAGCTTCTCACGGGCAAGAGAATTATCCGTCCTGCTTACAAGGCTATTGCAAAAAGACGTAAGTATATTGATATTGAGGACAGATAATGTATACCCAATGTATATCTTTATATTACTTAAACAAAATGTAATTGATAAGGGGAAAACGACATGAAAGAGAAAAATGTTAAACCGTACACTCCCTCAAAGGTAAAGCTTGACAAGAAGCTTTCACTTGCGGCTTATGCTCTTACGCTGGTTGCAGCGGTAATCGCAAGAACAGTTCAGCTTCAGACAAATATGAATTTTAACACGGGAAAATATATCGACCCGTCCATAGCCAAGAATTACACCCTTTGGACGCTGATAATCGGCTTTGCGCTTATATTTGCAATTATGATTTTCGGTCAGTCGAGAGACAAGGCTATCAAATCCTGTATCCTCATCAACCCCATGCGTCTCAGAGCTGACAGACTCAACAAGAAGATATCCCCCAAGTCGGGAGCGGTAATGTTCCTTATGGCAGGTCTTATCGCATTCGACATTATCATGGACCTTTCCATGGTGGCACACAAAAACAAGGAAATTTCCACGGAGGATAACCCTGTTTTCGCGTTTGCAGGCATTCCCGTGCTTGACTGGCTCATCTATGTCTGCGCAATAGTTGCGGCTGTTACCTTTATTTCCACGGGCGTAAACATCATTAAGGGAGACGGCTTCACAAGAGGAAACTGCGTTTTCTTCTCGTCCTTTGCGGCATGGAAGCTGCTCCAGATATTCTCTATGTTTGACGGCAATACTATCATCGGTGCAAAGTCCGAAAGCGTGTATGTTATGTTTACCGCTATGCTTTCGTCGGTATTCTTCATCAACGCTTCAAGATTTTTTGCAGGCTTTGAAAAGAAGAACACTCGCTTCTGGATGTGCATTTCCGGCTATGCGGCTTCAATTTTTGCGGCTGTATCCACACTTCCAAGATACATTATGTTCTTTACAAAGGACTATCTCGAGCGCGGAAACCTGACCGCTCCCGAAACCTCGGACGTGGGCATTATCTTCGTGACCATTGCTGTTGTGGCTGTTTTCTGGGGCACTTACGTTTACAGAGTTATGCCTAAGCTCAACCTTACGGGCAAGCGCCGCTGGAGCAGGACTACTCTTGCCGTTCAGAGCATGAAGTCTATCGAGGAAGAATGATACTGCATGAAAAGACCTTGGGGCGCACTGCTGTGCGCCCTTTTTCAAAAGGAGGTGAAACCGTTGAGGATAAAGAATATGCTGAAAAGGCTGCTGCCCTTTGCCGCGGCGGTTTCGCTTTCGGGCTGCTCGGCTCTGGGTGCGACCGTTGACTCCCTTCTTTCCGCGCCAAGGCTTTCCGAGGAGCAGACCGCCGTTTACAACGCGCTTATCGCTTCGGTAGGTCCCGACATAAAGCTTCAATACCCCAGAAGCGGCGAGTACCGCTCCGCTTTCGTTTTTGCGGATATCGACAGCGAGCCTGACAACGAGGCTATCGTTTTTTACGAAAAAGCCCGTGAGACCGAAGAGGGCGGAAACGTGCGCATAAACATCATCGACCGCCGCGGCGGCGAGTGGACAAGCGTTTACGACCATGCAGGTCCCGGCACGGCTATTGACAGGCTGCTTTTCTCCGAGCTTGGCGGCAGCGGAAAAACAAGCATAATGATAGGCTACACGCTGCTTTCGGGAGAAAAACGAGTTCAGGTGTACAGCTATGAAAACGGTATTCTCAACGCGGAGTATTCCGACATTTACAGCACGATGTTCACCGCCGACCTTGAACGGGACGGCAAGTCGAAGCTTATTCTTGTCCGTCCAACAAGCCAGCTAAAAAAGGCTTCGGTAAGCGTTGTTTCCGCAGACGCCGAGACAGGCGCTATAACCGAAACAAGCAGCGTTGCGCTGAACGAGGCTTCCACAGAATTTGTCAATGTTGCGGCAGGCTATGTGGGTACAGATACTCCTGCTATATTCATCGACGGACTTTCGGGTGGACAGCTTACAACGGAGATAATCTATTCGGTAAACGGTCAGCTCCGAAACCCCCTTTATCTCGGCGAGTCGTCGCTTATCGAAAATACAAAGCGCAGTGCAGGGTATTTATGCACCGACATCGACCTTGACGGGGTAATTGAGATACCGACGCTTTCACTTTTCCCCGGGTACAATCAGGACTCCAAGACAAAGCTTTACAGCACCGACTGGAACGTTTTCGACAATTACAGCATTATGAAAAAATATTCCAGCTTTTATAACGCTGCGGAGGGGTACTGCTTTATCCTCCCAAGCCGCTGGGACGGTGTGGTCACGGCGCAGACGGACAGCGCCACGGGAGAAGTGGTGTTCAGCAAATTCAGAATAGACCTGCTCAACAGCACTACCGAGCTTATGCGGATAGCGGTTGCCGATGAAAGCCGTACAGCCGCCCTGCTTGAGGACGGATATATGCTTCTGAAAAGCAACAACAATCTGAATTATCTTGTAAAATGCCCCGACGCAGGCGACGAGCCTCTTGTTCTGACGGGTACCGAAATAAGCAGCAATTTCTATATTATGGCGTAAAGGAGATGCTTTTATGAAACGTATACTTGTTTGCGAGGACGAAGACGTTATCCGCGATTTCGTGGTGATAAACCTTAAACGGGCAGGCTATGAGGTCGTGGACGTAAACTGCGGCGAGGACGCTTTGAAGGTTTTCGACGAGGAGCACGGCAACTTCGATGTTGCTTTGCTTGATATAATGATGCCCGGCATTGACGGTTTCCAAGTCTGCAAGGCGCTTAGAAAAAGAAGCAGCACCCTCGGTATAATCATGCTTTCCGCAAAGACCCAGGAAATGGACAAGGTCAGCGGTCTTATGCTGGGTGCTGACGACTACATAACAAAGCCATTTTCCCCTTCGGAGCTTACTGCCCGTATTGACGCGATATACCGCAGAGTCAGCATGAGCGTTTCCCGTGAGGAAGAAGCGGCTTCCACAATTGAGTCGGGTCCTTTTGTGCTTAACCTCAAGAGCAGGACAATGTCCAAAAACGGCGTGCCCATTGACCTTACACAGGTGGAATATCAGATAATGGAGTATTTCCTCAACAATCAGGATACCGCTCTTGACCGCAGCTCCATTCTGACCCACATATGGGGCGAGAATTACTACGGCGATGACAAGATAGTTGACGTTAATATCCGCCGCATACGCATGAAGATAGAGGACGAGCCGTCCAACCCCAAATATATCGCAACGATATGGGGCTTCGGCTACAAGTGGTCGGTTAAGGGAGAAGAATAATTTTCTGTAAAATTACGGAAAGGGGGGGTAAGGTCTTGCGAAAGGTGACAATAACACAGCGCTGGCTGATAAACAATCTGGGCGTTATTGCGGCAATGCTTTTCGCCCTTGTGGTGGCAGGCTCGCTGTTCGTGCGAAACTACTATTACAGCTCCGCAAAGCAGTATCTTACCTCACGCATGAACATGGTCTCAAATCTTCTCCAGCGCTCCTACAACGACCCCTCCGCAAGCTTTTCCGCCGAGGTGCGAACTATCGTGGAAAACTGGTCGGAAAAGGACAAAATGGAGCTTATGGTCGTCAACGCGCAAAACAGCGTTGACCTTACCTCGTCGGGATTTATCCCCGAAAGCGGCGACAGTATGCCCGATTACACCGAGGCGCAAAGCAGCGGCACAAGCGGATACTACACGGGCAGGATATCAAGCGGCGAAAAGGTCATGTCGGTATGCCTTATGCTCCCACAAAACAGCGCGGGCTATACCGCGATACGCATGGTCACCTCCATGGGCGAGGTGGACAGGCACATCTTTTCCATTACCGCGCTTCTTTCGGCGGTATGCCTGCTGATACTTATACTTGTGGTAACGTCGGGTATTTACTTTATCAAGTCCATCGCTATTCCCGTGCGGCAGATAGGCTCAACGGCAAGGCGTTACGCAATGGGCGACTTTTCGGTGCGCATAACAAAGAAAAACGACGACGAGATAGGCGAACTTTGCGACATCGTAAACCACATGGCAAGCGAACTTGCCCTTTCCGAGTCCATGAAAAACGAGTTTATTTCAAGCGTTTCACATGAGCTGCGCACGCCCCTTACCGCAATAAAGGGCTGGGCGGAGACTATCGGCAGTATGCCCGACGACGCGGAGACCGTTGCAAAGGGTATGCGTGTTATCGGCAGCGAGAGCGAACGGCTTTCCCAGATGGTGGAGGAGCTGCTGGACTTTTCCCGTATGCAGAACGGACGGTTTACCCTTAACAAAAGCACTATGGATATTCTTGCCGAGCTTGGTGACGCGGTGCTGATATACACCGAAAAGGCGCGCAGAGAGGGCATTGACGTTATCTACGACGAGCCTGATATGCTCCCCTTTGTTTACGGCGACAAAAACCGTCTGCGGCAGGTTTTCATCAACGTTATCGACAACGCTATCAAATACTCCGACAAGGGCGGCATTGTTTCAATTCAAGCGCTTATGTCCGACGCGGAGCATATTGAAATAGACATTTCCGACACAGGCTGCGGAATAAGTCCCAAGGACCTGCCCAAGGTCAAGACCAAGTTTTACAAGGCAAATCACACCCGTCGGGGAAGCGGCATCGGTCTTGCCGTGGCGGACGAGATAATCGAAATGCACGGCGGAAAGCTGGAAATTTACAGCGAACAGGGCAAGGGTACCACGGTTACGATAATCCTGCCCGTACAAAAATAAATGCTGACGTATTTGTTTTTGTAGGGGCGGATTCCATATCCGCCCGTTAATTACCGTTAAACTATCGGGCGGCTGATAGCCACCCCTACAAAGAAATGATATATTTAAACCATTTCGTAGGGGCGGATATTATCCGCCCGATAGTGAAACGGAAAACCGAATTTGCAAAAATTTTGAAAGGAGCAGTTTTTCCCGAGGAAAAACGGTCATAAAAATGAGCGAGGCTAAGGAATGTAAAAAGGAATGTTTTAAGTCCAAAATAGGCGGACAGGCGCTTATCGAGGGCGTTTATATGCGCGGAATTGATACTGCGGCAATGGCTTGCAGGCTTCCCGACGGGACGATAGATGTTGAGAAGTGGGCGGTCAAAAACGGCAAAAATGCGCCGTGGTACAGAAAGGTACCCTTTGTGCGCGGCTGTATAAACTTTGTGGCGAGCCTTGCAGAGGGTATCCGCTGCACTATGAAATCCGCGGAAAAGCAGATCACCGAGGACGATGAAGAGGAAGAGCTGAGCAAATTCGAGCAATGGCTTACCGACAAATTCGGGGACAAGCTTGTGTCGGTGATAATGATAATTTCCGTTGTGATCGCACTTGCGTTTTCCCTTATCGTGTTCAAGGGCGGACCAATTCTCGTTGCCGACCTTATTGAAAAGCTGGGCGCTGCCGAATCGGCGCGTCCCATTATCGAGGGCATTGTAAGGCTTATTCTTTTGGTAGGATATATGTACGCCATTTCCTTTATGGGAAGCATCAAGACCACGTTCATGTACCACGGCGCGGAGCATAAGTCCATTGCCTGCTATGAGGCGCAGGAGGAGCTGACGGTGGAAAACGTCAGAAAGCACACCCGTTTTCATCCGCGGTGCGGAACAAGCTTTATACTTATCGTGCTTATAATCAGCTTCATTGTGGGCATATTCCTGCCGAGGGAGAATATGTGGATACGCTTTGGGGTGCAGATGCTATGTCTTATTCCCGAGGCATCGGTGGCATACGAAATAATAAAGCTTGCAGGGCGGTATGACAACATACTGACGAAAATCGTTTCCGCGCCGGGGCTTTGGCTTCAGCGGATAACCACAAAAGAGCCTACGGACAAGCAGATAGAGGTTGCAATTGCGGCGCTTACGCCCTGTCTGCCCAAGGACAAGGAAGAGGATAAGTGGTGAGATTTTGTAGGGGACGGGTCTCCCGTCCCGATATTGTAGGGGCGGCTATCAGCCGCCCGTTTTTGTATGATAAATAATAATTTAGCGGCGTAACATTTTGTAATGCATCAGCGAAGCGAGAGTAAAAGTTTCGTCCACCTTTTCAAAGGTGGCGGTTTCCAAAGGCAGAGCCTTTGGTCGCCGTCCGCAGACGGCGAAATTCCCCCAGCTTGCGCCCGCAGGCGCCAGAAAAAACGGAGCAAGGGGTAAAAAATGCGACAGCATTTTGAGGGGAGGCGAACACGACCGCCTCCCCTTGTTGCAGCTACAAATAAAATGTATCTCAAAAACGTGCCGGTGGCACGTTTTTGACACGGTAACTTTGTTTAGGTGGGATAGAACGGCAACGG
>JAGAUA010000059.1 GCA_017847885.1 Oscillospiraceae bacterium
CCCCAGCTTGCGCCCGCAGGCGCCCGAAAAAACGGAGCAAGGGGTGAAAAATGCGACAGCATTTTGAGGGGAGGCGAACAAGACCGCCTCCCCTTGTTGGTTTACAAAGCAAACTTTTCTTCAAAACAGTCCGGTGGACTGTTTTGAACGGAGCATATCTTGTAGGGGACGGGTTTCCCGTCCCGTTAATTGCCGAAAAAGCACGGGCGGCTGATAGCCGCCCCTACAATAGCCATTTACTAAAATTTACTTTAAACCGAATTTCTAAGCAGCTTTGCTGCTTCTAAGAACGCCCTCTCTTACAGGGCGTTCTTCTTTTGCGGCAACTTGCCGCAAAATTCAACTTTGCGGAGCGCTTCTAAGGCAGCGCCTGCGGGCGCAAGCAAGAGTTTCGCTCTCTGCGGAGAGCGACCAAAGGGCTTGCAGCCCTCTGGACACCTGACCAGCGCGGCTGCGCTGGACCAGCTAATGTCGCTTCGCTGATGCCCTACAAAATGTTGCACTAAATTATTGTTTAAGTGACTGGTGAATAGTGAAAATTGAATAGTTATTCGTAAGGGCGAAATCTATTTCCACCCGATTTTCGATAAAATGAGGGGACGGATAAGCTCTATCCGTCCCCTTAAATTTTTATTCGTTTTTATTCTTCAAGCCCCTTCATAAAGCCGCTGATGATATCGGGCTCTTTCCATGTGCAGGTTCTGCGGTCAAGAAGTCCGAAGTTCTCGCCCGTGCCCGAAAAAGCGTTGTTATCCCATATAACGCAGGGCACGCCGATAGCCTTTGCGCTGCGGATATAGAACTCTGCCCATACTGCCCGGTCTTCGGAATTGGCTTTGCTTCTTGCGCCGCACTCGCCGATTATTACGGGTATGCCCTTGTCTATAAAGTTTGTTTTCAGCGAATCCATAAGATGTACTATCTCGCTTGCGTTGCCCTCGGGGTCAAACTTGCGCTTTGCAAGGTCGCCGCCCAGCGCAAATTCATAGGGCAGGTACGCGTGAATGGAAACGATAAGCTTGTCGTCTCCCTCGGGAAGGACGAAATCTCTTATAGCGCTGTCTGTTGAGCTTGCCGCATAGGTAGGCAGCATGATGTGGCGCTTTGCGTTGTTTCCGCCGAGAGCGCGTATCGCTTCAACGGCAGCGGCATTCATTTGGTTAACGACCTCGTGACCTTCCTTGTCACCGCCGTTCCACTCCATTCCGGTGTTTCTCTTGCGAGGTTCGTTAAGCACTTCAAATATAAGATGCTCGTCATAATCGGCAAAGCGTGTGCCTATCTGCGTCCAGAGGGATTTCAGCTTTTCTGTGGAAGCCTCAGCCGTGTCGTAATAGGGGTCGTGCCAGTCCTCGTGGTGGATATTGAGGATAACAAACATATCCTGCTCATATGCGTAGTTTACGACTTCCTGCACGCGGTTCATCCATTCCTCGCTGACAACGCCGTTTGCGTCCATGTGGGGACCCCATGTGGTGGGTATTCTTACGGTGTTGAAGCCTGCGTCCTTTACCGCGGTTATCATTTCCTTTGTTGTAACGGGATTGCCCCAGCTTGTTTCCGACTCAACTCCCGAGCCGCCCGTAGCGTCAAGAGTATTGCCGAGACTCCAGCCTATCTTTATCTCCTTTACAAGCTCTGCGGAGGATATGTCGCGCATCTCTCTTTTTTCAACGGCAGCAGTAGTTTCTTCTGCCGGATTGTCTGTTTTGTTTCCGCAGCCCGTAAAGCCTGCGACCATTGATGCAGATAAAACCGCAGCACAAATCATTTTTACAATTTTTCCTTTTCTGTTCATAATGACCAACCTTTCACATCAGAAGTTAATAATACCAAGTCCTTTAAGTACAGAGCTGACAAATATAATGAGAATGAAAACGGGGGCAATATACTTTATCGTCACGTTGTAAAGCTTTCTGCTCTTGAAGGGCGCGCTTGCTTCGACCTCGGAAGCAATGGCGTCCGTTTTGATGACGTATCCTGCAAAAATACAGGTAAGAAATGCAACTATTGGCATCATTACGTTGTTGCTGATGAAATCGAAAAAGTCCAGAATGGAGTTGCCAAGCAGCTTTACGCTGTCCCATATTCCGAAGCCCAGAGAAGATGGTATCGCAAGAAGCAGCGAAGCGCCTGCAACGATAAGGCAGATGACAGGTCTTTTGAGGGATGTTTTTTCCTCAACAAAGGATACCACCGTTTCCATGAGGGAAATTGCCGAGGTAAGCGCTGCAAACAGCACCAGAATGAAGAATACAGCACCCATTACAGAGCCCATTGGCATACTTTCAAAAACCTTTGGCAGGGTAATGAACATAAGGCTCGGACCGGAGCTAAGCACCGACTCGTCGCCGCCCGAAAATGCAAATACCGCAGGGATTATGATAAGTCCCGAAATAAAGGCAATGCCCGTGTCGAAAATCTCTATCTGGCGGACGGAGCTTTCAAGGTCGCTCTTTTTATCCATATAAGATCCGTAGGTTATCATAATGCCCATTGCAAGGGACATGGAGTAGAAAAGCTGTCCCAGCGCCGCGAAAACAAGGTTTATGGAGAACTTGCTGAAATCGGGCTTGAGGTAGTAGATAACGCCTGCAGCCGCGCCTTTTCTCGTAACGCTGTAAATCGCGATGATTACCGACAAAACAACCAGCACGGGCATGAGTATCTTGCTTGCCTTTTCGATGCCCTTTTGCACGCCCATCATTACTACCGCAGAGGTGAGGAACAGGAACACGCACAGCCACAGGATAGGCTCGCCTGTTTGTGAAATAAAGCTGCCGAAGTAGGAATCTCCTGCCGCAGCCTTGCCCTGACCCGAGCAGAACGCGATGAGGTATTTTACCACCCAGCCGCCGATAACGCAGTAATACGGGAAGATTATGCAGGGAACTGCGCTGGCGATGTAGCCTGCAAAGCTCCATTTTTTATTCAGCGCCGTAAATGCTCCGAGAGCGCTTTTGCCCGTTTTTCTGCCGATAGCTGTCTCGGTGAGCATAAGCGTGAAGCCGAAGGTTACGGCAATTATAAGATAGATAAGCAGGAACATTCCGCCGCCGTATTTTGCCGCAAGGTAGGGAAATCTCCAAAGGTTGCCCAGACCCACCGCCGAGCCTGCGGCAGCCAGAACGAAACCGAGTTTACTTGTAAAGCTGTTTTTATTTTCCATATAAATCTGTATGTACGGCAGGATATCCGCCGAAAACAATACGCTCCTCCTTATAATAATACATATTATCTATAATATCACAAATTCAAACGGATTTCAACAATAAAAAATGTATATTATACAAAAAAATATGTCCTTGGAGTTCTTGCCGAAAAAAATTTGCAAAGTATACTTGACAAACTTTGCAAAGCGTGCTATACTTTTGTAAAGTAAGCTTTGCAAAATAGAAAGCGGATAAGGAGGCGCACTTTGAAAACCAGGATTCAGGAGCTGCGCAAGGCAAGGCGTATCTCGCAGGAGGAGCTTGCCCTTGCGGTAGGAGTTACAAGACAGACCATCACCTCGCTGGAGTGCGAAAAGTACACCGCGTCGCTGGTGCTGGCGTATAAGATAGCAAAATTTTTCGGGCTGTCCATTGAAGAAGTATTTGATTTTTCGGAGGTGCAGGAAAATGAAAATTGATTTTTTATTCAAAAAGGGTTTTAAGATATTTATGTCGTTTATATTTTTGACATCAAACATTGCCTTGCTGGTTTCGAATTCAGACTTTTTTGAGACCCTTGATGATTTCTCGAGAGGCTTTATCCACGGCATACAGCTTTCCTGCCTGATATGCTGGATAATTTATTTGCTTATATGCGCCTTTAAACATGAAACGCCTTTTGTGCGGAAAGGAGACTGACCATGGAAAAATTCAGAAAGCAGCTCAAGGCAAAAATGATAGGATACATTATCACGGCGGCATTGTCGGCAATTTTGTATGGGGTGTTTGCTTTTCTCGATATGACCAATGCCTTGGGCACTGTTCTTCCGTCCAGCGTTTCGGGCGCTGCGGAGACAAGCGATTTTACCTCGGGCTTCCGCACGGGCTTCTGCTCGGGAATTATCGGCTTTGCGGTCATCAAGGCGATTTTCTGCGCCGCAGCCCTTAAAAACGAGCAAAAGCTGAAGGCGATGTACATCAAAGAAACCGACGAGCGCACGGCTTTGATTTTGCAGAAAACCGCGTCGTCAAGCTTCTGCGTAACGATAATGGCGCTGGCGGTCGCTTCGGTAGCGGCGTCCTTCTTCTCGATGACAGTTCTATATACGCTTATTGCAATTATTTTCTTTATTGTTTTTGTGCGGATGATTTTTCAGTTTTATTACACACGAAAATATTGAAAAAATGCAAATTAATTGTGCAGTATAGCTAATTGACAAAATTTGAATTATGCAGTATCATTGTATTAGTCTTTTAATACAACAACAAAAGAAAGGGTGGTCATATTATGGCAGCTGTTCTCGAAGTTCAGGGACTTTCAAAAAAGTACCCCAAGAAAGAAAACTTTGCCGCTGACGAGGTAAGCTTCAGCGTGGAAGAGGGAGAGATATTCGCGCTGATAGGTCCTAACGGTGCAGGCAAAACAACGACCATACGCATGATATCAACGCTTATCCAGCCCACATCGGGGGACGCGCTGGTTGCAGGTCACAGCATTATCAAGGAGCCCGACAAGGTGCGTGAAAACATCACCTACCTCCCCGACGAGGCAGGTGCTTACAAGACCATGACGGGTATCAATTACCTGAATTTCATGGCAGGACTTTTCGCAAAGGACAAGGAGACCCTCGATAAGTATGTTGCAAGGGGCAAGGCTGTCTGCGGACTGGGCGACCGTCTTGAGGAAAAGATAGGCGGCTATTCAAGAGGTATGATAAGAAAGCTGCTGCTTGCCCGTGCGGTAATGACCGAGCCTAAGCTTGCTATCATGGACGAGGCTACATCGGGTCTTGACATTATCAACGCACTTGAGATACGCAAGATGATAAAGACTCTTGCAAAGGAGCAGCACATGGCGTTCCTGCTTTCCTCACACAATATGCTTGAGATAGAATACGTTTCCGACCGCGTTGGCATTATCACCGGCGGCAAGCTTATGGTCGTTGGAAAGATCGACGAGCTTAAGGAAAGATACGAGGCGGCTAACCTCGAGGAAGTATTTGAAAGGGTGGTGAAGAACAATGAGGTTCGGTAATCTTCTTAAAAAGGAGCTTCGGGAGCTTATCACTAAGCAGGCTATCATCAGCATGGTGTTCACGATGGTGCTTCTGATAGTTATGGGTCAGATAATGGGCAGCGCTATGGAGGAAAGCTTTGATACCTCCACGATAACCCTCTGCAATCAGGACGACAGCGAGTTTACAAAGGAACTGCTTGCAAAGGTTGAGGCAAGCAAGGAAACGGACATTAACTATGTGTCCCTTGAAAGCGACGATTATGCCGCAGAGCTTGAACGTCTCGGCATAAAGAATGTGGTAATTATTCCGCAGGGTTACGGCGAGAGCATTATTGACAAGAAAGAGCCTGCGCAGATAAAGTTTGTCAGCAAGATGCAGAACGGCGGCATGGCTGCTTCAATGAGCACAATGTCTGCTTCCGACGTTATCGAAACGATTGAAAGCGTCTGCACGGACGAGGTGCTGCTGAAAAATTACGGGCTTTCCGACAAGGATATAACGCTTATCCGCGAGCCTATGCAGCTTGTGGAGTACACCACTCTCAACGGAAAGACCTCACGGATATCCGCTTCTGCGCTCAGCGCGGTAACTATGATGCAGTCGATGATAGCGCCTTTTGCGATTTTCTTCCTGCTGATGATGGCTTCACAGATGATAATGACGGCGATATCCACGGAAAAAATCGACAAAACTCTTGAAACTCTGCTTTCCGCGCCTGTATCGAGGCTTTCAGTTCTCAGCGCAAAAATGGTTGCAGCAGTAATTTCCGCGCTTATGAATGCGGCATTTATGATAGTTGGCTTTGCGTTCTATATGCTGGGCATGATGGGCGGCGCTGTCGATGATATTTCCGCAGCTGTAAATACTCCTGCAAACGTAGATATGTCTGCCGTTGCCGACGCAGCAGCTGACCTTCCCCGTGCAATGGCTGAGCTGGGTCTTTCACTTACACCCGTAAGCTATGTGCTTTTCGGCTTGCAGCTTTTCTTTACCCTTGCGATAGGACTTTCCATATCCCTCATTCTGGGCGCAATGGCAACAGACGTAAAATCCGTTCAGACCCTTACAATGCCCATAATGATAGCAGTGCTTATCCCGTTCTTTATATCAATGTTCATGGACGTAAACTCCATGTCAACGGTGTTTAAGCTTATTGTATACGCAATTCCCTTTACTCACACATACACAGCCTTGACAAATCTGATGAATGGTGATATGCTTACTTATTGGATAGGTCTTGTTTATCAGATAGCGTTCTTTGCGGTTTGTATGTTCCTTGCGGTAAAGATGTTCACCACCGACAAGCTGTTTACGATGTCATTTTCCGTTGACAGCAGCAAGGCAAAGAAATCGGGCTTCGGCGCTAAAAAGACCGCTTCCAAATAATTAATACTAATCTTTAGTATAAGCGGAAGTGTATTGCTAATGATTGAAAGAGATACAAAGATATATACGCCGAAACCAAGGCGCGCGGTGCTGTCAAGAGTATGCGGCTGGATATTCTGCTTCGGTACGGCTTTGATGTGGGTGCTCCGCAGCAAATTCGGCATCGAAACGGGCGACCTGCTGATAATGACGGGGCTTGCGGTACTGACCGCGTCTCTTTCCCTTAACGGCATAAAGGCGGAAAAGAAGTGCGAGGCACAAAGCAAGGAGCTTGAGCGCATACGCGAGGAATGTGGCAAGGGCGATTACAATAACGATATATTTTTTGATTGAATTAAAGCGCAGATACATCGTATGTACCTGCGCTTAGCTTTTATGAACAATAAATTAACGGGACGGTAGACCCGTCCCCTACAATGAGGTGGCGTTTTTTAGCCATTTTGTAGGGGCGGATATTATACGCCCGTTATTGAAAAATGTCTTTTTGGTTACCTGCCTTTAAGCCTGTCGAAAAAGTCCGTGAGAAATTCAAAATACCTCACCGCCTCCTCATGCACGTCAGAGCCGCCGTGAAGCTGTATTATGATATCCCTGCGGCATACGGGGTCGGAAACGGGTATCAGGGCTATCTTGCTTTCGTCGGTCTCCTCCCATGTGTACTGTGGCCAGAAGCCAACGCCGATGCTTGCGGCGATAAGGTTTTTTACCGCCGAGGTGCTGTCGCTTTCAAATATAACGTCGGGCTTGAAGCCTGCGTGCATACAAAATCTGTCGCAGATAGAGCGCAGTCCCTTTGAGCCTGCAAGAGCGATGAACTTTTTGTCCGACATTTCGTTCAGGGGTATGCTCTCATACTCCGAATACTCCGAGGTTTTCGGCACGGCAAGGAATATCTGCTCGGAGAAAATATAAAAGCTGTCCTTGGAATTTCGGGGCTGCTGAAAAAATTCACGGGTGAAGATGGTTATGTCGGCGTTTTCCTCTTCGTTATGCCGAACTATCTGAAAATGCACGTCGTCATGCGCCTTTTGATACTCGATAATTGCGTCCGTAATAAGGGTCGATGCGGCAAGCACGTTTATCCGCAGCAGCTTCTTCCGCTCACCCGAAAGCGCGCGAAGCTCCTCGGGTATCTCGTCAAGCGCCTTTAGCACAGGCTCGATTTTCCTTTGGAGGTACCTGCCGTATTCGGTAAGCACGATATTCCTGCCGCTGACCTTGAAAAGCTTCACGTCAAGCTCTTTTTCAAGGCGGTGTATGGTCTGGGTCAGGGACGGCTGGGCAATGTGAAGCTGCTCCGCAGTTCGTGTTACGTGCTGGGTATTGGCAAGTGCGTAAAAATATTTAAGCTGTAAAAGTTCCATAGCTTCCTCCGCTTTTGTAGATTTTGCATATTATTTTTTAACTCAGAGCATAAAATATATTGATGTTTTTGAATTGATAGTTTTAAATCTATTATTTTTATGATTTGAGTTATGGGATCAAATCTGCTTTTGGGGATTAATAGCTTGGCAGTTATTGATTTCAATATAATTATATATTGGACATTTTCATTTGTCAAGAGTATAATAAAATCAAAGAAAAAAAACAAACATACTCAAGCTTGCTTGAGGGTCATACCGAAAAACAAGCTCGGAAAGGACGGTCATAAATATGAAAATGAAAAAACAATATGCCTTTCTTAACAAGATCGCAAGACGCGAGGGAATTGTTCTGTGGGGTTCAACAACTCTTGATGAGCTGCCTGTAAGCGAGCTTCTTCAGAGATACGATGTTTCAAGCAGCATTTACAACAGAAGCATATCGGGTCTTACGATAGCCGAGGCTGAAAGCTGCCTTGATATGTGCGTATACGGACTTCACCCCGGCAAGGTGGTAATAAACCTTGGCGAAGAGGACCTAAAGGTTACCGATAATGTTGAAAAGCTTATCGAACAGTACAGATGGATACTTTATAAGATACATATTGCGATTCCCGATTGCAGAATTATTCTGACGTCTGTTCGCGGCCACGGCGAAGCATATGACCGCTTCAATGAAGAACTGAAAAGACTTGCAATTGAATTCGGCTGTACCTTCTACAATATCCCCGAGGTTTCAGGCGATGAAGAATACGGTACAGCGTTCCTTGACGCTATAAAGCTTTCGCTTTATGATGACAGCCTCAATTATACCGACATTGCCGCAAAAGCAGTATTCAGCTGCATGGCACACTAAAACAGTGCAAAAAATAAAAAAGGAGAAACTATCATGAGTTCTATTTTTGAAACAGCAATGCTTATCTGCTTCGGCTTTTCATGGCCGATAAACGTGATGAAGGCTATAAAGGCGCGTACCGCAAAGAGCATGAGCCTGCCCTTCATACTGCTTATCATTGCAGGCTATGTCGCTGGTATAACCGCAAAAATCATCAACCACCAGATAAATTACGTGCTTGCGGTTTATCTTGTGAACCTTGCCATTGTAATGGTAAATCTGGGTGTATATTTCAGAAACAGGCATATTGACAATGCAGGCAAGGCTTCAAACGGCATGGAAGTTAAAGGCGCTGCCGCATAACATAAAAACAAACCCGTCCTAAAGAACTCCTTTGGACGAGTATACACATCAAGAATTTATTTAACGGGACGGGAGACCCGTCTCCTACAAAGAAACGGCGTTTTCAGCAATATGGTAGGGGCGGATATTATCCGCCCGTTTTTGAAAAACAAACCCGTCCGAAGAAATCCCCTCGGACGGGTTTGCTAAATCTCTAAATATCCGCATTTCGTGTTTACTATTTAAATCCGCAAAAGCTTGTATTATCATATATTACAGCGGAAAACGGGCAAACACTATGTAGCCTTACTTATCCGAGCTGTCCTCTGCGGAGCTGCTTTCAAAGGTCACTTCTGTCTGCGCCTTTGCAACCGAATCAAGGAAGCTGTCCTGAACTGCGGGAGCCTCGGGCGGTACAACGCTTTCACGCATACGTACTGCAAAAATGAGCGCCGCAGCACCTATTGCAACAACAACCACCGCACCTGCGATAGTGTTGGGTATAACCGCGGAAACTCCACCTGCTGCTGCAAGTATCAGCGCGGAAACGCCTATTCCTGCAAAAATCTTCTTCGCGCAGGCACCGCGCATGATGAACACCGCTGCTGCAACGAAAAGCATTGCAAGACCTGCCGCCGCAAGTGTCTGTCCCAGACCGTCGGCTGCGGAAAATTCGGTGTATACCGCTTTCATCGACTTGACAAGCTCCTTATCCATCATGCCCTGTTCGACCATAGGCGCATACAGCTTGTCAAATGCGCCGCTGTTTATCTGCACAAAAACGCTGTACATCGAAACAAGTCCGATAGCTGTTGTAACCAGATAGCCTACGCCGAAGCCAAGTCCGCAGGATACCGCCCCCTTGAAGGTACGGGTCTTTTTCATGCAGCCGCCTATGCAAATACCCATTGCAAGCACGGTCAATACGCAAAGCGCTATGCTGAGAGCCGCGGTAACGGAAGTCGGGATCTCAGTTTCTGTTCCCATCATGCTGCCCGACGACATCATCACGGACATTGAAACGATACCGCTGATAATTGTGTATACTATCATAGCGATAATGTATGCAAGAACGCCTGCCCAGAAGCTTGACGCCTTGATTTTTTTCGCCGCGAGAAGAACTATTCCGCCAATAATAGGAATAACGCCCGTTACGGCTATACCGATAAGAACGGTCATAATGACATTTTGTGTGATCATAAATAAACCCCTTTCTGATTTGCATTGTATTAGAACACTAACACAATATTTTATATAGATATTAACATATTTTTCTTGTTAAGTCAAGAGAAATATAAATTTTTTTAAAAATTTTTGCACGGGTGAAAAAAATCAGCCTTTTGAATTGTATTAATAACAGAGAATAACAAATATTTCGGCGCTCTGCGCCACTGGGGGAAATATAGTATGTATTCCGAAAAGACTGTCGCCTACGGGGACGACGGTTACATTCAGTATGTGATGGACGCATACTCACAGACGCTGATAAGGCTTTGCTATACATATGTCCGCAACATCTGCGACGCCGAGGATATCACGCAGGATGTCCTGCTGTCGCTTATGAAGAGGGGGAAGCCCTTTGACAGCACCGAGCATGAAAAGGCTTGGCTGCTTCGAACGGCGATAAACAAAAGCAAAAACCATCTCAGGTCGGGCTGGATAAAGCGTACCGTTCCGATGAATGAAGCCGACGCTTCCGAAGCAGACGACTCGCTGGACGAAAAAAATCAGGTCATGGAGGCGGTTTTATCCCTGCCGGAAAAATACCGCACTGTCATACACCTGTTTTACTATAACGGATATTCCATAAAGGAAATTTCCGCCGCAACGGGCAAAAAGCCTGCAACGGTTGGAACGCTCCTTGCAAGGGGCAGAACTATGCTGAAAAAAATGATGATAGGAGGTTTTGATGAAGATGAGCAAGTCGATTAAGGATTACAAGGACGCTATGGACAGCATCAAAATTTCCGACAGCTTCTATAAAAGGACGGAGCTTCTGCTCAAAGAAAAGAACGAGATACTGCTGGAAACAAAGCCTGCGGTCATGAGACATCGGATAACCGCTGCTGCGGGCGCGATAGCTGCGTGCATAATTTGCGTTGTCGGCGCAAGGCTGGCGCTTAACTCGGACAGCTCCGGCGTTATCACGGAAACCGCACTGGAAACCATAGAAAGCATTACCGTTGAGGAGGAGACCGCTTCACCCGTTATCGACGTTACCGAAACCGAGGAGGACGCACTTGATGAAGCGGTGGAGTACGACGACGAAGAGGATATTGCCGAGGATGAGTCTGTGGGCGTTGCACCGACGAATACCAATGCAGACGCAGGTGCAGGCGTGGCAGCCGTTGTTCAGGCAGTGGAAGCTCCTGCAACGGAAAAAGATAACACCTCCGAAAAAGTTACAACCGCTGTCCAAACAGAAAAGACCGAGTCGGCTGTCGAAGAGCCTGTTGAGGAAGAACCGCTTGACTTAGCTGTGGGAGTGCCTGATATGCCCCTGCTTTCCGAGCTTGAAAGCAGCAATATCACCGCCGAAATAACGCCCTATTTCAATATGGACGGCATCAAATCGGGGGAAAGCTCCGTAAAGCAGACAGGCGTTGAATGCGTTGATATCATAGACTGCGTTGCGGAAATTTCAAGGAAATCGAAAGAGATAAGCAATTACTCCTTTGTTTCGGTTTTCTCGGTAAGTCTCTCGGATAAAAACAGCGGCGAGACCCTTTACAGCATATACGTTACCGATAAAAATGCGGTGGTAATAACAAAACATTCCCCCGACGGTCAGCACCGCGTCACCTACGGGGTAAACGCGGAGGACTTCGAAAACCTTAGGCATATGCTGTATCTTCGCTTCGGAAGCGAGGAAAATTACGAGCTGTTCAAAAATCTGGTCAGCGGCAAATGATGCTTTGAACGCTGCCCCCACAGCGTTTGAATAAATCTTTTCCAAAGGAATACCCTGCCTTGAAGCTTATTCATGGCAGGGTATTTTCATTCTTCTTCGGTTTCGTCGGTTTCTTCGGCACTGTTTTCACCCGTGCAGCGGCGCTTGTAGTTAAGTGGGCTTACCCCCACATATTTCTTGAACTTGTTGTGGAAATAGTTTATGTTGGTGTATCCAACCATTTCCGCCACCTCGTAGACCTTGTACTCGTCCATGGCAAGAAGCCTTTTTGCCTCGGTAATGCGTATGCGGTCAAGATAGTTGTTGAAGTTTTCTCCCGTGTAACGGTGAAAGACCTTGCCAAGGTACGCGCTGTTGTAGCCAAAAATGCCTGCAAGCATTTCAAGCCGAAGCTCGCGGCTGTAATTGGACTGTATATACTGCACCACACGTTCCATGTTGCTTTTTGTGGTGCGCCCGAAATATGTGCAGGAAAGCTCGGTAAGGGTCTTTTTCAGCAGCTCGGTAATATCGAAAAGGCTGGTTTTCTCGCTTATCTTCGCGATGAATTCCTCTCCCAGGAACGGCTCTGTTTTCTTTTCGCCTATGCTTTTCGAAAAGCGGGACCGTATATCCATGACCGCGGTAATGCAGACCGCTTTTATTCTTTCGGCGGCATAACCGTTGCTGCAAAGCGCCGACTGGAAACGCTCGATAGCGGAATTCAGCTTGTCGATGTCGTTTATCTCGGCATAGGAATATATCTGGTCGATAAGTCCGTTTATCTCGCTTTCGCCGTCGCGCATATTGTTCACGGTCTCGCTGGTAACAACTCCGCGGTGAAGGTAAAGGAAACGGCTTTTCAGCAGCGAAACCGCCTCAGTATAGGACTCTCTTATGTCGTACACGCTTGACACGGTTTTTCCTGCGGTAATGAATATCTTTCCCCAAAGCTCCTTGCTCAGATCGGTGAGAAAGCTTATCATGGATTTTCTTTCCCAGCCCTTGAAAAGCATCGCCGTCGTTCCTCCAAGCTCGGGGGTTACCGCCTCAATATCCGCCTCACGCTCAAGGCGCAGCTTTACAGCTTCAAGAAGGGCAGCCTTCTCGTCGGCGTCGGTTTCCTTTACGGCAGTAATTATCGCCGCCGAATAGCAGGGATAATTATACACCGAAAGGTCACCCGAGTCAATAGCAGCGCTGTCCCCCAAAAGAAGCGCGCGGAGAAGCTGCTCGTTCATGTATTTGCTGCCCTTCTGCATGGTTATCTCGTCCTGGCGATGACTCAGTATCTCGTCTCTAACCGATTTCAAAGACTCGATAAGCTCGTCCTCGTCCACAGGCTTCAGTATGAACTGCTTAACGCCCAAAGACATTGCTTCCTTTGCGTATGAAAAATCGGAGTATCCCGACAAAATAAGGCATTTTCCTTCATAGCCTCGGCTTTGAGCGGCTTCAATCATTTTTATTCCCGTCATTCCGGGCATTTTCACGTCGGCAATTACAATATCGGGGGAAAGCGCCATTATCTTTTCAAGTCCGTCGTCGCCGTCCTCGCCCTCGCCGATGACTTCAAGGTCAAGCTCCTCCCAAGGTATCATCATTCTTACGCCCTGACGCACATTCGGTTCGTCGTCCACAAGCAAAACTTTCAGCATGAGTATTTTTCATTCCTTTCTATGAGCCGAGCTTTGCAGAGATATTTCCGCTTATCTCGCCGTATTTTTCTGGCAGTCTTTTCATAACATTCTCATCCACGACCCTCGGCAGCGTAATGCGGATAACCGTTCCCTTGCCCGGTATCGTTTCAACGGAAAGACCGTAGCTTTCGCCGTGATACATTTTTATTCTCTTGTTTACGTTGGTAAGACCGATACTCTTACCCGATGAGGTGTCGTTCTTTTTCAGCTTTTCAAGCAGCTCCTCCAGCCTTTCGGGGGTAATGCCCTGACCATTGTCCGCAACCTCTATCACAACGTTTTCGCCGCGGTAAAAGATCTTGACGCTTATCCTGCCGTTGGATTTGGAGCTTTCGATGCCGTGTACGAATGCGTTTTCAACAATAGGCTGGATTATGAGGGGCAGCACCATGTAATGCTTCTCCACCTCGCAGTATATGCTGTAAGAGACTCTGTCGCCGAAACGTGCGGATTGAAGCTCAAGGTAGCTCTTGGTAAATTCCAGCTCGGACTCAAGAGTGACCATGCCGTCCTTTACCTCAAGGCAGCGGCGCATGAACTTGCCCAGCTTCTTGACCAGATCGGCGGTCTCCTTGTCATTGTTGCAGTATGCCTTCATGCGTATGGTCTCAAGGGTGTTATAGAGAAAATGGGGGTTGATCTGGCTTGCAAGCGCCTTAAATTCCGCCTCCACCTGATTAAGCTTGAAGCTTTCCGACTGAATTTTCGCCTTGTACGCGTCATTGATAAGAGCCTGCATACTGTCAACCATCTTTTTCAGATCCTCGTAAAGGTCGTAGATCTCGTCCGTGCCCTTGATATCCTCGGTAAGCTCGAAATTTCCCTCGGCAACGCTGTGCATCTGCTCCTTGAGGAACTTGATGCGTCCTGAAAACACGCTTGAAAACAGGATCGTGAGCAATACAGAGAGTATAATACACATAGCAACATACCAAATGTACATAAATATTACGTTTTTTGAAATGTCGCTGAAAAGCGATGAGGACTTGACGATAAAGACCTGAAACAGATTTCCCGTATTTTCGTAATCGAAATAAGAAACAACGGGGTATCCGTTTTTTTCAAGAGTGGACTTGCCCTCGTTAAGCTCCTGTGAGTCGCTTATGCCGACGGGAAAAGTGTAATCCTCGGTAGTGACCACCATTCCGGGGCTGCACCCCTCCGCGGTGCTGTAAAAAACGATGCCTTGAGCAATGCTGAAAACCACGCCGGAGTTTTTTTCCTTAACAAGCTCGTCGAGCCACTCGGGACTTACCGATACCACCATTGTTCCGCAGAAATCACCGCTTCTGTCCTCCAGCGGATAAACAAGTGCAAGGCGGTAATCGCCGCTGTCGGTGAGAATGACCTGCCACTTTTTGTTTTTTTGCTGCGCTGCTTCCTTGTACCAATATGTATCGTAAACCGTTTCGCTTGCTTTTTCGAAGGTGTTGTTATAGACGAAGCCGTCCATGTCGATATAAAATTTGACGCTTTCCACTTGGGGATATACCTCGGGATACTCTGAAACGGCGGAGCTTTGCAGATAGTAGGTGTAATATTCGTCCTCGTTGACGAAATCATTTTTCATAATATCCTGAATGTAGGACGCCTCGTAAATTCTGTCGCTGATGTTTGTTACCGTCGCAATGGTGTCCTTGAGACGGGCTTTCAGACCGTTCGCCTCAAAAAGCGCCTCGTTTGCGGCATTGCTCCGGAGCAGGTCGATAACATTGTAAAGCAGAAAAACACCTGCAAGAGTTATAGGTACTATCGCGGCAATGCACATGAAAAACAGCTTGTTTCGGAATTTGGTATTAAGCAGCTTCTGAATAGGATTAAACATAGCCTGTAACTCCTGCTCCTTTCTGCTTTATACTAAGAACCAATTAAAAACTGTACAAAAAATCGAGCATAATCTTGCGTATATGGATTATGCGAAGATTTTTTGTCTACAGTTTTATTGGTTATTAGTATTATCGCCTTGGGGTAATGGAATAGTGCTGATTTTTATATCTATCCAGTATATATTTTATCATATTTTGCACAAAAATGTATAAACATTTTATTAACGAGGTCAACAAAAAAGCGGTACCGAACCGTAAGGCTCGATACCGCCGAAGTTATGCACCGATTATTTAAGCTTCCAGATGTCGCGTGCGTAGTCCTCAACTGCTCTGTCGGCAGAGAAGATACCTGCGCCTGCGATGTTGTGCAGGGACATCTTGTTCCACTTTTCGGGATTTTTGTAGCACTCGGAGATGTACTGCTGTGCGCACTGATATGCGTCGAAATCAGCAAGCACCATGTAGGGGTCCTTGTACTTGAGGGAGTTTGCAACTTCCTCGAAGGTGCAGCCGTTGATGCCGTGGTACATCTTGTTGATAGCCTTGCTGATGACCTCGTTGTTGTTGAAGTAATCCTCGGGACGGTAGCCCTGTGCCTGCTTTGCAAGAACTTCCTCTGCGGTCATACCGAAGATAAAGATGTTGTCGATGCCGACCTGATCCTTGATCTCGATGTTTGCACCGTCAAGAGTACCGAGAGTAAGGGCGCCGTTAAGCATAAGCTTCATGTTACCCGTACCGGAAGCTTCCTTACCGGCAAGGGAGATCTGCTCGGAGACCTCTGCTGCGGGCATAAGCAGCTCGGAAAGGGATACGCAGTAGTTTTCAAGGAAGAACACCTGAAGCTTCTTGCTGATCTTCTTGTTCTTCTTTATCTCCTCGCCCAGCGCCCAGATCATCTTGATGATCTGCTTTGCAAGGTAATATCCGGGAGCAGCCTTTGCCGCAAAGATGTATGTCTTGGGCACAAAGTCAGCGTCGGGATTTTCAAGGAGATAGTTATATTCGGCAATGATGTTAAGAGCGTTGAGGTGCTGTCTCTTGTATTCGTGGAGACGCTTAACCTGTACGTCGAAAATGGAGTCGGTGTTAAGAACAGTACCGAAATTTGTCTTTACATACTTTGCAAAGCGCTCCTTGTTTTCCTTCTTGATGTCGCCGAGGCGCTTGATAACGTTAGCGTCGTTCTCAAACTTGTTAAGGTTGAGAAGCTCGTTTGCGTTCTTCTTGAAGCCGTCGCCGATAGTTTCCTCAAGCAGCGAGGTAAGTCCGGGGTTGGACTGGAGCAGCCATCTTCTGTATGCGATACCGTTTGTAACGTTCTTGAACTTGTAGGGCGTATCTGCATACTCGTTCTTGAACACGTCCTGCTTGATGATGTCGGAGTGAAGCTTTGAAACGCCGTTTACGCTGTGTGAAGCGCATACGCAGAGCAGAGCCATGTGGATCTGATTGTTCTGAACGATAGACATTCTTGAAACCTTTGCGCTGTCGCCGAGACGCTCCATAAGATCTGCGCAGTAACGGTTGTTGATCTCGATGATAATGGAGAAAATACGGGGAATGATCTGCTTAACAAGGTTAAGATCCCACTTCTCCAGAGCCTCTGCAAGAACGGTGTGGTTGGTGTATGCAAAGGTGTTTGTAACGATATGCCAAGCCTTTGCCCAGCTGTATCCGCAGTCGTCGAGGAGGATACGCATAAGCTCGGGGATAGCAAGTGTCGGGTGTGTATCGTTGATATGGATAGCAACCTTTTCGTGGAGGTTGTCGAGAGTGCCGTAAACGCTCATGTGTCTGTCAACGATGTCTCCGATGGAAGCTGCGCACATGAAGTACTGCTGACGGAGACGGAGACTCTTGCCCTCAAGGTGGTTATCGTTGGGGTAAAGAACCTTTGAGATAGCCTGAGCAACGGTGTTCTGGCTGAGAGCCTTTGCATAGTCGCCCTGGTTGAACATAGCCATATCGAAGGAGGGTGCCTTAGCCTGCCAGAGTCTCAGTACGGAAACTGCCTCGTTGCCGTAGCCGGGAACATACATATCGTAAGGAACCGCCTGAACGGTGTTGTAGTTGGTGTAGGAAATGTGGTGGTATTTGTCGTCCCAATATTCGGTCAGCTCGCCCTCGAAGTGAACGTCGATAGCCTTGTCGGGCTTTGGAACAAGCCATGTTTCGCCGCCGGGAAGCCAGTTATCGGGAAGCTCTGTCTGCCATCCGTCCTCTATCTTCTGCTTGAAGATACCGTACTCATAGCAGATGGAGTAGCCCATTGCAGGGTATCCGTCGGTAGCAAGACCGTCAAGGTAGCAGGCTGCAAGACGGCCGAGACCGCCGTTGCCCAGACCTGCGTCCGGCTCGTACTCATAGATACGGTCAAGGTTAACGTCCCACTTCTTGAAAATATCCTCGACCATTTCATTGATGTTCAGGTTAAAAAGGCTTGTTTTGAGGGAACGTCCCATAAGGAACTCCATTGAGAGGTAGTACACCTCTTTTTTGCCCTCGGAATGTGTCTTTGTGCGGAATTTGCGGCGTCTTTCGCGGAGTATGTCCACAACTACAGCGGAAAGCGCCTTGTAAAACTGCTTATCCGAAGCGTCGATGGGAGTTACGCCAAACTCGTTCTGAAGCTCGGTGCGAAGCTTTTCCTCAAAATCCTCTTTGCTTATAACAGGTACCATAATCTTCTCTTCTCCAATCAGGTTTGAATTGTGCGTAAATGCTAATGCTAATAATATACATTTATTATATCTTATTTTGGATACTAAAACAATCGTAATATTAGACAAATTTAATCGTTTACGCACTAAATGCCTATATTTTTTCAACAAACTGCACACTCGTTTTTTGTGCAGTTTGTTAAATCCTCTTTTCTCTTATGCAAACTCATGTAAAAATTTCATCAAGGAATTCGATATCCGCAGTCTTATAGGGCATAAAATCGGCGGAATTTACATAATTCGTAAGGCTCTTCAACAGCTGACGACAGGGCAGCGAGCCGCCGTCTCCATCAAGGTCGGCTGTGCATACAAGCAGCATTCCGCCGCCCGTCCGCACCTCGAAAACCGTGCCGAGGCTGTGGTTTCTTTCGCAGTTGTCGATAGTCCGCACGATAGGGTCGATGTCCGTGCCGTCAAGTATGACCGTCCGCGAACGGGTCACGATGTCGTACCACTGCGCCGTGGAGTAGGTCTCGGATGGGAACTCCGCAAGAGACGGGTGCTTGTTGTCTATCAGCAGACCCAGAGTGCCTACGGGTACGGGCTTGTTCATGGACTCCGAAATGGAGCGGAACATGGGGTAGTTCCAGAAATCGGTGCAGTATGTGCCCTCTACCGACTTTTCCTCGTTGATTTGCTTTGCAAGGAACAGTACCCGTTTTCCCTCTGCAAGGGCAGACTTTGCGGCAGCCCAATCACTTGTTGTAACAGCGTTTTCCGACGGGGATATTTCCGTTTCGGGATATACCCAAAGTATATATTTGTTGCTTATATCCTTATAGTTAAGCGTAAGCACCGCCTTTGCCGCCTTGTCCACCTTGGGCATATACATCATAACGGTGCCGATGTCGAACACGCCGCCCTTGAAGCTGCCCTTTGCCGCAACGGTATCGCTGAACATGACCTCGCCGTCCACGGTAAGCCTTACGTCCACGGACGGGTCAACGTCGGGCTTTGCGCCATAGGTATAAAGCTTCACGCCCAGCTCGGTCTTTTCTTCCGCGCCGAAAACGAATTTCGGCAGACAGCCGAGAATGACACGCTCCGAACAGAAGCTGCGCCACTCAACGGGAGTAATGACGCCCTTGCTTTCCATAAACGAGTTAAGCACGCCAACAAGCGCCGTGCCCTGACCCGTGAAATCCTGTATGTCCAGAAGCTGGAAGCCCGAAAGCTCCTTTGAGCGCAGAGCAGTCTCTATCTCGTTTTTGTAACATTCCGCCGCAAAACGTCCCGAAGCGCGGAAGAATTTGTCCGCAAGACCGAGCATACCCGCTTTTTCAAGGCGTTCGCGGAAAATTTCAAGGTTATATGGCTTCAGCACGCCCGTGTACTTTTCTATCTCGTTATAGTCGGGGTACATGAAATACTGCCCAACCTCATGGGATACGACGGGTATCTCCGACACAAACTCTCCCCCTGCGTTATCAAGGGAAACGGTCTTTACGCCCGTGCCGTACTGTATCTCGATAGTGCCGCCCTGTGCGTCCTCGCCGCTGACGGACGTGGGGCGGATATGTGCATCGTATGTGTAATCCGAGTTGGGCGCGTCGGTCTGGATATGCCCCAAGGGCGCGTCGCACATTGCATACGAGCCGCGGAAAAGCCGCTCCTTTGAGAAGCGTACCCCGACAAAGAAGTCGTCGTTTTCAACAACGCAGGGCCAGAACTGGAAGTTGTTTGAGCCTTGTGTGTAAAGCGGTCTGCCGTCATGCTTTTTATAGCCGCCGAGGATATCGTTCAGCCGCTCCTTGCTGCCCCAAAGCTCGTTGCCCATTGACATTGCAAAGAACGAGGGGTGGTTGCCGAACTCGTCCAGAATGCGGAAACCCTCGTCGATAAGATACTGCTGACCCTCTGTTATCTCCTCCTCGACCGTGCCCCAGAAGGGAAGCTCGGGCTCCATGTAAATGCCCAGCTTGTCCGCCGCACGGAACGCCGCATCGGGAGGACAGCAGGTGTGGAAGCGGTAATGGTTTATGCCGTGGTCCTTTGCGGCTTTCATTACCTTGAGCCAGCCCTCGGTATCGGTTGGCGCAGCGCCTGTCATGGGGAAGATCATTCCGTCGTGCTTGCCCCGGAGGAACACCTTTTCGCCGTTGACAAGGAAATCCGTGCCGCGGGTCTCAAAGCCCCGTATGCCGAAGCTTATGCTTTCGGTGTCGCCGTCTGAGGATATATTCATAACGTATGTAACGGGGTCATGCTCGCTCCAAAGCGCCGCCCCCTCCATTTCATAGGTAAAGGAAGGGTTTTCCGCCGTGACGGTGACGGTCTTTTTGGGGAAGCCGCTTACGTCCGCGGTAAGCTCCATGCTTTCGCCGCCTGTGATTTTTCCCGTAACGGTCACTGTCCTGCTTTTATAGTCGGTGAAAAGCCGTATGTTTTCATAGCGGAGCATATTCCTGCACTCGATATAGACCTCGCCCGTTATGCCCAGCCAGTTTGTCTGTGTATCCTGAGAGGTCATATGTCCCCCCGGCACGGGGCAGGAAACGTTGTCTATCATTATCGTTATGCGGTTTTCGCCCTTTTGCACAAGGTCTGTTATGTCGTAACGGTGAGCGGTGCAAAGGCTGTTTCGGGTACCTGCAAATTCGCCGTTTATCCACACATTGCTTGTACGTGTGCGCTCCAGAACGAGAAATACTGCGCAGCCTTCCTTTTTGGGGGAAATGTTCACCGTGCGCTCGTAAAGGGCGTACCCCTCAAAGCGGTAAGGGTCTGTGAGAAAGCCGTCGCTTCTTTCATCGGTAACGGGCGGCTTTTTCAGCTGCTGCACCGTTGAGGGCAGGAAAACCGCGTCCTCAAACACGGAGTTTGGTACGGGCTTTTCCTTGCTTAATAGAAAGCTCCATTTTTCTCCCGTAAGATTGATCTTCTCTGTCATTTTGCCAATTCCTTTCTGCCGCGGTGTATATTTTTGCATATGTCCTGCAAGCCTTGGTTTACGGACTGCGGCTGAAATTTTTCATATGCAGACAGTATACCACATTATTTCCCAAAATTCAACACCACTTTCCGTATGGGTAATACGGAAAATAGGAAAATAAAACTACAAATTGTTTGTATTTTGAAGTGTTTTACACAAAATGTATTTTATTTGTGCAACTTAACTAAAATAACACAAACTTTTTCGTCCCAAATTGTATTAAATACGGGGTAAAAATTGTTGACATCTTAACAAAAGTATTGTAAAATATTAAATAACTATAAAGGGCAATACACAATTGCAGAATATCTTAACTTAACATGAAAGGGGGAGCCGCGCAAAATCATAATCCCTGTGCGGCAAAAGTAGCTTATGAGTATTGGTAAAATGTCAAAAATTGGAAAAACCTTATCTTTGTGCATCGTGGTCATCGTTGCATTGCTTGCGGTCATTATGACGGTGGAATTTATTTCTCTGTTTTCAAGGGTCGAAAACAAGAATCTTCACGCGTCCGTAGATTCCGCATCAAAGGTGCTGCAAAACAACCTTGACGTTAAAGCCGAGGAGACCCAGACCATTGCAAAGCTCCTTTCCTTTGACTCGGATTTTACCGAAGAGATAGCAAAGGGCGGCAAGGATAAGCTTCTCGCAACATGGGAGAGCATCGATAAAACCGAGGGTATGTTCTGCGTCTGCACCAACAAAGACGGCATTATCGTGTTCCAGACCGACAACATCACACTTTCTCCGGAGAGCGTGTTTGAAGCTATCGGCTCGGGCAAAAGCGGTCTTTACTCCGACTCCCAGGCGTATATATACTACCGCACCGTTATGCAGGGCGATTACGGAACCGTTCTTGTGGGCTATTCCTACGCTACTCCCAGCGCGGTGGACGGCACCTACCAGCAGACGGGAAGCCATGTTACCGTTTTCTATGACAATCTGCGAGTTATGACCACCTTTACCGATGAAACGGGCGCAAGGGCGATAGGTACTACAATGAGCGAAAATATATATAATCAGGTCATTACCAACGGTCAGGAATACCGCCAGCAGGCAAATATTTTCGGCGATGACTACATGACCACATACAAGCCTGTTATCGACAGCAACGGTCTTATAAAGGGCGCGCTCTTTACGGGCTATCCCATGGCGGAAATGCAGAAAAGCATCAGCACGGTGCTAATCGTCAGCATTGCGACTGCGGTCGTTCTTGTTCTTGCTGCAATAGGTATCCTTGTGGTATTCTTAAAGAAGCATATAGACCTGCCTATCGTTATGGTAAAGAACATGGCTGTTGAAATGGAGCAGGGCAACCTCCGCGGCAACCCCGGCATTACAGGAAAACTTTACAAAAACGAGATAGGCGAGCTTGCGGAATCCATTTCCTTTGCGATAACAAACCTTGACAGATATGTGGGGGACATTTCCGCGCGCATGGAGTCCATGGCGGATGGCGATTTTACATACGAGTCGGACGTTGTATATCACGGCGACTTTGAAAGCATAAGCGAGTCCTCTGCAAGACTTAAAGAGAAAATGAAGGACACCATCGATAACATCAATATGTCCTCTGACCAGGTATACAGTGGCTCCGAGCAGATATCCAACGGCTCTGCAATGCTTGCGGAGGGTACTACAAAGCAGGCGGCGGCTACCGAGCAGCTTTCGGCTTCCATCGACGAGATATCCGTAAATATCGAGCATAACGTTGAAAGCACAGAAAAGGCGCAGGAGCTTTCCAGAACAGCTATCGAGCTTGTTAACAGCCAGAATGAGCAGATAGGTCAGATGCTGAACGCAATGAGCAACATTCAGGATAAATCCAACGAGATAAGCAAGATAATCAAGACTATCGAGGATATCGCGTTCCAGACCAACATTCTTGCCCTTAACGCCGCTGTCGAGGCGGCAAGAGCAGGCTCTGCGGGCAAGGGCTTTGCGGTAGTTGCCGACGAGGTAAGAAACCTTGCAAACAAATCCGCAGAGGCGGCAAGCAGCACGACTATCCTTATCGGTCACAGCATAGAAGCTGTCGAAGAAGGCTCTGAAATAGCTTCAAAGACTGCCGAGGCAATGAACAAGGTCATCGACATTACCAACGAGACCAACGGACTTATCCTTGAAGTGGCGGAAAAGACATTCCAGCAGGCACAGGCTGTAAACCAGGTCAAGTCGGGTATCGACCAGATCGCGGATGTCGTTCAGCAGAACAGCGCAACCGCCGAGGAGAGCGCTGCAAGCTGCGAAGAGCTGAACGCTCAGGCAATGGCATTGAGAGAAAAGATATCAATGTTCCGCGTATAAACAAAAAACAGCATAACTGTTTAAGGCAGGTAACAAAAAGCGCAGGCACATCATGTGTCTGCGCTTAGTTTTTATGCGGTTTGTGCCAAAATCATCATTTCTCTTTCGGGCGGAAAATAAGCGCTACAAGAAGTCCCAGCACGATGGCTGCGGTTATTCCGCCTGCCGCACCGCTGAGTCCTCCCGTAAGAACACCCAGCAAGCCCTTTTCGTCCACCGCCTGCTTTACGCCCTCAACAAGCACGTTCCCGAAGCCTGTCAGCGGCACGGAAGCACCTGCCCCGGCAAATTCCACCAGCGGCTTGTACCAGCCAAGCGCGCCGAGAATTACCCCTGCAACCACGTATGCCACAAGTATACGCGCAGGAGTAAGCTTTGTGTAGTCGATAAGAGCCTGACCCACGGCGCAGAAAAGTCCGCCGATAACAAATGCCCATAAATATTCGGTAAACATAAAATCACCCTTTCTATAATCAGCTGTGGTCCTTTATGCGGCTTTCCGACGAGATATAGACCGCGTGGGAGATAGAGGGAATACTCTCCCCCTGCTGTGAAGCCGTGGGGGACATAAGCGCTCCCGTTGCGCAGAAGAGAATGTTTTTCAGCTCTCCCGTTTTAAGCTTTGGCAGGAAGTATCCGCAAAGCACCGACGCCGAACAGCCGCAGCCCGAGCCGCCTGCGTGGACGTCCTGCCCCTCGATGTCGAACATCATAACGCCGCAGTCACGGTGCTGCTTTGATATGTCAATGCCGTCACCCCTTAGAAGCTCGATAAGAAGCTTGCTGCCGACAGTGCCAAGGTCTCCCGTAACGATAGCGTCAAAATCCGACGGCTCCATTGCGGTATCCTGCAAAAAGGTTTTTATCACGTATGCCGCGGCAGGAGCCATGGCAGCGCCCATGTTGTTGGCGTCGGTCACGCCCAAATCGACTATCTTGCCGATAGTTACAGCACGTATGAAAGGCGCGGTGCTTTTGGGGGACAGTACCGCGGCGCCCGAAGCAGTGCAGGTCCATTGAGCGGTGGGGGTGCGCACAGAGCCGTAGGAAAGGGGAAAGCGAAACTGCCTTTCCGCCGTGCAAAAGTGGGAGGAGGTTGTCGCAATGACATGACCGCCGATGCCGCTGTCGGTCATAAGCGCCGCAAGAGCAAGCCCCTCTGACATTGTGGAGCAAGCGCCGTATATCCCCACAAGAGGGATATTCAGGTCGCGAAGACCGTATGTGGAGGTTATGCACTGATTGAGCAGGTCGCCTGCAAACATATAGTCTATGTCGTCGTTTGAAAGTCCTGCCTTTGAGATAGCAAGGGTAACGGTGCGCTTCATCAGCTCGCTTTCGCCCTGCTCCCAGGTTTTCTGCCCGAAATATCCGTCGTCGCAGGTCTCATCGAAAAATTTTGCGAGAGGTCCCTCGCTTTCTTTTTTTCCTGCAATTGCCGCAAAGCTGTGTATCGTCGGAGGATTTTCCATCAAAAAAGTGTTGCGCGTTATTTTTTTTGCCATATTCCAGAATACGCCTCATACTGTCGCTGCACGTCATACAGAAATGAGACTCTCCTTTCCGTAAAAATCGGGATTTATTTGAAACACCAATATTTTTCCGCAATTTTTCTGAAATATTCCGCGGTTTCCCGAATAATGCGAAAAACCCGTACCTCGGACGAGATACGGGAATTTTTTTGGGTTGTGTACCAAAAGGGACACCAAACCTTTTCTGATATGAGGTATAATTATGGCAGCAAAAAAATCGGGGGGACAAGCAGTGTTATATCTTATCACAATTGTTGTAAGTATTATTTTTTGTTTTGTAATGTATCATCGAATCTTTAATGTGGTATATTTCGGCTCAAAGGGCTGTATTCAGGAAATAGTCGGCTGTTTTGTAGGCGGATATTTATTGGCAACATTAATTTCCCAAAACACAGCAATTCAAATCATTGGAATTATTGTAATGGTGATTATAATTTTTGGAGCCGGTAAAAAATCGTGATAAAAACAAGCAGGAGATTTAAGGAAACGCTGAATAAATAGCATTCCAAGATAAAAAAATTCACGCCCAGCCTGAAAAAGTCTTTTTTCCTGCAAGAATGTGAAAAATCTCATCATATTTTGCCCCAAACAGGGCTTCTTACCCTCAAAAGGGCAGA
>JAGAUA010000007.1 GCA_017847885.1 Oscillospiraceae bacterium
GAATATGGTGTATAATAAATACAGTCATAATCTGCTGTTTGGAAAGGTAGGATTTTATGAAATTAAAACAGCAGGATAAAATAACGGCTCTCTATTGCAGATTGAGCCGTGACGATGAATACAATGGCGACAGCATGAGCATACAGAACCAGAAAACATTGCTCACGCAGTACGCCAAAGACAACGGATTTCTCAATACAGAGTTTTTTGTGGATGACGGTTACACAGGCACAAATTTTGACCGCCCCGATTTTCAGAGAATGATCGGATATGTCGAAGCAGGAAAGATTGGTGCTGTAATTGTAAAAGACTTGTCCCGTCTTGGACGTGAATATCTTCAGACAGGATATTACACCGAGATATATTTTCCTCAGAAGGATATTCGCTTTATTGCCGTAAATGACAATGTGGATTCCCTCATCGGTGATAATGATTTTGCTCCCTTCAAAAATATCGTCAATGAGTGGTATGCTAAGGACATAAGCAAAAAAGTTAAATCAGCATTCAGAACAATGGCGGCTAACGGCGGATATACTCTCGGTCCAGCTCCTTATGGTTACAGCAGAGTTGAACTAAAATCAAATAAACTCATACCGAATGAATGCGCCGATAATGTCAGGATGATGTTCCAACTTGCTCTTGAAGGGAAAAGCTGTCATATGATAGCCACACACCTCAAAAAAATGAAGGTACTTACGCCCCGTTCCTATAATCATTCCGATGAGATGGGCAGCGAATCATTTACGAAATATCCTTATGACTGGGAAACGGGCAGCGTTTATCATATTCTGACAAATCCCGTTTACACAGGAAAAATTGTTTGCCTGAGATATGGTGTAAAGTCGTTCAAAGATAAGCGTATCATTAAGCATGATTCCGATGATTGGGTCATCACTGAAAATGCACATGAGGCTCTTGTTAGCGAGGAGGATTTTCAGACGGTTCAGCAGCGTGTATCCGTTAAGCGTGATTCCATTACTTCAAATGCCGATAATATTTTCAGAGGTCTTGTTTATTGTCCCGACTGCGGGAAAAGACATGGTTTTGCTTCTACGAAAAATAGAAGAACATCTATCGGAACATACAGATGTCAGACGGCTATCCGTCATGGTTTGTCAGCCTGCTCGGGGCATAACATTCAGTTTGAACAGCTTTACACAATTGTACTTGATGATATAAAGCGTCATGCTTCGTTGGCAGCGGAAAATACTGATGAGTACATAAAATGCCTGACGGACACTTACAACAATTTGAGGAACGGCGAGTCTGCCTCCTTACGAAATGAACTTTCAAAGTCGAAAAAGCGTATATCAGAACTTGAGATACTTATTCAGAAATTGTATGAGGATAAGGTGTTCGGAGTGGTGTCTGAAGATACTTACAAATCCCTTTCGGCAAATATGGAAAAGGAACTGTCAACGCTTCGTGAGAAGGTAAAAAGTATTTCTGCTGATATGGAAAATCGGGAGATCAATCAAAGAAATGCTGTTGATTTTGCCGATCTTGTTAAGAGCTATGTGGATATTAGTGAGCTTACTTTCGAGCTTCTTCATACGTTGATTGACAAGATTTATGTATATGAGAAGGAGCTTGTTGACGGTGAGAAAAGAGTAAAGATTGAGATATTCTACAGATTTATCGGAAACACCTGTGTTTCTGAGGATAAGACTTCGGCTTAATATGTTGAAAAATAGGTATTAGTTCTGACGCACAATAGAACTAATACCTACAGTTTTTCATCGCTTGCGGGTATCTTCATCACAAATCGTATTCAACTGGGTTGAAACTCATTTTCTCCACTTTTTGATCGGCTCACTTTTACCGCAACCGTCGGAAGTAGCAGGAAAGTTCATCATCCATTCCGCATATTCCTCCTCGGTTATAATTTCCTCGTTAAGCTCTTTTCTGCGAAGCTGCCACTCTGCGAGAAATTCATTTAGCAGATGATTGTGAAATTGGAGCGCCAGCTGCGGATTTTCGAGTTCATCGGGAACGAAGATTATTGAGAAATTATTGGTGTGATGTTTTTTCGATTCCTGCTCCAAGTCAAAAAGCAAATGTATGAAAGTTTCGGTATTTTCTAAAGTCGGATTTTTCAGAGAATTGATATTTACGTCAAGTACGACAGCTATCTCCGACAGCAATTCCGACTTTGGCGTTCTTGTGCCGCTTTCATATTGAGCAATTCTGACATCGGCAGATTTTTCATCGAAGCCGAGTTTTATTCCGAGTTCCTTCTGTGTAAGTCCTCGAAGATTTCTTGCGTTTTTGATTTTTTCACCTATGGTCATAATAGCCCTCCCGAAATTTTTATCTACTTTGATTTTACCATATTTTCAAAAAGCAATCAATGTTCCTAATCAAAAAAGTTAAAGAAATTTTCTGAAAGCTCTTGACAAAAGCAAATTTGTATAGTATAATATAGTTAAACATTTAAGATTAGTCGGAATCAACATAGCAATGATTTTTAAAATTTAATAACGGCGTCCCAAAGGAGCGGGGCGGAACAGCGAAAGAGAGCTAAGAGCAAATCTGAGGATTTGTTTCTTGGCTCTCTTTTTTGTTTATCAGAAATTGTTTCTGATAAAGCTGCTGAATTTTTGAATTAGAATAATAAGAACAAAAGAAACAACAAAGAAAGGAGAATGTCAATGACAGATGTATGGGACGGTTTTGCAAGCTTATTGGCAGAAATGATTGAAAAACACGCAGCGGAGCTGTCCTTTGATGATATGCCGACATCTCAACAAGACGAATCCTATGAAAATAGCAGCAATGAGGATATTGATACGAAATTGCCTGTTGACAAAAGTAATAGCACGTGATATAATAATCGTGAGAATTGTGTCCAAACCTGGTATTGAAAAATAGGAGATGCGTTTTGAAATATGGCAACAAAGGTCTATACATATACAAGAGTATCAACCGCAATGCAGATCGACGGTTACTCTTTAGATGCTCAGAAATCACGAATGAAAGCCTTTGCCGATTATAACGGCTATGAAATTGTCGAAGAATACGAAGATGCAGGTAAATCGGGAAAATCTATTGAGGGAAGATTGCAGTTCAATCAGATGATGGAAGATATAAAGTCGGGCAAGGACGGAGTATCCTATGTGCTTGTATTCAAGCTCTCACGTTTCGGAAGAAATGCGGCTGATGTGCTGTCCACCCTGCAGGTCATGCAGGACTTCGGTGTGAACCTTATTTGCGTTGAGGACGGTATTGATTCTTCAAAGGACGCAGGCAAGCTGATGATATCGGTATTGTCTGCCGTTGCGGAAATTGAAAGAGAAAATATCCGTGTCCAGACAATGGAAGGACGTATTCAGAAAGCCCGTGAAGGTAAATGGAACGGCGGTTTTGCTCCGTATGGCTACAAGCTTGTAAATGGTGAATTGATAATTAACGAAGAAGAAGCCGAAGCTATCCGTGTGATTTACAATCAGTATGTGAACACAAATACGGGTGCAAACGGAATTGCCAAATATCTTGAAGATCACGGTATTCACAAGATAATACGTCAAAACGGAAAAACACCGCTTTTTGATGCTTCGCTTATCCGTAAGATACTGAAAAATCCTGTTTACTGCGGCAAGATTGCCTATGGTCGCAGAAAAATGGAAAAGATACACGGAACAAGAAATGACTATCATCTTGTTGAACAGGACAACTACCTGCTTGCAGACGGAGTGCATGAGCCTATTGTTTCAGAAGAACTCTGGCAGTCGGCACAAGTGAAGCTGCTTGCACAGGCTAAAAAGTACGAGCATGTAAATATCGGCAAGGATACAAAGGTACACCTGCTTTCGGGTATCGTAAAATGCCCCGTCTGCGGTGCTGGAATGTACGGAAACAAGAGTGTTAAGCACAAGAAAGACGGCACGAAATACAAGGATTTCTTCTACTACGGCTGCAAGCACCGAAATATGAATCGTGGCTATAAGTGTGATTACAAAAAGCAGATAAACGAAGAACTGCTTGACAATTCCGTTTCTGAGATTATAATTAAATTAGTGAGCAATCCGAAATTCGCCTCTATGATGCAGGATAAAATCAATATGCAGGTCGATACGACCACTATTGAACAGGAGCTTGCAAATTACGAAAAACAGCTTCGTCAGGCTTACGGGGTAAAATCAAAGCTTATCGAGGAAATAGACTCCCTTGACCCCGATGACAGGCACTATATAAATCGAAAGGCAGACCTTGACAACCGCCTTTATAATATGTATGATAAGATAGAGGGTATTGAAAATCAGCTTATCGCCGCACGAGCAAAGAAACAGTCAATTGAAGCCGAAAAGCTGACAAGTGATAATATCTATAAGGTGCTGATTTATTTTGAAAAGCTGTACGCAGTGATGAATGAAACTGAAAGACGGCAGCTCATCGAAGCACTTGTTTCCGAGATACAGATATATGAAGAACGTCAGCCAAATGGTCAGTGGATAAAGTCCATCAAGTTCAGGCTTCCTATTATTGAGGAGGATATGGATATCTGTTTGGACAACGATGAACACGTTGAATGTGTGGCACTGATGACACGGGAACAATAAAAATCCCAAATGATGAAAACGGAGCAAAAAACAATGGCTGAAAAACATCTTTTCCACGTTAAGAAGCGTACTCTTCTTGCAATTGCAGACTGCGTATGGCTTCTTGCAGGATTAAATGTGGCGCGCCTCGGCGTGCTTTCCTATCAAAGCATGGACACCGTAAAGTGGTACCACATCCTGCTGTCGGCGTCGGTGTTCGGCGCGTTCGGCACGATGTTTTTTAAAATGAGCTTTAAGCATAAAAAAACGAATTTACGGCTATGAAGAGCCTACCCGTCCGTTCTGGAATTTTTTTGATATAAAGGCTTACTGCATAATGGCGTTTATGATGGGCGGAGGGATTTGGCTTCGTTACTCTGGGCTGGTGCCCGACACGTTCATCGCCTTTTTTTACACGGGGCTGGGACTTGCCCTTGCGTTGGCAGGCGTGGTGTTCTGGGCGATGTACATAAAATACCCCTCTCAAGCATAGTTCGGGACGGCAGATTATTCCTGCACCCCCATAGATTACCGATAAACAATATAATTAACGGGCGGCTGATAGCCGCCCCTACTGTAATACTAATTCTTAATCTCCTTATAGACAAAGTCTATAAGGAGAACCGCCTAAAGGGCGGCAAGTCAAAACCTGCGGTTTTGACTGAATTAGTATTGAACGGCTTTCCTGCGGCTTCGCCGCACCCACCGCAAAGCGGTGGGATCAACCTATAGACTTTGTCTATAGGTTGATTAGGAAATAGTATAAGATGATGCATTTAAGCTGTTTTGTAGGGGCGGATATTATCCGCCCGTTATTGAAAAGTGCGTTTTACGACAAACCGAGGACGGCAGATTATTCTTGCCGCCCCTTATTTTTTCTATTCATATTATCAGACTATTGTGCATAATATATAAACAATTGCACAAAACATACTGCGTTTTGTTGAAAATGTTATTTTTGTATTGCATTTTCTAAGCAAAGAGTCTATAATATTAATTGTTAATAAACATTTTTTTGTTTATTTGTAACAATCAATTCGATGGGAGAAGATACATATGAAACACTACGGAGCTGAAACAATTAAAAATATAGCTATTGCAGGTCATTCCGGTTCGGGCAAGACCTCTCTTGCCGAGGCTCTGCTGTTCAGAGCAGGCGCTTCCGACAGACTTGGCAAGACCGCTGACGGAAACACCGTCTGCGACTACGACCCCGAGGAGATAAAGCGCAAGGCTTCCCTCAGCACTTCTCTTGCTTCCTTTGAATATAACGATATAAAGGTAAATCTGCTGGATACCCCCGGTCTTTTCGACTTTGCCGGAGGTATGTACGAGGGAATTACCGCGGCAGGTACGGTCATGATAACCGTATCCGCAAAATCCGGCGTTAAGGTCGGCACCGAAAAGGCTTACGACCTTGCCTGCGAGCTTGGAAAGCCCTCTATGTTCGTTGTCACAAAGGTTGACGACGCAGACGCTAACTTCTATAACGTCCTCACCGACCTGAAAACAAAGTTCGGTCCTACCGTCTGCCCCGTTGTTGTACCCGTTATCAAGGACAGAAAGGTTGTATCCTTCGTTAACCTTATCGAGATGAAAGCTTATACCTACGACGAAAAGGGCAACGCTGTTGAGACAGATATGCCCACAGCCGAGGTATCCGAAAAGATGGAATACCGTATGGACGGTCTTATCGCGGCGTTCTCCGAGGCTGTTGCAGAGACCGACGAGGAGCTTATGGAGAAATTCTTCGAGGGCGAGCCTTTTACTCAGAAAGAGCTTGTTCACGGTATCCACAAGGGCATGAACGAGGGTATCATCACTCCCGTTGTGTGCTGTTCCTCCACAACCACGGCAGGTGTTGATATGCTGCTCAAGGAAATCGAGCTGCTGCTTCCTGCCCCCTGCGACAACAAGCCTGCTCTTGCCGAGGATATGAGCGGCGAGCCTGTTGAGATAGCATACGACGAGACCGCGCCCCTTTCGGCATTTGTGTTCAAGACCGTTGCCGACCCATTTGTGGGCAAGATGTCCTTTATCAAGGTCATCAGCGGCGTGCTTAAAGCAAATACCGACTACATAAATACTGCTTCGGACGCTCCCGAAAAGATAGGCAAGCTTTACACTCTCTGCGGCAAGAAGCAGACCGAGGTAACCGAGGCATACGCAGGTGATATCGCCGTTGCTGTAAAGATCGGCGCAGGTACGTCCGATACTATCTGCGACCCGTCAAGAAAGATAGCTTTCCCTGCAATAGACTTCCCCAAGCCCTGCTACCGTATGGCTGTTACCGCAAAGGCTCAGGGCGACGAGAGCAAGATAAGCGCAGGAATACAGCGCCTTACCGAGGAGGATAAGACCCTTTCCTACGGTCTTGACCCATTCACAAAGGAGCAGATAATCAGCGGTCTGGGCGAGCAGCATATCGACGTTGCCGCAGCTAAGCTGAAAGCAAAATTCGGCGCGGACGTTGTGCTGAAAGACCCGAAGATAGCATACCGCGAGACCATACGCAAAAAGGTTAAGGTCGAGGGCAAGCACAAGAAGCAGAGCGGCGGTCACGGTCAGTACGGTCACGTATGGATAGAGTTCGAGCCTTGCCTCTCCGAAGAGCTTGTTTTTGAGGAAAAGGTATTCGGCGGCGCAGTACCGAAGAATTTCTTCCCCGCAGTCGAAAAGGGCTTGCAGGACTGCATGAAGAAGGGCGTTTTGGCAGGCTGCCCCGTAACGGGTCTCAAGGCTATCCTTGTGGACGGATCCTACCACCCCGTAGACAGCTCCGAAATGGCGTTCAAAACGGCGGCTTCCATTGCCTTTAAGGAAGGCTTGAAGCAGGCTGACCCCACTATTCTCGAGCCGATAGGTAAGCTTACAGTTACCGCTCCCGACGACAATACGGGCGATATCATGGGTGACCTTAACAAGCGCCGCGGCAGAGTTATCGGCATGAACCCCGACAAGAAAAAGGGCTATACCGTTATCGAGGCAGAAGTTCCCATGAGGGAAATGCAGAGCTTTACCACGCAGCTTCGTCAGATAACACGCGGCAGAGGCAGCTTCTCCCTTGAACATCTCCGCTACGAGCAGCTTCCCGGCAACCTTGTCAGCGAGGTAATACTCAGCGTTGACAACAGCAACGAATAAAATTCTTTAAATTTGTCAATATGTTTACCTCAAACATATTGACAAATTTTGTTTTATATAATAAAATAATAGTATGACGTTTTTTGCCCGAGATAAATATTGCTCCCCCAATTAACTAATGAATTTTATGCTTGCCCCAATATCGAAATCCGTCGTCAGAAAAGCTTGAAATACCCACGTATTCCTGCGCTTTTCTTCCTAGGCTTTCGATATTGGTTCTGCGCATAAATCTTCAAGAGTTAATTGGTAGAGCAATAAAAATTTTACCGAACGTGTATTTTTTACCGCGGAACACATATATCGAAAGGATTGAATAATATGAAACTTAAAAAGATATTGTCCGCCGCCGCTGCTTTTGCGTTGGCAGCAGGCGTTTCAGCTTTCTCCGCATTTGCGGTTGAGGACGGTCAGGCGACCTACTGCTTTGATAAAACCGGCAGTATGACCGAGTGGCAGACCTACGGCTCGGTGGAGGAAACAGGACTTGAAACTAAAATCGACTCCCTTGTATCCAAAAACGGCAGTGGAAGTCTGCTGGTGTCGGAGAACATAACAAGCAGCGTGGAGAAAAATTTCGGTGGTATGTATGTTGACGCAGAAACTCTGGGTCTGCCGAATTTCAAGGGCTGCACTATTGAGATGAGCGTGCTTCTCTGCGAGGGTGCAGAAGCTTATACCGACAGCTTTTCGCTGTTCAGCGACGGCATTATCTGGCTTGAAGCTATGCCCGAAGCTCTCAGCACCAAGGATTGGACTGTTGTTACGCTTACGCTTCCCGAAAATGCCGACAACACAAGAGTTGGCTTTACTATCCCAACATACAGCGAATTTACGGGTGATATTCTCTACATAGACGATTTTACCGTCACATCTGCCGACGGAACGGTTGTCGCAAACATGGGAGACTATGAGGCAAAAAAAATAACCGAAATAAAGGTTGCGTCAAAAGGTGCAAACATTGCGCTTACTATCGCAGCGGTAGTCCTTATTGCAGGAATTGCGGGAATTATCGTGCTGTTTGTTGTAAAGCTTGTGAAGCGTTATCGCTAAGTCGGCGCATTCCTTGTATATCCCGGCAGGAGTGTCGTGAACAGATACTGCAAGGCTGCTTTTGGTAATTATGTCAAAAGCAGCTTTTTTCTTGCAGAATTAATTTGCGTAGGGGCGAAATCTATTTTCGCCCGTTAATTACCGAAAAACGCGGGCGGATATGGAATCCGCCCCTACATTGTTAAAATAAATCAAGCGTTGTCTGCCCCGTCCCCTGCAATTGCAAATCATATATTTATTTTGTAATACCTGTGAAACCGAATTGTTGTTGATTTTCCGCGGATTTTGGGTTATCATTTTATTATACTATCATAGCCCGATGACGGTACACTTTTCACAGAAAGGAAACCTTTATGGAAAAAATTAAAAAAATCGTTACCAACAAGTGGTTTATACTTGCCGTGAGCCTGCTTTGCGGAGCATACACCGTATGCCTTGCATATTTCGCATATGCGGTGTTCTTTTACGACATCGTGTATACCGACAAGGTCATGTTCGCGATAGTTTACGCGGCGTTCTCCTTCATTATAGGGCTGCTTTTCTTCTACACAAGGCGAAGCTTCATAACCTGCATCGTCGGCATGGCGAACATGGTGATGTTCCTGCCAACGCTGCTGCTGGACTGGGGCAACTGGCCGCTGCTTATCCCTGCCGCAATGATGACGCTGTTCGGCTTTTTCTGCTGCAAAATGAACGATACTGCAAAAACTGTTTTCGGCACAATTTTCCTGCTTATGTATATTCTTGGGGGAATTGCGTTCTTCCTGATAATGAACGTGTTCCGCGTGACCACGGTGGATACGCTGCTTACGCCAAACGGGGGGATAGTGTCACCGTCGGGGAACTTCCGCTGCTACGTGCTGGACGTGAAGAACAAATCCTCGGGAAAGGTCGCGGTTTATGTTGAGCCCAACAAGCTTGACGTGGATATGAAGTTTATCACGCTGAAAACAACCATAAAAAAGCTTGTTAAGCAGGCGAACAAGGAAAACCGTGACGACGCCCTGCATTATGAGGTGCATTGGGAGGGAGAAAAGCTGTATATCAACGGCGAGGAGTGGTTTGACGAGTCCCGCTTCCTTGTGGACGACGGCAGCGGCGGTCTGACTTATAACCTTACCGAAGATGTCTGGACTCACACCTATTTTAATGTAAATTACCCCATTTTCGACCTTATCGACAAGGTGACCACGATTTTCTCCGAGAAGATACTCAAATCCGAGGATACTCCCCAAGAAAGCGTGACCACCGTAAGCGAAGCCGCATAAACAAAAGCTGCTGCACGGCTCTTAACCGTACAGCAGCTTTTTAATCTCTGATAGCCTTTTTTGCCTTGTTGACAATGGATTTGTCGTTTTCGTAGGTCAGAACAGCGGTTGCATGACCGATATCCACCCACTTTATCTCCGCGATTTCCTCTTCTTGGGGAACAAAGTCGTAATTTTTAGCCTTTGCAACGAAATACACAACGACCTTTTGAGTATCCTTCCGCGGAAAATATTGTACCGTTTCGCGGAATGTGGGATCAATTATAACGTCAAGACCCGTCTCTTCCTTGATCTCGCGTCGGGCGGTCTCCACTTCGGTCTCGCCCTCTTCCACGTGTCCCTTGGGGAAAGACCAGTGTCCGCTGTTGATATGCTTGATAAGCAGGATTTCGATGTTTCCGTGATGCCTGCGGTAGACAATAGCGCCGCAGGATTTTTCATGGGTCATATGTAGAACCCGTCCTTTCCGAAAGCTGCACGCAGCAGCTTCTAAATTTTATAGATTAGTATAATTATAACATAAATAATCCTGTTTGTCTCGCTTTTTTTGAAAAAAATAATAATTTTTTGAATAGAAAAAAACGGTATTCAAAGTGGGGCATATGCAGAAACGAACAATGTGAGAGATTTTGTTATTTTTGTTTGTAGGGTAAACAATAATTTAGCGGCGTAACATTTTGTAGGGGACGGGTTTTCCGTCCCGATGTTGTAGGGGCGGATTCCATATCCGCCCGTGTTGTTTGGGGTAACATTTTGTATGGCATCAGCGAAGCGAGAGTAAAAAGTTCGCCAGCCTTTCAAGGCTGCGGTTTCCAAAGGCAGAGCCTTTGGTCGCCGTCCGCAGACGGCGAAATTCCCCAGCTTGCGCCCGCAGGCGCCCGAAAAAACGGAGCAAGAGGTGAAAAATGCGACAGCATTTTGAGGGGAGGCGAACAAGACCGCCTCCCCTTGTTGGAGCTACAAAGCAAACTTTTCTTCAAAACAGTCCGGTGGACTGTTTTGAACGGAGCTTTACTTTAAACCGAAAGCAGCAACGGCTTACGCCGTTGTTAAGAACGCCCTCTCTTGCAGGGCGTTCTTCTTTTGCGGCTACTCGCCGCAAAATTCAACTTTGCGGAGCGCTTCTAAGGCAGCGCCTGCGGGCGCAAGCTGGGGTGTTTCGCCGTCTGCGGACGGCGACTTAGGGGCTCTGCCCCTAAGAACCTCGCAGCCTTGAAAGGCTGGCGAACTTTTTGCTTTCGCTTCGCTGGGTTCTCAACTTTGCTTTATGCGCTAAATTATTATTTATCTCATACTAACGTTACCGATAACAAAAGGGACAGCCAACAGCCGTCCCTCCAAAAATATATCCTTGTTTCTCACTTCGACGCGTCGATATACTTCCAATAGCCTTTGAGATACACGCCGCCCGAAATCACCGTAAGCGCCGTAGCTATCCAGATAAGCACCTGATACACCACATTTGCGATATCCGCTGCCGCGCCCTCAAACGTGAAGCACATACCCAGCATTATAACCACCTCGGCAACCATGGTGAACGCGGTTTTCAGCTTGCCCCATATTCCTGCCGCAACAACAACGCCTTCGTTTGCGGTAACAAGCCTAAGTCCCGATACCATAAATTCCCTTGCAACAATAATTATAACGGGTACTGCCCCCACCACGCCAAGCTCGCAAAGGCATATCAGCGCCGATATCACCAGCACCTTGTCCGCCAACGGGTCAAGAAACTTTCCGAATGTGGTCACAAGGTTGCGGCTTCTTGCGATGTGTCCGTCAAGAGCGTCCGTGACCGAGGCGATGATAAACAGTCCCAAGGCTATCGCAGGACTGAACGGAACAATGTCCGTCAGCATGAAAAACACAAAGAACGGCACCAATATTACCCTTATCAGAGTAAGCTTATTCGGCAGATTCATCCTCTATCTCTCCTATCAAATCGTAGTCCATGACCTCGTTTATTCTTACCTTAACGAACTCCCCGGGAATACGCCGCTTGTCGGGGGAGGTGAAGAACACCTTTCCGTCGATGTCGGGAGCGTCCGCCGCACTTCTTCCGAAATAGCACTCGCCGTAGCGGTCAAAGCCCTCTGTCACGACCTCTATAACGCTGCCCACAAGGGCGTTATTCTTTTTTTCGGCAATAACCGACTGCTGATCCATAATGACCTCGGCTCTGCGCTCTCTTACCTCTTCGTCAACCTGTCCGTCCATTTCAGCGGCAGGAGTGCCCTCCTCCTCGGAGTAGGGGAAACAGCCAAGGCGGTCGAATTCCATATCGTCCACAAACTCGGCAAGACGGGTGAACTGCTCCTCGGTCTCCGTAGGGAAGCCCGTTATCAGGGTCGTGCGCAGGATAATTCCCGGCACCTTTGCGCGTATCTTCGCTATCAGACTGCGCAGGGAGTCTTCGTCCCCGGGACGGTTCATCTTGCGGAGTATGTCCCCGTCGCAGTGCTGAATGGGCAGGTCCATGTACTTCACTATCTTTTCTTCCCTTGCCATTACCTCCAAAAGCTCGTCGGTAACGCGCTCGGGGTAGCAGTACAGCAAACGTATCCACTTTAAATTTTCTATTACACACAGCTTTTCAAGCAGCTCGGGCAGCATATATTTGCCGTAAAGGTCAATGCCGTATCTCGTGGTATCTTGCGCAATAACGTTCAGCTCACGCACTCCGTTTGCGGCAAGCTTTTCCGCCTCGTCAATCAGATTTTCCATAGGCACGCTTCTGAAACCGCCGCGGATGTCGGGTATCGCGCAGTATGAGCAGCGGTTGTCGCAGCCCTCCGCGATTTTAAGGTAAGAGGTAAAGGACAGCGTTGTGAGAACGCGTCCGCCCGTAAGTTCAAGCTTTTCCTTTTCTTCAAAGCACTGCACCGTCTCGTCTGCGGTTATCCTTTCAAGCACCGACACAATATCGGCGTTGCAGCCTATGCCCACAACAGCGTCCGCCTCGGGGATAAGCTCTGAGACCTCGCTTCTGTATCTTTCCGCAAGACAGCCCGTGATGACCACCTTTTTAATGCGACCCTCTTTTTTCAGTACCGCGAATTCAAGGATAGTGTCAATAGCCTCCTGCTTTGCGCTTTCGATAAAGCCGCAGGTGTTGATTATTGCAATATCCGCAAGAGCGGCGTCCTCCACAAGCTGATAGCCTGCCTTTTGTATCTTATATAACATTCTTTCCGCGTCGACCTGATTTTTGCTGCAGCCGAGGGAAACCATACCTACTCTCAAAGCCATGATAAACTTCCTTTCAATCAAACATAATTATAGTATAGCACATCGGGCGGCGGTTGTAAAGCGGAATGTTTTGCAGGCGCAAAAAAACGCCGCCGCACGGTATACCCCGTACAGCGGCGCAAAGCCGATATAATTACTGAGCGTCGCTTCCTGCTCCTGCTTCGGAAAGAGCAGCCGCCATGTCAACAAGCTGATAATCCTCGGGGATATCGAAAAGGCCCTCGGGAATTTCCGCAGTAAAGTCGTTTACGATAAACACATCGTCTTTGCCGAACATACCGCTGAGCTTGCCGTCAGCATTGAACAGCATACCCGATTCGCCGCTTGTTTCGAGAGTATAAGCCGTGCCGCCGACCTCTACGGCATAGGTTGTGACCTCTGCCTGCTCGTCGATGTCTTCATCGTCTATCTGAAGCTCCTTGAACATGGATTCCATGTCATAATCTCCGAGAGTTTCGTCGTCGACCTCGTAGTAAAAGCCTTCCTTGGCCTCGGTGTCAAGCATATACATTACCTTATCCTTGATGATAATGGTCAGCTTGGTGTCGCTCTCAGCCTCGTACATATCCATAAAGATGTTGTTGCCCTCGATGCCCATTGCAACCTTTGCAGCGCCCTTTGTGTCCTCCATGTCTATGTAAAGAGCGGTAGCACCCTTAAGGCTGTTTGCGAAATCACAGCTAAAGCTGTCCTTGTAAGCGACTGCTTCGCAGGCAAGGGAAGAGAGGTCAGCCGCCGCAAGCTCGTCAAGGCTTGCAAAGGAACTGTCCGACGAAACCGCGTCGGAAGCTTCAGTTTCAGCCTCGGTTTCAGCTTCGGTAGTGGTTTCAGCCTCGGTCTCGGCAGTTGTCTCCTCGGATACAGCTGCTTCGGAGCTTGCCGTCGTGGTTTCGTCCACAACGTCTGCCGCACCGTTATTCGTACCGCAGGCAGTGAGCATTACTCCGCAAAGTGAAAGGGCAATAACTGCCGCAAAAATCTTTTTCATAATAAATTCTCCTTAAATTATTTTTGGGAACATAACACTATTGATTATACGCTTTTTGTCTTGAAATGTACATACTTTCGCAGTAATTTCCCCCATTTACACAAAAAAATCCCCAACGGCAAAGACCGTTTGGGGATAAAACACAAAAATATATCTTTCGGTACCTTTTATTATACCATAGTAAAAAGGATATTTCAAGCATATTTTCGGAGTATTTTTCGATTTGTAGATGTCAACAGCAAAATTTTTGTTTTTTGTATAATTATACTATGGAAAACAGGGCGGCTTTGTGGTATAATCAATAACAGATTTTTTAATACAAAGGAGAATCAGCTATGATATTGTATGAGGAAGTTTACCGTCAGAAGCAGGAGCAGTACAAGCTGGACGGTGATTTGCAGGCGTTTAACTCGTTCATTGCCAAGGCGCACGAGCTTCAGTTTGAGGTAATGACCAAAAAGACCTCGGAGAACGAATATAACGAATGGCTTATGGAGCAGCGCAAAAGCTGATTTTGATAAACTCCGCAGAAGGGCAGGACCTTTCTGCGGTATTTTTTTTGCATAGAAGTTAACGGGCAGATATTATCTGCCCGTTATTAATTAGCAAACAAAAGGCTGCCGCAAATATCACGGCAGCCCTCATTTTTAATTATACCAAATCAAAGCTATGTAATCAGATTACTTGCTCTTCTTTGTTACAACTGCAGCAGCACCGGCAGCAGCCATTACAGCAAGGATTGCAGCAACTGCAACGTTACCGTTCTTTTCGGAAGTTGTTGTGCTGTCAGCAGGAGCAGCTGTTGTAGCAACAGCCTCTGTCTCAGCAGGAGCAGCTGTTGTAGCAGCAGCCTCTGTCTCAGCGGGAGCAGCCTCTGTCTCAGCGGGAGCAGCCTCTGTCTCAGCAGGAGCAGCCTCTGTCTCAGCAGGAGCAGCTTCTGTAGCAGCCTCAGTTGCAGCCTCTGTTGTAGCCTCAGTTGTAGCCTCTGTCTCAGCAGGAGCAGTTACACCGAGAGGAATAGCGTTGCCCTTAGAATCCTTGAGAACAATGTTGTCGATGTACATATCACGATCAGCAACAGAATTGTCAGAAGCACCCCACATCATGCAGCAGAAGAAGGGGTTAACACCCTCTTCGGAGTACTTCTCAGCATCCAGGATGAACTTCTTAACAGCCTTAACTTCAGCAGCAACGCCGGGATCGTAAGCGGCGCCGTCCCAAGACTTGTCAGTCCAAGAAGGCTTGATCTGTGAAGGCTGAATGTTGTCCTTATCGAAGCCGCCTGCAGAACCTGTTGCGCCGCCTACCCAGCCAACAACGGGGATCTCTTCACCGGAATCCTCGGAAGGAAGGTTCTTAGGAACAACGTAGATATCATATTCGATAGAAGCAATGTTTACAGTGTTAGCTCTGTCTGTGATCTTGTCGAGGTCAAACCAAACCTTAGGAGCCTTAGTCTTGTCCTGGATCTCAACCTTGAGCATCTTTGAGCCGTTGTAATCTGCAACGGAAAGCTTAGAGTTGTCACCGCCATCGTAAACGTTAAGGTAAACGAAAGAGTAGTCACCGTCTTCAAAGTCGATAGTTGTTGCACCTGCAGAGATAGCAGAAGCAGAGATAGCAGACATAGCAGTTACAGTCATAGCAGCTGCTGCGATGCTTGCAATGATTTTCTTCATTTTCATTGTTTGTTTCCTCCAATTCTATTTGTGGGTATATATCTCCCCACCATTAATGAATAAATTATACCATTATACTTTGATTTTAACAATATCTTTTTTTTATAATAATTACTGCAATTTTTTGTACAATTTAGAGAAAATGCCGATAAAAAATCCACCTCGTTGATTGAGACGGATTTTTTACGCTTTGTATAGCTTACTTTCTCTTCTTGGAAGCAACAGCAGCAGCGCCTGCAACAGCCATTACGGAAACCATAACAGCGATAGGAGCATTGCCTGTGCCTTCGGATGTTGTTGTTGTATCAGCAGCAGGAGCATCAGCAGGAGCGTCAGCAGCGTCGTCAGCAGGAGCAGCAGCTTCAGCACCGCCGAGACCGGAAACTGTGAATGTAAGCTTGAGGGACTCACCGATCTGTGTTGCTGTGTTTACACCGGGGTCGTCAAGAGTAGTGCCATAGGTGTTGTAGATCTCAATTCTGTAATTGCCCTTTTCCTCGATATCGCCGTATACGATCTTGTCAGCCTTGAAAGAAAACTCCTGACCGTCGATCTCGATCTTGTCCAGAACAGCGGTAGCCTCGGGTGCAGCTGCAAACATACCCTCGATGTCGATTACGAATACGCCGAAGTCAGCATTGCCTGCAACAGCTGTGGACTCGATGGTGTATGTGCCGTCACCTGTAACTGTTGTGGATGCTTCCCAGTCCTGAACAGCCCATGCTGTGTCTGCAAAGCCCAGCTTAGCAGTGTATTCGTCTGCAGCAAAAGCGTTTACAGCCATTGCGGATACAGCAACAGCCGCTGCTGCAACAGCAGCAAGGATTTTTTTAAGCTTCATAATAATTCCTCCAAAATTTGTTTTTTTCTTATTATACTAAATAATTAGTTATAAGATTGTTTATATTATACTATAATGTACGCGCAAAAGCTATATCTAAACTGCAACAAATAATAACGTTTACATTGTTAATATGCACAAAAGTAAGCCGTTTTCCCCAAAATAAAAACGGCTTTTGACAGAAAGCGTCAAAAGCCGTTTTACCATACTTTTTGTACAGAACCTGTCTTATAGCGGTTCTGCCTGCACTAAGCGGAAATTACTTTCTCTTCTTAGCAGCGATTGCAGCAGCGCCTGCAACAGCCATTACGGAAACCATAACAGCAGCAGGAACATTACCTGTGCCCTCAGATGTTGTTGTTGTATCAGCAGCAGGAGCATCAGCAGCAGTATTGTCAACAGCAGCGTCATCAGCAGGAGCAGCATCGTCAGCAGGAGCAGCCTCGTCAGCGGGAGCAGCCTCGCCTGTAACTTCTTCGTAAGACTTGCCGTCCATCATTTCAGCGCTCTGTGCTTCGTCTACACGTCTGATCTCGCCCTCGGGAGAACCTGCGGAAAGCTCAGCGGACTTGATGATAACATCGTTAACCTGGAAAGCAAGACCGGCAGTAGCTTCGTCCTCTACGCCATCGTTAACATAGCCCTTGAAAGAAGTCCAAACAGACTCGGGAACTACGAATTCGAGAGAAGTCTGACCCTCTGTGAATACGAAGAAGCCGTCAAGCTTAGCAATAGCTGTGTCACTTGTGAGATCGTTTGTGATAGCGTCCCATGAAACGCAGATGTTCATAGGCTTTGCAAGGTGATTGTGCTTGCCTACGAGGGGATCCTTTGTCTCAACGGTAAGAACTACCTTAACGTCTCCGCCGATAGCAGCGAACTCGGACTTAGGAATAGTCTTACTTGCAGCCCATCCGCCGGGATACTCCGTGTCAAGTTCAACAGTTGCAGCAAAAGCGTTTACAGCAGCCAGAGAAACAGTTACAGCAGCAGCTGCAATAGCAGCAACGATTTTTTTAAGTTTCATTGTGTTTTCCTCCAATTCTTTAATTATGTACGTTTCCGCACATTTGTTAGTATCATAAATTATAACATTATTATTTGAATATAGCAACATTATTTTTAGATAATCTTTACCCTGTTTTTTTGTTCAAAATATAGAAAATGACGTACAACGTTTATGGAAATCTACAATTTTCATTGCAGGGGAAAGATTTCACGTCCAGATATGGTAGAGGCGGATTCCATATCCGTCCGTTTTTGGTATGGTAAACAATAATTTAGCGCATTATTTTGTAGGGGACGGGTCTCCCGTCCTGATGTTGTAGGGGCGGCTATCAGCCGCCCGTTGATTATTGTTAATGTATCGGGCGGATAATATCCGCCCCTACAAAATGTTGCAATAAATTATTGTTTATCCGCCCGTGCAAAAATTACGCATTACGAATTACGAATTATTATTGTTTGCCCAACAAAAACGGACGGATCTCTATCCGTCCGCAAAAATATCCGCTGTTACCTTTTTTCGCATATAAGCTTGATCGCTGTACGGCTTTCACCGTCGATAGAAACATTTGCAAAAGCTGGGTAGCATATAAGGTCAACGCCTATCGGAGCAAGGTATCCCCTTGCGATAGCGATAGCCTTTATCGCCTGATTTGCCGCGCCTGCGCCCACTGCCTGTACCTCAACAGAGTCGCTTTCACGCATTACGCTTGCAATTGCACCTGCAACAGAATTTGGAAAAGAACGTGCCGAAACTTTTAGAACCTCCATATGAAAGCCTCCAATAATAAATTTTGCAGAAAATATTACCGAAAATGTTGCCGGGGGTTTGTTGGCTTATAGTATACATCACATTTAATGATTTTACAATATTTTTGTAACAAATTCAGCGAATTATCTAATTATAACGCGTTCTATTGCAACACATTTACCGTTTTTTTGGTCGAACTCAACTAACACGCCGTTGATAAAACAGGGGCTGTCCGACTCCAAAAATTTTACGGGGGAATGGAAACGCTGCTTTTCTATGGCAAGCTCGGTCTTTACGCCCAGCACCGAATGTTCGGGGCCGCACATTCCCACATCGGTAATGTAGCCCGTATGCCCGAAAAGTATAGTTTCATCGGCGGTCTGGACGTGTGTATGCGTGCCGAAAACAGCGGTGACTCTGCCTTGAAGGAAGTACCCCATGGCTTTCTTTTCGCTTGTTGCTTCGGCATGGAAATCCACAAAAATATTCGGCGTATTGATTTTACACAAAACCTTGTCAATTACTGCGAAAGGGTTGTCGATAGCTTCAAGATATGCCGTTCCCATAAGGTTTACCACGGCAATTTGGCAGCTTCCCATGTCGTAAATGCAGAAACCGTGACCAAAGTTGCCCTCGGGGAAGTTTGCCGGGCGCAGAAGGCGTTCCTCGCTGTCCATCATTTCGTAAATTTCCTTGCGGCGGTAGCAATGGTTGCCCGTGGTGATGATGTCCACGCCATGATTAAAGAGGTATTTTGCCGATGAGGGGGTTATGCCGTTTCCGTTGGCGCTGTTTTCGCCGTTTGCAACAACAATGTCCAAGCCCCGGGATGCTTTCAGTGTACGAAGCTTCAACGCCACAAACTCGCACGCTCTTTGTCCAACAATATCTCCGAGAAATAATAATTTCATAAAAAGCTCCTTTTGAATAATTGACAAAAAATTTATTGTAGGGGCGGATATTATCCGCCCGAAAACGTTAGTTACAGTAACCCTCGGGCGGCTTATAGCCGCCCCTACAATGGCTATATTTCAGCATTTGGCAGATAACGGATACAATACAGGGCGGATATAAAATCCGCCCTGCGAAATACGATTTTTACTCTTCTGTTTTATTCTCTTCGTCAGTATTTTCCCCGGTGATTTCCGCAGTATCGGAAGAAATATTTTCCTCCGCCGTTTCCTCGGACTTGCCCGTGTTAAGCTCGCCCTTCATAAGCTTCTCAAAGTCGTCGCCGCTTATCTTCTCGTTTTCGATAAGGTACTCCGCAACCTCGGTAAGCTTATCCTTATGCTCGGTAAGAAGCGCCTTGCACTCGTCGTATGCCTCTGTAATGATACGCTTTATCTCGGTATCAATAAGGTTTGCGGTGCTTTCGCTGTACTGATGAGTATGACCGTAATCACGTCCGAGGAAGACCTCGTTTGAGTCGCCGCCGTAAAGCACGGGACCCAGCGCCTCGGAGAAGCCGTACTGCGTAACCATTGCCCTCGCGCGCTTTGTTGCCTGCTGGATATCGCCGCTTGCTCCTGTGCATACGTCCTCAAAGGTGATAGCTTCTGCAACACGTCCGCCCATTGTCATAACGATGTCTTGGTACATTTTGCCCTTTGTAACGTGGCTGTCATCGGTTTCGGGACGGCTTACCGTAAGGCCTGCCGCCTGACCTCTCTGGATCGTTGTAACCTGATGAATTTTATCGCACTCGGGCAGGAAGTAACCTGCAACTGCGTGACCTGCTTCGTGGTAAGCTGTGATGCGCCTGTCGCGGTCGGTAATGATGTGGGATTTCTTTTCGGGACCTGCAATTACCTTGAGTGTAGCTTCCTCGATATCTTCCTCGATGATAGCCTTGCGGTTTGCACGTGCAGCAAGGAGCGCCGCTTCGTTAAGCAGGTTTTCAAGGTCTGCACCGGTAAAGAACTGAGTTGTTTTTGCGATAACGTTAAGGTCAACATCTGGAGCAAGGGGCTTGTTCTTTGCGTGTACTTTAAGGATAGCCTCTCTGCCCTTTACGTCGGGGTAACCGACCATAACTTCTCTGTCGAAACGTCCCGGACGGAGAAGCGCAGGGTCAAGGATATCGCGGCGGTTTGTTGCCGCAATAACGATAACGCCCTCGTTGCCCTCGAAGCCGTCCATTTCAACAAGGAGCTGGTTAAGGGTCTGCTCACGCTCGTCGTGACCGCCGCCGAGACCTGCTCCACGCTGACGTCCGACTGCGTCAATTTCGTCGATAAAGATTATGGCAGGAGCGTTTTTCTTTGCGGTTTCAAAGAGGTCGCGGACACGTGACGCGCCCACGCCGACGAACATTTCAACGAAATCCGAACCGGAAATCGAAAAGAACGGCACGCCTGCTTCACCTGCAACAGCCTTTGCAAGCAAGGTCTTACCTGTACCCGGAGGACCCATCAGCAGCACGCCCTTGGGGATACGCGCGCCCATTTCGTTATATTTTCTGGGGTTTTTCAGAAAGTCAACTATCTCGGCAAGTTCGGCTTTTTCCTCGTCTGCACCTGCAACGTCGTCAAAGGTATGCTTCTTGTTTGAGGTATTCTTGACGTTAGCCTTGCCGAAATTGTTCATCTTTCCGCCGCCGCCAGCCTGCCTCATCATAAAGAAGAAGAAAAATATCATCAGACCTATGATAAGCAGCGAGGGGAGAAGATTATAAAGCCATGAGGTATCCTGAATTTTGTAATATTCCAGCTGGAGCGGTGCGTCGGGGTGCAGCTTGTTATACTCGCGGCGGTAGTTTTCCTCGCCTGTCTGTATCTCGTTGAGGAACACCGACACGTTGGGGACGGTATAGCTTATCGGCTTATCCTGTCCCTCCACTATCATTTCAAGCTCGCCCGTGCCTAAATCGAAGGTCATTTCGGAGACCTGATAGTTGTCGAAATACTCCATTATTTCGGAATAGCTGTACTGTGACTCGGGCTTGGTTGCCTGACGCAGAAGCAATACTGCAAAGGCAAGCGCAGCTATCATTACCAATGTGTAGATAAGTATGCCCTTGTTGCTTTTTTTGCCCACTTGTTATCAATCCTTTCGAGGTAAATTTCTATATAAAAAATTATATATTCTAAGGTAAAAGAAATCCTGCTTATCCGCCGTACTCCGCAATATAGGGAAGATTGCGGTACAGCTCGCCGCAGTCAAGACCGTAGCCCACAACAAAAAGGTCGGGAACGGTAAAAAGCGGTATATCCGCTTCAAGCTCTACAACTCTGCGTTCGGGCTTGTCGAGAAGGGTAACTATTTTAAGGGAAAGGGGGTTACGCGCTTTCAGCAGCTTTGCAACGTCGCTTAACGTCCTGCCCGTGTCAATTATATCCTCAACGATAATCACGTGGTAGTTGCTCACGTCCTGCTGCAAGTCCATGGTAATATTTACTATGCCCGAAGAGCTTGTGCCGTTGTAGTAGCTTTGGGCGCACATAAAGCCTATCTCGCAGGGCATGTCTATCGCCCTGCACAAATCCGCCATAAAGATGAACGCGCCCTTTAAAATGCTCACCAGAAGCAGCGGCTTTCCGCGGTACTCCTCACTGATAAGTCTGCCCGTTTCCTTGATTTTTAACTGTATTTCCTCTTCGGTAATAAGAATTTTTTTGATTTTTCCGTTGACTTCCTCTGGGTTGAAGTTCATGCTTTGGTTTACTCCTTTTGTTTTACGTCATTTATTCTTTATCGGGCGGATAATATCCGCCCCTACAAAACGGATTAAATACATAGTTACATTGTAGGGGCGGCTATCAGCCGCCCGTTAAAAACGAAATCGGCAATTTTGTTTCGGCGATTATCCGCTATATTACGTTGTTATCTCAATAACAAGGTAATTTTCCGTGTTTTCGTCCGCCTTGACCCTGTCTGCAAAGCCAGCGTGTTCCGCCCAGACTATGCCCGACTCGTCCTCTATCACCGCCGAAACGGCTCGTTCCCCGGGGGGGAGTCTTTCCTGCAAAAGCTTTCGCAGCTCCCGTGTATGCGCCTGACCTGCGGGTTTCAGCTTATCGCTTCTTCTGCGGTTGCGAAGTACGGCGACACCTTGTATTTTATCATAATCCGCATACATGGTTGTTAATTTTTTATTAACATTGCCGTTTGCGTTCACGATTTCGCCATTTAATTTCGATATTATCACAAATTTATCACCGTAAAAGTGATATTTTCCGCATTTTGTAATATTCTGCGGCATAATTTCGGGTAGCTCGTCATTTTCCGCCGCGGTAATTTTCAGCCTGCCATCACGGGAAATTGCGAAGGTATCTCTTCCGAGACCGACCTTTCCGCCGCCCGAGAGCAGTATTCCGTCAACAGCGGACACCGCCGCCGCGGATACCTCAATGCCGTTATCTTTCAGCAAATTAATAATGACCCGTTTTCTCACCGCCGGGTGAAGCTGCCGCAGGTCGCCGTTTTCACTTACTCGCGCCTGCTCCTGCAAGTAATCCTCGTCCTCGGCAAGGGAAATCGTCGTCTCGGTAATGCACCGTGGAAAGGCAGAGTGTACCTGCGCCATTTCGGGCATAATGCGGTGCCTTATCCTGTTTCGGGTATAATCGTCGGAAAGATTGGTGCTGTCGGTAACGAAGTCCTGCCCCTTTGCGGCGAGGTAAGCTTCTATTTCCTCACGGGTACACTCAATAAGCGGACGTATCACCCGTCCTCTTACGGGAGGGATACCCGTCAACCCTTTCAGACCCGTGCCCCGTGCAAGGCGAAAAAGCACCGTTTCGGCGTTGTCGTTAAGGTTATGCGCCGTAGCTATCCTGTCGACGTTCACGGTATCGAAAAGCTTGTAGCGCAGCTCCCGTGCGCCCGTTTCAACGGAAACGCCCAAGGCACGCGAAAATGCGGCGGCATCCTCACGGTAAACCGTCAGAGGAATGTCCAACCGCTTACACAGACAGCGGCAGAAGTTCTCGTCCCGGTCGCTTTCCTCGTCCCTCAGCATATGGTTGATATGCACGGCGCAGAGGGTTATCCCAAGCTCCGCGGACAATCCGTGCAGCACAAGAAGCAGAGCAACGCTGTCCGCGCCGCCCGATAATGCGGTGCAGACTCTGTCCCCTGCCGAAAGCATATTATATTTTGCGATAGCGGCTTTTACTTTTTCCTGTATGGCTGTCCTATTCACTCTTCACTATTCACTATTCTCTATTCACTTTTCACTATTCACTAAAATTTGCTTTAAACTGAATTTCTAAGCAGCTGCGCTGCTTCTAAGGACGCTCTCTCTTGCAGAGCGTCCTTCTTTTGCAGCTTGCCGCTGCAAAATTCAACCTTGCAGAGCGCTTCTCAGGCAGCGCCTGCGGGCGCAAGTTGGGGATTTCGCCGCGTGCGCGCGGCGACCAAAGGCTCTGCCTTTGGAAACCGCAGCCTTGAAAGGCTGGCGAACTTTTTACTCTCCGATGTTTCCCAAAGGGAAACATCGGAAATTCCATTTTTTCGTCACTTTTCCGGCGGCTGCTGCTTATTGAACATATCCGCGCCCAAAAACAGCGTATACTGTCCGTTCCAGCGCAGATTTACCGTTCCCGTTTCGCCGTGGCGGTTTTTCGCAACTATGCACTCCGCCAAGGTCTGGTCGGGGTTTTCTTTATTATAGTATCCGTCGCGGTACAAAAACATAACTATGTCCGCGTCCTGCTCGATAGAACCCGACTCACGCAGGTCGGACAGTATCGGGCGCTTGTCCGTTCTTGACTCTACCGAACGGGAAAGCTGCGAAAGGGTGATAACGGGGACGTTCAGCTCCTTTGCCATAAGCTTGAGCTGACGTGTTATCTCGGAAATCTCGTTGACGCGGTTGTCTATCCGCCTGCTTGAATTCATAAGCTGGAGATAGTCGATTATGACAAGACCGAGGTTTTTCATGCGCCGCAGCTTTGCCTTCATTTGGGGCACGGTTATTCCTGCGGTATCGTCAAGATATATGTTCATCTCCGAGAGCCTTTCCGCGCCTTGGGCAAGCTTCACCCACTGGTCGCCGGATATCCTGCCCTGCATGAGATACTCGCTTTCCACAAGGCTTTCCGATGAGAGCATACGTGTAACAAGCTGCTCCTTGGACATTTCAAGGGAGAATATTACTACCTCGGACTCGCGGTTGCGCCTTGCAACGTTTGAAGCGATGTTAAGCACAAATGAGGTCTTTCCCATTGCAGGACGCGCCGCAACGATAAGCAGGTCGGACTTGTTCAGACCCGTTATTACGCCGTCAAGGTCGGAAAAGCCCGACTTTGCGCCCAGATATTTTTCCTTGTCGGGACCCGATTTTCTTCCCAACTCGTCGTACGCCTCAAGAATGACCTCGTCTATCTTGGTCATACCGTCCGTCGCCTTGCCTTGGCGGATGTCGTATATCTTCTGCTCGGCATAGTCAAGAAGCCCCGAAGCGCTTTCCTGCCCTGCGGAGGATATCTCGATTATCTCCCGTGCGGTTGTGATAAGCTGTCTGATGTAGTATTTTTCCTCCACGATCTTGCAGTAGCTTTCTACATTTTTCGTGGTAGGAACGCCCTCCATTATGGAAGCAAGGTACTCCTTGCCTGCGGTGGAGCTTTCAAACACGCCGTCCTTGACCGCCTCGTTTATCACGGTGATGATATCCGCGTTTACCCCAAGGGTAAAGAGTCTGATTATTATTGCGAAAAGGTCGCGGTGCTTGGAAACATAGAAGCTGTCGGGCTTTATGTAATTCATCGCCGCCGACAGCGACTCGGGGTCGAGCAGGATCGCGCCCAGCACGGTCTGCTCCGCTTCAAGGTTATAGGGAAGCTCACCTGTATCAAGGTTAAGATCCATTTTGCACCTCCGTTAAACTTTTATTCCTCAACGACCTCGACCGTTACCTTTGCGGATATTCCTGCAAGAAATTTTACCTCGGCGGTGTATGTGCCGAAGCTTTTTATCTCGGCGGAAAGGCTTACCTTTTTCTTGTCTGCCTTTACGCCAAGCTGCTCGGAGATAAGGTCGGCAATATTGCCTGCGGTAACTGCACCGAAAAGCTTGCCGCCCTGACCAGCCTTGGCTTTGCAGATGACCTTTTTGTCCTTGAGCTTCTCGGCAGCAGCCATAGCCTCCTGCTTTGCAACGTCAGCCTTGTGCTGCTCGGAGGATTTCTTTCCTGCAAGGTCGGACATATTCTTTGACGTTGCCTCAACAGCAAGACCCTTGCCTATGAGGAAGTTTCTTGCGTAGCCGTCGGATACCTCCTTGACCTCGCCTTTTTTAGCTGTGCCCTTTACGTCCTGTAAGAAAATTACTTTCATTTTTAACATCCTTTCTGTGTGGTTATTAACTATTAATTATTCACTTTTCACTATTCACTTTTCACTTTCGGGACGGGTGACCCGTCCCCTACGATATCCGGTTGAAAATAATGCCGATTGTAGGGGCGGAATCTATTTCCGCCCGTAAATTGCGTATTTATTGTTCCACGGGCGGATATGGAATCCGCCCCTACAAAAATTGTTCACTATTCATTTTTTACTTTCGGGACGGGAGACCCGTCCCCTACATATAAAATTTAAAACATCATGATATATTCGCGATAAACTCGTCTATTGCGCCGATAAGCTTCGCTTTTGCTTCCGCGACCTTTATTCCCGTGAACTGCGCCGCCGCCATTGTTTGGTGTCCGCCGCCGCCAAGCTTTTCCATGATTATCTGCACGTTCATCACGCCCAGCGAACGCGCCGAAATGCTCACGCCGCCGTCGGGTGTGCCGAATATCACAAAGCTTGCGTCCACGCCCTCGATGCCCAGCATTTCGTCCGCAGCCTGCGCCGCGCACACTCTCGACTCCGCGGAGCAGCTGTCGTCCGCCGCAATTGCGCAGCGGTTGTATATCTCGGCTGAGGAAACAAGCTGGGAGCGCTGACGTATGCACTCAAAGCTGTTTGCAAACAGTCCCTTGACCGCCACCATGTCCGCGCCAAGCTTTCTCAGGAAAGCCGCCGCCTCAAAGGTACGCACGCCCGTGCGCATAACAAAATTCTTGGTATCAAGCATTATTCCTGCAAGCATCGCATCTGCGTAATAGCTTGGCAGCTTGTCGATATTTGCAAAATACTGTATCAGCTCCGCGGTCATTTCGCTTGCCGAGGAAGCGTAAGGCTCATGGTGGAAGATGACCGCGTTGTCAATGTAATTCACGGTCTGGCGGTGGTGGTCGATGACCGCGATCTGCTTTGCCGCGTCGTAAAGCTCGGTGCTTTCGATGATGTCCTTGTTGTGGGTGTCGGTAATGATTAGCAGGGTATCCTCGGTCATGCGCTCAAGCGCCTCTTTGGGGGAAATGAATATGGGCGGCTCGTCGGTGAGGTTTTCGTTCAAACGGTCGATTATCGGCTTTGCAAGGTTTCTGTCGGGGTCGACAGCCATATACGCCTCAATATCGGGGTTAAGACGGCGTATCGCGCCCACCATTCCTGCGCCCGAGCCAACGCTGTCAAGGTCACCGAAGCGGTGTCCCATAACGATGACTCTGTCGCATGAGCCGATAAGCTCCGCAAGAGCCGTGGATACAAAACGGGTCTTGACCCTTGTGGTTTTCTCTATGCCCTTTGAAACGCCGCCGAAGAACTCAAAGCCCTTCTCGTTCTTTATTGCAGCCTGGTCGCCGCCGCGTCCCTGCGCCATTTCAAGAGCCTGCTTAGCCTCGCGTTCGCTGTCGGCAATGCTTCCGCCGCTTATTCCTGCGCCGATGGAAAGGGTTACCGCAGACCTGCCCTCAACGGGTATGCCCCGGACGCTGTCAAGCACCTTGAACTTGTTCTTTATCATATTTTCAAGGTCGCGCTCCTCGGCAACGGCGATAAACCTGTCGCTGGAGACCTTTCTCATTAGCGCGCCGTACTCCTCAAAATAGGTTTCGAGGAACTTGTCTATCTGTATCATGATATGCGCCTTTTCGCTGTCGCGCTCGTTTGAGAGGATATCCTCGTAGTTGTCCACGGAAATGAGGATAACCACGGGGCGTATATCGTTGAAGCGGTTTTCAAGGGTGATATAGTCGCTTATATCGTCGAAGTAAAGCAGGGTCAGGTCGGAAATAAGCTCCGAGTCCGAGTCGCGCTTTTCGGTAGTTACCGCGGAAATGCGGAAATGCCCCGTTTCGTAGCTTACAGTGGTATTCTTGTTTTCAATGGTCTTTTGCAGGTCGATGTCGATTATCCCCGTTATGTGTATGCCGAAAGCGTCTCCGCCGTAGACCTGCTCGGTAAAGGCGATGTTGTACCATACTATAATGCCCTCACTGTCCACGATAACGGCAGGCGCAGGGAATTTGTACAGCGAGTCGCGCTCGGTAAGGTTAAGCTGGGACTCCATTTCCGTCACGAATTTATGCAGATTTTTTTGCGACGCGGAAAAAAGCGTCAAAAACGCAAGCGCCGTCAGCGCGGTTATTGCAAGCAGAGTCCAGAACCGCACCTCGTCCACATCGTAAACCGAGAACGCGCAGGCAAGGGACACCACTACCAGCAGCAGCGATACCATTTTAAAGGCTGTCCAGCGTTTTCCTGTCATAGGCATTTCCTTTCAATAATTGTGGGGTAATGATTTTTCGGGGACGGGTTTTATCCCGTTGATAATACATTGTATACGGTATACGGGCGGATAATATCCGCCCCTACACTATTCACTTTTCACGGGACGGGAAACCCGTCCCCTACAAAACAAAATCGTAAGATTTCGTTTTAATTCCGCATTACGAATTCCGCATTCCGCATTAGAATTTAAATTTCCATAATAATGGGCAGTATCATCGGTCTGCGCTTGGTTTTCATATATATATAGTCGCTGAGCGCGTCCTTCATCTTGCCCTTGATGGTGTTCCAGTCGCGCATATCTCCGTCAAGACAGCCCTGAAGCGTTTTCATAAGCAGAGCCTTTGAGGACTCGATAAGCTCCTCCGACTCCCTTACGTACACAAAGCCTCTGGACACGATATCGGGGCCTGCAAGTATTGCTCCGCTTTCCGTTTCGATTGTTGCAACCGCAATGATAAGACCGTCCTCGGAAAGGTGCTTTCTGTCACGAAGCACGATAGAGCCTACATCGCCCACGCCAAGACCGTCCACAAATACTCTGCCTGCGGGGGCTTGTCCCGTCACGCGCATATCCACGCCGTCTGTTTCGATAACGTTGCCTATGCTGCCGATGATAACGCTGTCCTGCTCGAAGCCGAGGCTGTACGCAAGACCTGCGTGCTTTTTGAGGTGCTTATACTCGCCGTGTACAGGTATGAAAAATCTCGGCTTTGTCAGAGAAAGCATAAGCTTCAGCTCCTCCTGACAAGCGTGACCCGAAACGTGTACGTCATACATCGACTCGTAGATGACCTCCGCACCCGAGCGCATAAGCTCGTTTACGACCTTTGTCACCAGCTTTTCGTTGCCGGGGATAGGCGTTGCGCTGATAATGATGAAGTCCATGGGGGTTATGGTAACGTTGCGGTGTTCGTTCATTGCCATTCTCGACAGCGCCGACATAGGCTCGCCCTGGCTTCCCGTTGTGATAAGCACTATCTTTTCGGGCGGAAAACGGTTCATGGTGTCGATGTCGATGATAAGTCCCTCGGGCACTTTAAGATAGCCAAGCTCCATTGCGGTGCTGATAACGTTCAGCATACTTCTGCCGAAAACGGCAATTTTCCGTCCGCAGCGTATAGCGTTGTCGGCTATCTGCTGTATGCGGTGTATATTGGACGAGAACGTAGCGATGATGATGCGCTTGCCCTCAGCGGTATCGAAAAGCCGTTCAAAGCTGTTGCCCACGGTGCGTTCGCTTGCGGTATGACCTCTCCTCTCGGCGTTTGTGGAATCCGCCATAAGCGCAAGCACGCCGCGGTTTCCAAGCTCGCCGAAGCGCGCAAGGTCGATTATCTCGCTTTCGATAGGGGTGTAGTCCACCTTAAAGTCGCCGGTATGCACCACAATTCCTGCCGGAGTGTGTATAGCAAGTGCCACAGCGTCGGGGATAGAGTGGTTCACGCGGATAAATTCCACCGCCATACATCCCATTTTCACGGTCTGACGGGGAGTAACAACGTTAAGCTTTGCGCTTGAGAGTATGCCGTGCTCCTTGAGCTTGCCCTCGATAAGACCGATAGTGAGTCTTGTTGCGTAAACGGGAACGTTCACCTTTTTCAGCAGGTAGGCAAGTCCGCCGATATGGTCCTCGTGACCGTGGGTTATAACTATGCCCCGTATCTTGTCGGCATTCTGCTCAACGTAGGTGAAATCGGGCAGAACAAGGTCAACGCCCGGCATATCGCTGTCGGGGAAGGCAAGTCCGCAGTCCACGATGAACATATCGTTAGCGCACTCGAAAACGGTCATGTTCTTGCCTATCTCGTTAAGACCGCCCAGAGGGATTATTTTCAGCGGAGTTCTCTTGACGGGCTTGTGGTTGGTGGTGTGCAGAGGAAGCCCCGTTTCGGGGTGGATAACTGTCTCCTTTGCAGGTGCAGGCTTTCTGCCGCCCGTGCGTGCAGGCTTTTTCTCTGCCGCAGGCTTTGGAGCAGCCTCTGCCTTTGCAAAGGGCTTCTGCGCCTTTGGTGCGCCCGTTTTTGCGGCAGGAGCCTTACGTGTGTTTCTTACAGGCTTCTGAGCCTTGTCCGCATCGGGAGTTTTTTTGCGTGACTTGGGAGCGATTTTTTCTCCGTACGCGTTAAGGGTAATTTCGGGAGTATCGTTTTTTGAGGTTTTTGCCACTTTAAATACCATTCCTTTCGGGTAAAAATATGTAACGATTCATAATGACAACAGGCATATTTTTTCCGCAGGGAAGCGTGGACGGACAGTATACAAAGACTTTCCCTGCGGTTATGCGATGTTATTTGGGAACATAAACCAAATCCGAACATAATAAATCAATTTATATTATACTACATTTTTTCGGCGTTGTCAATTATATTTGCAGTTTAAATGTTAATTTTTGGGTATGCAATTCTGCTCACCTGTTTTACGGGACGGGTGGCACGTCCCGTACATTGAAATAACGTTTTACAGTCGTTTGTAGGGGCGGAATCTATTTCCGCCCGATGGTTTGCCGTATTAACGGGCGGATATGGAATCCGCCCCTACGATATCGGGACGGGAGACCCGTCCCCTACAAAACGAAAGCTTTAGCTTTCGTTTTAATTCCGAATTCCGCATTACGAATTACGAATTCCCAAAATAAGGTCTTGGTAAAAGTCGCAAAGCTCCGAGGCGGTCTCCATATTGAAGCTTTCCGCCTGCATAAGCACACCCTTTTCCGATTTCAGCGGTCTTATCAGCACCCGTCCACGCTCGTCGCTGATGACTATACCGTCCCCCGAGACCTGCTTTTCGGCGGCTATGCTCCGCAGTATCCTCAAGGGCGGCGCGGACAGGGCAACATACCTTCCCGATATTGCCGTTTGGGGAAGCTCCGCCACGGCTTCGGCAAGGGTCATGCCACGGCTTTCAAGTACCCCCAAAACCGTCAGCATGAGCGCTGCTCCGTCGCGGATAAAGAGCGTTTCCGCCGCAAGTGCCCTTGCCTCGCCGTCTCCCTTTCCCGAGGGGCATGAGCTGTACCGCAGCACTTTTCTCCCGAACTCCTCGGCGATAATGTCCGCCGCACGGGGAAAATTGCAGGGAACGGCGATGTCATGCCCCTTTGAAAGCCTGTCGCGGCAGCATATCAGCGCAAGCTTTTCCTCGAAAACATACCCCGTCTCTTCGGTATACGCCGAAACGCCCTTGCCGCCGCTGCCGATATGGAACACCACCGGGGGCGCGTCCTTGGGGTCAATGCGGCGCAAAATCCCTTCGCAAAGGTCGGTAACAAGCCTGCCCGAGGTGTTCAGCACCGCCCTTATTTTGGTAAGCCTTTTGGGCGCGGCGGCTTCTATCATATTGCCGTACAGCGCGGCAACGGCGGAGCAGTCCCGTATCTCACCGAAATCCCCGAAGCCTGCTCTGCGGTATCCGCTGCGGTTCAGACAGTTCTCGACAAGCCGTTCCTCCGCGGCGCTAAGGGGCAGACCGTCCCCCGAGCAAAGCTTTAGCTTTGTTGTAATGCCCGATTCGACCATACAGCCTGCCGCAAGCCCCGATATCGCGGTGCAGTATTCAAGGGCAGGCTCGGTCACCGCGCCGAATACCCATGCTTCGCCCCCTGCCGCGGATATTCCTGTCGCCACCGCAAGTGCAAAGGCTCTCGAAGCGGCGTTGTCCTTATGCCCCACACCTATCCTGCCGCCGAGAGAAACAAGTGCGCTGCCCAGAGCCGCCGCCGATGCAGGAGTTATCACCCCTCCCGTTTCGCCGCATATGCCCTCGTCGCCTATCCTCACGGGGGAAAGGAAGCCGTATTTCACGTCCTGCACCGCCTCGGAGTAGGAGTCCAGCCGTTTGCCGTACCATATCCTCACGCCGCTTTGCACCGCGGCGTTGCTGCCGATGACAGCACCGTCCCCCACAGCCGCGCCCTCGTAAACCGCCGCACCCGAAAGAAGCCGTGCGCCCGTGCCTATCACGGCATGATTGACCGTGACGCACTCGCCGATATATGCGCCGTCCATGACTACCGCGCCGTTAAGCTTTGCGCCGCGGCAGACCGTGACGTTTTCGCCGATGACCGTGCCCTTTCCGATTTTTACACGGGGCGCAAGCTTTGCAGTTGGGGCAATATAAACGGGGGGAGCAAGCTCAATGTCCGCGGCTTGGTCAGCGGAGCGGAGTATGCCTTCGCCGCCATGTGGGTATGCCCCCTCAAGCACCGCGCGGTTTGCGGCAAAATAGTCCTCAAGGGAGTCTATGCCGAGAAAAAAGCCCTCCGCATCAAGGCTTTGCACCATGCCGCCGCTTTCGATGATGTGGGGTATGAGCTCGCCTTCAAGGTCGGTGAAATCCGCTGCCTTTTTCACGGCTTGGGGGGACAGAATGAATATCCCCGTCAGCGCCGTGTCGGAAAGGCAGCTTTCGCGGCTGGGGTCGGTGATAATGCCCGTGACCTTGCTTCCGCTTACCTCTGCAAGGACGTTTCCGCAGGCGCGGTCGGTCTTTCGGGTGATAAGGGTGACCTCCGCGCCGCTCTCGGCATGCTGTTTCACCGCGGCGTTAAGGTCGGTGTCGAAGAGCAGTCCGCCGTAAATCACCGTAAGGAAGCCCTCCGAGGCATACTCTGCGGCACGGCTCACGGCTTTGCAGTTACCCTCGGGTACGTCGGAGACGATTATATCCTCGCAGGGCAGGTCGGAAAAAGCGTTTGAAAAGCGGTCGGCGGCAATGACAGCAGGGATATCTTGCCGTTTCAGCAGGTCGAGGGTGAAGCGTATAAGGGGTCTTCCGCAAACGGGGAGCATGGCTTTTGAACGGGAGCAGGTGAGGGGCCTTAGCCGCAGACCGTCTCCGCCCGTGAGGATAAGTGCTGTGTTTTTCATGGTAAACCTCCGTAAGTACATATTTTGATGTTAGTATTGACAGGGGAGAGCGCGGATAAACACGTACATTAAGGAACTGCAATCAGATTCGATATAAAGCTGAAATCGGTATTGCAAAAACGGAAGCAGTATGGTATAATAGCAAAAGTAAAACGTTTACATTTCTTTTTAATACCAATTTGAAAGGCGGATAGACAATGAATAAAATTGTAAAAAAGGCTGTTTCGGCAATGCTTGTATGCGCTATGGCGGTCTCGGTTTCGGCGTGCGGAAAAAGCGGCGGAACGGATACTTCCGACGGTGGGCAGGCTGACCCCGAAACAACAATAGCGGAGACGGCTGCTGCGGAAAAAAGCAATTGGGACGAGCTTGACGGCGCGCAGATAACTGCGGCAATGGGCATGGGCTGGAATTTGGGAAATCAGCTTGAGGCTTCAAGCAACGGTACTCCAAGTGAAACGGCGTGGGGAAATCCCGAGATAAAAAAGGAGCTTATCGACACGGTTAAGGCGCAGGGCTTCAACACTGTCAGAATACCTGTTTCCTACCTTTCCAAAATCGGCGAAGCACCCGATTACACCATTGACGCGGCTTGGCTTGAACGTGTCCGTGAGGTGGTAGACTACGTTGTGGACAACGATATGTATGCGATAATCAACCTTCACGGCGACGGATATTACACCGTGCAGGGCGGCTGGCTTCTCTGCGTTGACGAAAACCAGACCGAGATAAAGGCGAAATATGAGGCGGTATGGGCGCAGATTTCGGAGTACTTCAAGGACTATGACGAGCATCTTATATTTGAGTCCATGAACGAGGTTTTCGACGGTACATACGGCAACCCCAATCCCGACGGATATGCAAACATAAACGACTATAACAGAATATTTACCGAAACCGTAAGAAAAACAGGCGGCAACAATGCCAAAAGATGGCTGCTTATCCCCGGCTGGAATACCAATATCCAGCATACGACAAGCGACAGCTTCGTGATACCCGAGGACAGCCTTTGCGAAAGTGACGGAAAGAGACTGATGATATCCGTACACTATTACGACCCCTACAACTTTACCCTTGACGAAAATCTCACAAGCTTAAAGACACAGTGGGGCAAGTATGCGGTGGAAAATTACGACAATTGGGGTCAGGAGGATTACGTTGATTCCCAGATGCAGCTTCTCAACACCAAGTTCATAAGTCAGGGCTACCCCGTTGTTATCGGCGAGTTGGGTGCCGAGGACAGGACCTATGCAAAAGAAAACTCGGCGGGATACAGAAGATACTGGTGCGAATACGTTGTCAAAGCTGCAAAGGCAAACGGCTGCGTTCCCGTATATTGGGATAACGGCTGGAACGGCAAAAACGGCTTCGGACTTTTCAACAGGCTTACAAACGAGGTCACCCAGCCCGAGATAATCGAGGCTATGATAAGGGCAATTTCAGCCGAGGGCGATTACGAGATAGAAGCGCCGTCAGCTGAATAATATCAAAAATTCATGGCGTTCCGTTTGTTTTTGCAGACGGAACGCCTTTGTGCTTTTACGGCATATACAGAGGAATCTTCTGCAATTCCAAGCGTATTTCACAAAAAGCACTTTACTTTTTTAATTAAATATGGTATAATTGACGCATATTAAACTTCGGAAAGGACTTGATATTATGAGCAATACAGCAAAGCTTGACTCATCGGCTTTTTTCAAACTCAGCTACGGACTTTATGTTGTTACCTCAAACGACGGAAGCAAGGATAACGGTCTTATCGTAAACACCGTTGTGCAGGTGACAAGCACTCCCGCACAGGTTGCGGTCACTATTAATAAAAGCAATTATTCCCACGATGTTATCAAGCAGACGGGAAAGATGAATGTGAACTGCCTGTCTGTTGACGCGCCTTTCAGCGTGTTTGAGAACTTCGGTTTCAGAAGCGGCAGGGACGCCGACAAGTTTAACGGAGTGGAAGTAAGCCGTTCCGAAAACGGTCTTGCGGTTTTGGGCGAAAATATCAACGCCTTTATGTCCCTTGAGGTGGAACAGTACATCGACCTGGGTACTCACGGAATGTTCATTTGCGCGGTAACCGAGGCGCAGAAGGTCTCCAACGCGGAATCCATGACCTACGCTTACTACCACAGCAATGTTAAGCCTAAGCCCCAGGCGAAAAAGAAAAAGTGCTTCATATGCAAGATATGCGGCTATGTGTACGAGGGGGACGAGCTTCCGGCGGATTTTGTGTGCCCGATTTGCAAGCACGGCGCGGCGGACTTCGAGCTTCAGGCTCAGGAGGAAAAGAAGAAAGGCTTCGTATGCAAGATATGCGGCTATATATATGAGGGGGACGAGCTTCCCGAGGATTTTGTTTGTCCTTTATGCAAACACGGTGCGGCGGATTTTGAGCCGATTAAATAGTGTGAAAACAGCGCAGCTGCTTACTTTGAGCGGCTGCGCAAAATTTTTTTGAAAAAATCTATTTTACCTATTGACAACATAGGTAAAGGGTGCTATAATATAACCAACATATAGGATTGGTGGGTAAAAGATGAAAATTATTTTGAAATATTTACTAAAGGCTAATCTCCGTTTAGGACGAATGTGCCGATGTCACGCTGAATGATGAATACCGAAAATATGATTTACATAACGAAAGGAAAATAATTATGAGCAATAAAAATTACAAATTCGAGACCCTTCAGCTTCACGTTGGACAGGAGACCCCCGACAGCGCAACAGGCGCGCGGGCAGTACCTATTTACCAGACCGCTTCCTACGTTTTCAACAATTCCGCTCACGCTGCGGCAAGATTTGGACTTTCCGACCCGGGCAACATCTACGGCAGACTTACAAACTCCACTCAGGACGTACTTGAACAGCGCATTGCCGCTCTTGAGGGAGGCGTTGCTGCTCTGGCGCTGGCTTCCGGCGCAGCGGCTATAACCTACACAATTCAGGCTCTCGCAGGCAAAGGCGGTCATATCGTTGCACAGAAGACTATTTACGGCGGAAGCTACAACCTTCTTGCCCACACTCTGCCCCTTTACGGCATAACAACCACTTTTGTGGACGCTCACGACCTTGCCGAGATAGAGGCGGCTATCCGTCCCGAAACAAGAGCGGTTTACCTTGAAACTCTCGGCAACCCCAACAGCGATATCCCCGATATTGACGCAATTGCGGAAATCGCTCACAAGCACGGTCTGCCCCTTGTTATCGACAACACCTTCGGCACGCCTTATCTTATCCGACCTATCGAACACGGCGCGGACATTGTTGTACACTCCGCAACAAAGTTCATCGGCGGACACGGCACAACGCTGGGCGGCATTATCGTTGATTCGGGCAACTTCGACTGGAAGGCAAGCGGCAACTATGCTCCTATCTCCGAGCCTAACCCCAGCTATCACGGCGTATCCTTTACCGAGGCGGCAGGAAAAGCTGCGTTCGTTACATATATCCGCGCGATACTGCTTCGTGATACAGGCGCGTGCATCTCGCCCTTTAACGCGTTCCTGCTTCTCCAGGGCGTTGAGACCCTTTCGCTGCGCCTTGACCGCCATGCCGAGAACACCAAAAAGGTGGTTGAGTATCTCTCCAAGCATCCCCTTGTTGAGCACGTAAATCACCCGTCTCTTCCCGAGCATCCCGACCATGCGCTTTATGAGAAGTATTTCCCCAACGGCGGCGCTTCCATCTTCACCTTTGAGATAAAGGGCGGCAAGGAGCAGGCGCACAAGTTCATCGACAGCCTTGAGGTATTCTCTCTGCTTGCAAACGTTGCGGACGTAAAATCGCTGGTCATCCACCCTGCCACCACGACCCACTCACAGCTTTCCGACGCAGAGCTTGCAGAGCAGGGCATCAAGCAGAACACTATCCGCCTTTCTATAGGTACAGAGCATATTGACGATATCATTGCCGATTTGGAGCAGGGCTTCAATGCCGCAAAGGAATAATTTGAAATCAGCATATAAATAGCGAAGGGACTTTGCACGGACACCATAAAGCGGTGCCTGCGCAAAGTCCCTGTTTGTTTGGGCGGATAATATCCGTCCGACACGATTACATTGTTTATAGGGCGGATATGGAATCCGCCCCCAGCCTGTTGACAAACAATAAATTAACGGGCGGCTGATAGCCGCCCCTACCAAGGAATTATATATTTAAACCATTTTGTAGGGGCGGATATTATCCGCCCGAATTACTTTTTCAACAATCTAAGGGCGGATATGGAATCCGCCCCTACAAAAACTATTGACTTTTCACTATTCACTATTCACTGTTCACTACAATTCATCACGTCACCCTTTTACCGCTCCGGCGATAACACCCTCGATAATATACCGCTGGCAGAAAAGATAAAACACGATTATCGGAAGTATCGCAAGCACCAGCATTGCCATAAAGCCGCCCCAGTTTACCGCGCCGTATGCACCCTGCATGGCTATCTGTATCGCCACGGGCAGAGTCTTGTTGCCCGTGCCCAAAATAAGGTAGGGAAGCAGATAGTCGTTCCATATCCACATGGCATTGAGTATCGCCACGGTTATTGCCGTGGGCTTCAATATCGGCAGGACTATGCCGAAAAATATCTGCACGGGATTGCAGCCGTCTATCTCCGCCGCCTCCTCAAGCTCAAGGGGTATGCCCTTTATAAAGCCGCTGAGCATGAAAACCGACAGACCTGCTCCGAAGCCGAGATACACAAAAATTATGCCCACGGGATTGTTGAATTTTATCGCCGTGACAACGTATGTCATGGTGTACATCACCATCTGGAACGGCACTATCATGCTGAACAGAAATATGCCGTAAAGCGTTTTGGTAAAACGGTTTTTCACCCTCACAAGATACCACGCCGTCATTGAGGTGAAAAGCACGATAACCCCCACCGAAAACACCGTGATGAAAAGGGAGCGGAGAAACGCGCCGCCTATCCCTGCGGTGGTTATTCCCGACACATAGTTTTCAATCCCCACAAAAGTATCACTGTTTGGCAAGCTGAAAGGGCTTCCCATAATGCTGAATTTCGACTTGAAGGAGTTCATCACCACTATCAGCACGGGGAAAAGAAACACCGCCGCAAGTATTATCATTACGATAAAAAGTACCACGTCCGCCACGCGTTTTTTCCCGCCCATCAGCTTTCGACCTCCCTGCTGCCCGTTATCTTAAGCTGCGCAAAGGCTATCAGCGCAACGATAATGAAGAAGATAACAGCCTTTGCCTGACCCACGCCCTGCCAGCCTGCCCTGCCGTAAAAGGTGTTGTAAATGTCAAGGGCAAGCATGGCGGTTTTTCTTCCGGGCGCACCTGCCGTGAGGGCAAGGTTCTGGTCGAAAAGCTTAAAGGAATTGGTCAGGGTGAGAAAGGTGCAGATAGTCACCGAGGGCATTACCATGGGTATGGTTACGTGCCGCAATATCTGCCCCGAGGTCGCACCGTCGATCTCCGCCGCTTCGCTCAAGTCACGGGGGATATTCTGTATGCCTGCAATATATATGACCATCATATAGCCGATAAGCTGCCAGTTTGTCAGAAGAACAAGTCCCCAAAAGCCGTAGGAAGCCTTGAAGCTTATATCCACCCCGAAATAGCTCAGCACGCCGTTGATGATAAGGTTCCAGATATATCCCAGCACGATACCGCCGATAAGGTTGGGCATGAAAAATATCGTGCGGAAGATGTTTCTGCCCCGTATCGCCCTTGTCAGCGCCATTGCGATAAGAAAGGCAAAAACGTTGACGGTGACTACGGATACTGCGGTGAAAAGCGCCGTAAACCAAAGGGCGTTAAGGAAATCCCCGTTGTTAAAAGCCCTTTTGTAGTTGTCGAGACCCACCCACTCCGCGTTTGAAACGGTTGTGAATTTGTTGAAGGAAAGATATATTCCCATAAGAAACGGGATAATAAACGCCGCCGTAAAGGCTACAAGCGTTGGCAGGACGAACAGCGGAAAATATTTTGCGGTATTCTTTTTAATTTTTATCAGTCCTTTCGCCCCATAACATTTTTCACGTTACGCCAGATTTGCGCTTTCGCTTTTCCAGCTGTCAACGACTTTTTTCTCTACGTCCGCCCAATCTGCGCTGCCCTGTGCGTACTGCAAAAGCGCCGCGCCGAAATCCTCCTTGAAGGTCTGGCTGGGGAACACGGTAAAGCTCCACGGGATATTCTTCACGTCCTTTTCGTCCAGCCAGTCAAGCACCTCTCTTGTAAGTGGGTCGTCGGGAGTTTCGTTTGCCGCAAAGGTGTCAAAGGGCGCAATAAAGCCCAGCTTGTTTGTGACGTAATTCTTTCCCGACGGGCTTGAATAGAGCCAGTAGAGAAAATCCGCAGCAGCCTTCTGAGTATCCGCGTCAGCCTGTGAATTTATGCAAAGATAGTTTTCCGTGCCTATGCACAAGCCCTGCTTTTCCTCGCCCTCAATGCCCGTGTAAATGGGAAGAAAGTTTATATTCTCGGCAGTTACCTTATTGCCGCTTATGCCGTTTATCTGTGACCACGCCCAGCTGCCGTTCTGCACCATTGCGCACTCGCCCATCGCAAATTCCGCCATGGACTCGTCGGTTATCTTTGAGCCAAGCATTTTTCTGTCAACGGTGGAATTGTTGATATACAGGTCGAAAATGTTTTTGAAATTCTCGCCGTACTTAAAGGAAATCTCGTTCACGCCGTTTTCGGTAAGGTCCGTGCCCGAGTCCTCAAACTCATAGTAAACGGGAACGTTTGCAAGGTGGGTATGCCAGCGCCAGTCGTCTCCCGGCTTGAGGGAAGTTGCGGCAAAAACGCCCTTGATACCCAGCGCGTCCTTTTTCGCCTGCATATCCTCAACCACGGTTTTAAGCTGCGCAAAGCTTTTAACATCGTCCATGCTGTCAAGGGGAGAAGCCTTGTCCGCCATGTCGAAATACTTGTCGGTAATCTCCTCGTTGTAGATGATACCGTAGCCCTCAATGGTATAGGGTATGCCGTATACCTTGCCGCCGCTGACAAGAGCGGAGTCTTTATCGGTAAGGTGCTTGTAAATCTCGGTATCGCTCAAATCCGCGCAGTAGCCGCTCCAGTTTGCATAGCCCCGCGGCCCGTTTACCTGAAAGATAACGGGCGCCTCGCTTGTTGCCATTTTCGCGCTTAACGTCTGCTCGTAGGTGTTGTTTGCAGCAGTTTCAACGATAAGCTTGTTGCCCGTTTCCTGCTCGTAGGTTCGGGATATTTCATCGTAAACAGAAGCAATTTCGGGCTTGAAGTTCAGAAAGCGTACCGTCCTTGTGCCGCTTTGCCCGTTGTTTCCCCCGTTTCCGTTACCGTTTTCGGATACGCCACGGTCTCCTCCGCAGGCGGTCATAAGCGACGCGGATACTGCAAGTGCAAGAACAGCCGCGGTTTGTTTTTTCATTATCATAAACACCGTTCCTTTCGGGATTATTTTTTCTTAGTATTTTTCAAAAATCGGAAACTATTCATTTCATTGAAAATAAATTGAATTTGACAAGCCGCGGTGCATGGGGTATAATTTTTATTAAGAATAACCGATATGCACATAAAAATTTTTGGGGGACGTGAATATGGCTGAACATACAAATGATACGGCTTCACGGAAAAAAGCCAATATTCCTGCGGTCATGGCAGTAATTTTTGCGGTAATTGCACTTATTCTTATTATTGTGCTGATTGATTTGCGCTGAGCCAGAGCGGCTACATAATAGGATTATCCCCCGAAATGCCGTAATTACGTCGTTTAACGGCACAGTGCTTTTAACGAAAGGAACAACGCTATGTACGTAAAAAATATAACCAAAGGCTTTTGGGGGAAAACCGTTCTGGACGGCTTTTCCGCGGACTTCCCCACGGGCGGCATAAGCTGTATAACGGGCAGCTCGGGCATCGGAAAAACTACGCTCCTCAACATCATAATGAAGCTTGTTCCCTCGGACGGCGGCGAGATAGACCCCGATTTCGGCGGAAGGATATCCGCGGTCTTTCAGGAGGACAGGCTTTGCGAAAGGCTTTCCGCGGCAGCAAACGTAAAGCTTGTTTGCTGCAAAAGCGTTTCCGACGAGTATATTTTTGCCGCACTTGCCGAGGTGGGACTTGAACGCTCCGACTGCCTAAAGCCCGTCTCGGAACTGAGCGGCGGAATGAGGCGCAGAGCGGCTGTCGTCCGCGCGGTAATTGCGGAAAGCGACATACTTATCATGGACGAGCCTTTCAAGGGGCTTGACGAGGAAAACCGCAGGCGCACCGTGGATTACGTGCTGAAAAACCGCCGCGGACGAACGCTTATTGCCGTGACCCATGACCCTGCCGAAATTGATATGCTGGGCGGAAAAATATTTAAAATAAGTGCAAAAGCTATTGACGAATGAGCATAAAAATGTTAAAATAAGAAAAAATGTTCGATTTTTAAATTTGGAGGTATATTATGGCAGAAGCAAAGAAAAAAGCCGACGGTAAAAAAGAAGCCGTCGTTAAGCTTACAAGCACGGAAGAAAAGAAAAAGGCGCTGGACGCGGCTATCCAGCACATAGAAAAGCAGTACGGCAAGGGCGCGGTAATGAAGCTGGGTCAGGCTGCCGACTATAACGTTGACGCTATCCCCACAGGCTCCATGACCCTTGATATGGCGCTTGGCATAGGCGGCGTTCCCAGAGGACGTATCGTCGAGGTTTACGGCCCCGAAAGCTCGGGTAAGACCACCGTTGCGCTCCAGATTGTTGCGGAAGCGCAGAAAATGGGCGGCGAAGTGGCTTTCATCGACGTTGAACACGCCCTCGACCCCGTTTACGCAAAGGCGCTGGGCGTTGATATCGACAATATGCTGGTTTCCCAGCCCGACAGCGGCGAGCAGGCTCTTGAAATTGCCGAAGCACTCGTCCGTTCGGGCGCGCTGGACGTTATCGTCCTCGACTCAGTCGCGGCTATGGTAACAAAGGCTGAAATTGACGGTGAAATGGGCGATACCCACGTAGGTCAACTTGCCCGTCTCATGTCCCAGGCTATGAGAAAGCTTACCTCGGTAATCTCCAAATCAAACTGCGTTGCGATATTCATTAACCAGGTGCGCGAAAAGATAGGCGTTATTTACGGCAACCCCGAGACCACCCCCGGCGGACGTGCGCTGAAATTTTACAGCTCGGTGCGTATCGAAGTGCGCAAGGGTGAGGCTATCAAGAACGGCTCGGAAATTATCGGCAACAGGACAAAGTGCAAGGTGGTAAAGAACAAGGTATCCCCCCCGTTCAAGGAGTGCGAATTTGACCTGCTGTTCGGGCAGGGTGTGTCCAGAACCGGCGAGGTGGTGGATATTGCCGTTGAGCTTGGCATAATCAACAAGAGCGGCGCGTGGTTCTCCTATGAGGGCAACAAGATAGGTCAGGGACGTGAAAATACCAAGGAATGGCTGAAAAACAACCCCGAAGCAATGAAGGAAATCGAGGAAAAGATCAAGGAGAAATCCTCGGAGCTTGTTATGGTATCCAAAAAGGGCAAAAAAGCTGCCGCCGTTGCCGAAGCTGCGGACGCTGCTGCCGATATCTCGGGCGCAGGCGCAGAGGTCATTGAGGAAGCGGCTTCCAAAAAGCCCCCCGTCAATGTTATAATCGACGCCGACGACGATTTTGAGGAATTTACTCCCGTTAAGTAATCATGGTAATAACAGAAATATCCAATTTCAAGGGCAGTACAATGTGCGTTATTTTCGATAACGGCAGCCGTATTTACATACACAGCTCTGTCCTTTCGGAGTACAATCTGAAAGAGGGCATGAACGTCCCCACCGAGGCCGTAAAGGAAATTGCCGAGGCGAACGAGTACCGCAAGGCACGTGAACGCGCCCTTTACCTGCTGGACGGCAGGGATTACAGCTTTGCGGAGCTTTACGAAAAGCTGGAAGCGAGTTACTCCGAGGAAATCTGCATGGAGGTCTGCAAAAAGCTTGCGGAAATGCGGCTAATCGACGACAGGCGCTATGCCGAAGCAAGGGCGAGAGAGCTTTTCGAGGTGAAGCGTTTGGGTATGTTCAGAGCAAAGCAGGAGCTTCGCCGCAGAGGGCTTTCCGACAGCATTATCGAGGAAGCAGTCGCGCCCTATGAGGACGAGGAAGACGCCTTTGCGCGGCTTGAACAGTTGGTGGAGCGTAAGTATGAGCGTTACCTCACCGATGAAAAGGGCATGAAAAAGGTGAAGTCGGCGCTCCTGCGGCTGGGCTACAGCTACGGCGAGATAAACGCGGTGCTTGATTTGTATGACCTTGATTTTGACGCGGAAGAGTAATATGGCATAAATATCCCGAAAAAACGAATTTACCAATGAAATTTTTGCGTTTTTGTATTGAAATAAACGAAAAAATGTGTTATACTAAGCTGTATATGTACTTATTGTTTACATATACAGCTTATTTTTGTATTTTTTTAACATTTTTGATAAAAGGAGCTGAACGGTATGCTGACTGTTGAAAATCATCTGGGCACTATCGGTATTTCCAAAAAGTATCTCACCGAACTCATAGGCTATACAGCTTCGACCTGCTTCGGCGTTGCGGGACTTAATCTTGCAGAAAGCCGCGGTCTTGCCTCCGTGTTCAAAAAGGCGGATATGAGCAGGAACCGCTGCGTGAAGCTTGAGGAGCATGACGGAAAGCTGACGATAGGTCTGCATATCACGGTTACCTTCGGCACAAATATCTCGGCAGTTACAGAAAATCTTGCCGAAAAAATACGCTATACCATTGAGGACAAAACAGGCTTCGAGGTAAGCAAGATCACCGTTTACGTTGACGGAATGAAAGCATAATTAAGAGGGGTTAGTAAAGTGATAACAGGTAAAATTCTTAAAGACGCATACATTTCGGGCGCTGTTACTATTGCAAACCAAAAGCGCGAGGTCGACAAGCTTAACGTTTATCCCGTTCCCGACGGCGACACGGGCACAAATATGTCCATGACAATGAGCAACGCTCTCCGTGAGCTTCAAGTTATGGACGACAACGCTACCGTTTCTCAGGTGGCAGAGGTGACCGCTTCCGCCCTTCTCAGAGGCGCAAGAGGAAACTCGGGCGTTATTCTTTCCCTGCTTTTCCGCGGCTTTGCAAAGGGCTTTCAGGGCAAGATAACCGCTGACTGCGACGATTTCTGCAACGCTCTCGAGCTTGGAGTAAAGGGCGCATACAAGGCGGTAATGACCCCTACCGAGGGTACTATCCTTACGGTTGCAAGGCTTGCTTCCGAAAAGGCAAAGGAGACCGCAAAGTCCACCAACGATGTTTCCGCGCTTTGGAGCGACGTTTGCACCGAGGCTAAAGTTGCTCTTGAGGACACCCCAAATCTTCTGCCCGTACTGAAAAAAGCAGGCGTTGTGGACGCAGGCGGAATGGGTCTTTGCCTTATCTGGTCTGCAATGCTGGACGTTTTCAAGGGCGGAAAGCCCGTTCTTCCGGCAGACGCCCAGCCTAAGGACGCAGCAGTTGACGCAAGCACCACCGTCGGCGACTTTGACGAGGAGATAACCCACACCTACTGCACAGAATATATCGTGCAGAAAGCGCCGGGCTGCAAGGATTCCGCCCTTTTAAGAGCATTCCTTGAATCAATCGGCGACTGCGTTGTTGTAGTTGAGGACGACGACATCATCAAGGTACACGTCCACACCGAGCATCCCGGACAGGCTATTGAAGAGGGTCTGCTTTTCGGCTCGCTCATTAACCTCAAAATAGACAATATGCGCTATCAGCATGAAAATAAGGCAAAGGAAGCCGCTGCCGTAAGGAAGCAGAGCTTTACTCCTGCCGAGCCCGAGAAGCCCTTCGGCTTTGTTGCTGTGGCAAACGGCGCAGGCATTGAGGAAATGTTCCGCAACCTGGGCGCAGACTGCATTGTCCGCGGCGGTCAGACCATGAACCCCTCTACCGACGACATTCTCCAAGCGATAATGGCTGCTCCTGCGGAGACCGTTTTCGTTCTGCCAAACAACAAGAACATCATCATGGCTGCCGAGCAGGCGGTAAAGCTTGCCGACAGAAAGGTGTGCGTACTCCGCACAAAGACTATTCCCCAAGGTATCACCGCTATGATGAACTTTGACCCCGAAGCCGATTTCGACACCAACCGCCTTAACATGACAAAGAGCATGGAAAATGTTTCTACCGGTCTTGTTACCTTTGCGGCGCGTGACAGCGATTTTGAGGGGCATAATATCAAGCAGGGCGAAATTCTCGCCATGGACAACGGCAAGCTTGCTTTCACCGAAAAGGACGTAAACAAGGCGGCTTATAAGCTTGCAAAGAAACTTTCGGGAAGCGGAACTTCCTTTATCACCGTTTTCTACGGCGCGGACGTTTCCGACGAAAAGGCTCAGGAGCTTAACGAACTGCTCCAAAACAAGCTTGGCGGAAACATCGAGATAATGCTCATAAATGGCGGTCAGCCTGTGTATTATTACATCATTTCTGTGGAATAAGCAGATACCGTCTGTAATATCAAATTCTGATTATACCGAGAGTAAATATAAATATGAAGAAAATCAACATTGTTACGGGGCATTACGGCAGCGGAAAGACAAATTTTTCCGCAAATCTTGCCGTTAAGCTTGCCGAAAGCGGCGAAAAGGTCACCGTCGTCGACCTTGACATCGTCAACCCCTACTTCCGCTCGGCGGACTTTGAAAAGCTTTTCGGCAGCAGGAATATCAGCCTTGTTGCCCCGATGTATGCAAACTCAAACCTTGACATTCCTGCGATATCCTTCGACCTTGAGCGCATTGCCACCGACGAGGGATACCTTATCGTGGACGTCGGCGGAGACGACTCGGGCGCTCTTGCGCTGGGACGCTACGCCGAGGCTTTCGCGAAATTTTCCGACAAAATTGATATGTTCTACGTTGTGAACTGCCGCAGATTTCTCACCCGTACCCCCGAGGAGGCGCTTGGGCTTATGTACGAGATTGAAGCGGCGGCAAACATGAGGCACACCGCTGTGGTGAACAACACAAATCTGCTGTACGAAACAACGGCGGAGACCCTTGAAAGCTCCGTGGACTTTGCGCGGGCTGTTGCCGAAAAGGCAGGGCTTGAAGTGGCTTACACCTGCGTTCCCCTTGGGATAGAGGCAAACGTGCCGAAGCCCTTCCCCGTGGAAGTTTACGTGAAGAAAATCTGGGAAATGACGGAATAACCCGATTACAAATTGTATTATTAAGCATATTTATACCGAAAGGAGATTTATATATGGCAAAAATTACTGTGAATTTTGAAAAGTGCAAAGGCTGTGCGCTGTGTACCACCGCTTGCCCGAAGAAAATTGTTGAAATTCAGAAGGAAAAGCGCAACCGCAAGGGCTACTTCACGGCATTCTGCACCGACGAAGGAAGCTGCATTGGCTGCGCAATGTGCGCGATGATGTGCCCCGACTGTGCAATTATTGTTGAAAAATAAACCCGATGATTTTAAAGGAGTGAGTATTTTGGAACGTAATCTTATGAAAGGCAACGAGGCTCTTGCCGAGGCTGCTATCCGTGCAGGCTGCAAGTGCTTCTTCGGATATCCCATTACACCTCAGACGGAAATTTCCGCATACCTTGCAAAACGCTTCAAGCAGGCAGGCGGCGTATTCCTTCAGGCTGAGTCTGAAATTGCGGCTATCAACATGGTGCTTGGCGCGGCTTCAACGGGCGTGCGCGCAATGACATCTTCATCTTCGCCCGGAATTTCCCTTAAATCCGAGGGTATCTCATACATAGCAGGCTCCGACCTTCCCTGCGTTATCATCAACGTTCAGCGCGGCGGCCCCGGTCTTGGCGGTATCCAGCCCTCTCAGGCGGACTACTGGCAGGCTACAAGGGCTCTCGGTCACGGCGACTTCCACCTTCTGGTGTATGCGCCCTGCTCCGTTCAGGAAATGGTTGACACGGTAACAAAGGCGTTCGATATGGCTGATAAGTTCCGTATGCCCGCTATGATACTTGCAGACGGTCTGCTTGGTCAGATGATGGAGCCTGTTTCTTTCCCCGAGCCTAAAACGGATTTCCCCGAAAAGCCTTGGGCTGCAAACGGTCACGGCAACAAGAGAGAACACAACATCATCAACTCCCTGTTCCTCCAGCCCGATGTTCTGGAAAAATCCGTAAAGGACAGATTTGAACGCTATGAGGAGATAAAGGCTAACCATGCCGAGGCTGAGCTTTACATGACAGAGGACGCAGACATCGTTCTCACCGCTTACGGCGCAACCGCGCGTGTTGCTAAGTCCGCCGTAAACATGGCAAGAGAGCAGGGCATCAAGGCAGGTCTTATCCGACCCATCACACTTTGGCCCTTCCCCGTTAAGCAGATAAATGAAGGTTCAAAGAACGCAAAGTCCATTCTCTGCGTTGAAATGTCAATGGGTCAGATGATAGACGACGTTAAGCTTGCTATCAACTGCTCCAAGCCTGTCGAGTTCTTCGGAAGAACAGGCGGCGTTATCCCCACACCTGCAGAGGTGCTTGAGGAAATCAAGAAATATACAAACGGAGGTGCTAAGTAATGGCTGTTGTATTTGAAAAACCAAAGTCCCTTGCAGATGTTACTCTGCACTACTGTCCCGGCTGCACACACGGTATCATTCATCGTCTGGTGTGCGAGGTAATAGATGAAATGGGCATCGAGGGCGACACTATCGGCGTATGCCCCGTAGGCTGCTCGGTAATGGCTTACGACTACTTTACCTGCGATATGATAGAGGCTGCTCACGGACGCGCTCCTGCCGTTGCAACGGGCGTAAAGCGCACAAATCCCGACAAGTACGTTTTCACATATCAGGGCGACGGCGACCTTGCCGCTATCGGTACTGCCGAGACGGTTCACGCCGCTACAAGAGGTGAAAACATCGTTGTTATCTTCGTAAACAACACGACCTACGGCATGACGGGCGGTCAGATGGCGCCTACCACGCTTCCCGGTCAGGTTACACAGACTACCCCCTACGGACGTGACCCCAAGCTTATGGGTTACCCCGTAAGAGTGTGCGAAATGCTTGCTACCCTCAGCGGTACGGCTCTTGCGCAGAGAGTTGCTGTAAATTCCGTTCCCCATATCAGAGAGGCAAAGAAGGCTATCCGCAAGGCGTTTGAAAACCAGCGCGACAAGAAGGGCTTCTCTATCGTTGAGGTTCTTTCCACCTGTCCCACAAACTGGGGTATGTCTCCCGTTGACGCTCTCAAGAGACTTGAGGACGAGATGATACCTTACTATCCTCTCGGCGTATTCAAGGACACAAACGCATTTCCCGAAAAGGAGGGTGAATAATATGACCCATGATATACTTCTCGCAGGCTTCGGCGGTCAGGGTATCCTTTTCGCCGGAAAGATACTCGCTTATTCGGGTCTTATGGACGAAAAGGAAGTTTCGTGGCTTCCGTCCTACGGCCCCGAAATGCGCGGCGGTACCTGCAACTGCTCGGTATGCATTTCCGATGCGCCCATCGGCTCTCCTCTTGTTACCGAGCCGTCAATACTTATCGCTATGAACACCCCCTCGCTTGAAAAGTTTGTTGACAAGGTAAAGCCCGGCGGAACAATCATTGTTGACAGCACAATGGTTGACGCAAAGGTTGAGCGTACCGATGTGAATACATACTACGTGCCTGCATCGCAGCTTGCCGTTGACAACGAGCTTGCAGGCGGCGCAAATATTATCCTGCTCGGAAAGCTTTTCAAGGAGACGGGTATCGTATCCCCCGAGACCTTTAAGAAAGCAATTGAAAAGGTCGTTCCGGCAAAGAAAGCTGCTCTTGCGGCAAACAACCTCAGAGCAGTTCAGCTCGGCATGGACTACAACGGTTAACGCTGCAACGGGTAACGATAAAAATAAAGGCTTACGCTAAAGGGGCGACCCCTTTGCGTAAGCCTTTTTCTGTATGGTGCGGGTGACAGGACTTGAACCTGCACGTCGGAGACACCAGATCCTAAGTCTGGCGCGTCTGCCAATTCCGCCACACCCGCGCATCAAAAACAACATTAACATTATATCGTTTTTTTGCGGATTTGTCAAGTGAAATCGTCGTTTCCGCTATAAAAAAGTATGCAGTTGTAAAGCAGAATGTGCCGTGCAGGCTTCCAAAATTTACACAATTTCTAACAGCTTTCTAACCGATTTGTTTTTGTTAGAAAATATTATTAAAATGCTCAGCCATTTTAACTTTTGCTGAATATTGCAAATGGGAATAAATGTTACCTGTTGTCGCAATATCGCTATGTCCCATCCACTCTTGAATTTCTTTCAGATTAAACCCAGCGTTGAGCAATAAAGAAGCGTTTGAATGTCTTAGGTCATGAAATCGTATCTTTGGTAAACCACTATTTCTTAATATATCTGCAAATTTGTGTGTGACATAATTCGGTTTTATTTCCCTTCCATCATCATACCTGCAAATATATTCACTCTTATGATAACAATTACCCATTAACTGCGCCATTTCATCTTGACGGGACTTTAAATCAAGCAAATACTTTCTTGCATTTTCCGTAAGCGGAAGCGTTCTCAAGCTTGCTTTTGTCTTTGTTGTATCATCGTATAATACCCCACCAACATTAGAAACAGCCGTATGATTTACAGTGATAGTATTATTATCAAAATCAACAGCAGACCATTTCAAGCCTAAAATCTCACTTCTGCGCAAGCCGTAATTAATAGCGATAAATACCACACTTTCAATCGGCGTACCCGTGCAAAGCTTCATTAATTCTCTTAACTGCTGCTCATTGTAGAATTTTCCAATATACTTTTCACGTTTTGGAAGTGTTATTCTGTCAGCAGGATTATAAGCAATAATATTAAGCTTCAATGCGTATTCAAGTGCTTTATGTATGTTGGCATGATGCTTCTTGACCGTGCTGGGAGATAAGCCCTCAGATATTTTTGTGTTATAGTATTCTTGAATCTGCATGGGCTTTAAATCGGTTACAGACACACCAAGCTTATCAAAATATGGTTTAATGTGCTTGTCATAATGAAGTTTGTAACCGTTATATGTAGTAATTTTCACACTCAGCTTGATTACTTTAAGCCAGTCACTCATAAAATCAGAAAAAGTCTGATTATTATATACATCAATTTTCTTGCTCTCATATTCCGCAATCAGCTTATTCAACGCCTGTTCAGCCTTGCGCTTGTTGTTCTTGACTTCCAAATCAAGAGAAATCCACTTTTGTTTCCTTTTACCCTCCTTGTCTTTGAAATTTAACACAGCATAATACTTATTAGCTTTTATTTGCAGACTTCCAGTTATCATTTTAAAAACCTCCATAAATAACAAACCGTCTGCCGTTTGACTATTTCATTATAGCACGACAGACGGTTAAAATATAGCGCTTATTTTGAACTCATTAAAAATTCAATTACCCTAAATTTGGGTATAATGTGCTTCTTGCCGATTCGGATACTTTGAATTGCATTTGAGTTAAGCAACTCATACGCCTTGTTTTTGCCTATATGTAACATTGCAGTAAGCTCATCAACGCTCACTACATCGGGATAATCGCTAAACATTGTACTTTCAATTTGTTTCATATTTTACCTCAAAATAAATCTCTTATTTTCTCTAATTTGTCTATGACTTCATTAAGCCTGTACTTTGCTTCAATGTGCGTATATTCAGGCGGTAAAAAGTCAATACAGTTATTTTTAATAACGCCCATCTCAAAATTTTCTATATCATTCTGCATAAGGTTAAGCTGCTTTATGTAATATCCGATTCCCTCATCTGCTCCAAGAGATTTTACGCAATCGGAATAATAGGGGATATCGAGATAGTGGGACATAATAAAAATAGCCTTGTTTTTATCATACTTCAAGGCTAACTCATCATATTTGCGGTCAATACAATCCTTGCAAATGAAGGATTTGTGTGTTATAGCGCAACGGTAAAACCTGCTTTCACATTTTTCTTTTTCACACCAATGGCATTTGTACACCGATTCAGGCTCTTTTTTTGACAACTTTCTTTTTAGTCAACCTTAAAACCTCTCTTTTTCAAACCTTGCTTCAGAGCTTCTACATGGTCGTTGTTTTGCTCAAGATTTTCCTTACATTGGGAATAAAAATCACGGCTGAAAGGCTGATTACCCAACCCATTGACGATAATTTCATCTAAGCTGAAATCTCTGCGCCCATTATCCAACGGAGCAACATCACGGACAATAATTCCATCTGGCGTTTCCGTCACTTCCATGTTATCCTTGTCGATGAGACCGCCATTCTGCATACGTCTTTTGTAATACATAGGACTGTAAACATCATAAACGCTCGTCTGAACGGCTTCAGCCATATTATCTTTTACCGCATCGGCAACTTCATTTACCATTGTGTCTTGCACCTGCTTCTGGATATGCTTAAACAGGCTATCTAAGTTTTTAAAGGTCATTTTATCACTCGCTTTCTTGTTTTTTATGATCTATTTCAATAGCAATACTTAACAATATATTAGCTATGCTAATGTATAAAATGATAATTTTGAGTTTACACGATACTAACGTATTGAATTTTTCTTAGTTTTGTGATATAATTAAATATATTTTACAATTGGAGTTATCAATTATGAATAGACTTTTTTATCTAACTACTATTTTAGGTTTGCTATTAATTATTCTAAATATCTTTTTTGATTTAAGCTTTATTCCAGAAATACCTTTATATAAACAATCATTAAGATGGATTCTAACTGTGATATCTAAAGCTTCATCAACAATAGGACTTGCATTATTATTAGGTAATCTTACAAAATTATTTAATAAAAAAGATGAAGAAGAAAAAGAATCCTCAAGAAAAAAAGAATTAACTGATATAGTTGTAAATACCGTTGTATCTAAGAACTTTTTACAGACATTATCAACTGACAATAAAAAGGATATCATTTTTAAATTACTTACTCCTGAAAACAATTCATTAAATAAGCATTCAAATGTTCAAGAATATTTAAATGCTAAATCTGATAAATATTTAAATTTCTTTAATATTAATTTTCGTAGTAATATGAATATTGATATTAAAGTCAGTAAAGATATTTCATCAACAACAGACAGATATGTAGCCAAATATAAAATATTTTATAGAATTTATAAGATTGATGAACATTATCAGCCAATTTATATAATGTCTGAAAAAAGCCATAAAATACTGGATACTGTCCTTAAAGATAATGAGGGAAAAAAACTAAAGACAATTAAAGGTGAAGATTTAACTCAACACAACGGAAGTTATGTTTATGAGATTCCAAAAGAATATTATAAATATAACTTTATTACTGTAGAAAGAACTGTAATAGAGTATGGCTACTCACATTGGATTTCAGTAAACTGGCGTTCATTAACTCCCATTGAAGGGATTATATTAAATGTATCGTGCGAAAGCGGTATTATAAAGGAATATCAAATATTTGATAATATAAGTCTTTATGATGAGCCTGATTTAAGCGAAGACAGAAAAAATATTACCATTAAATCATCTCAATGGTTAGACCCCCATACAGGAATATGTTTAATTATAGCTAATCCATCAGTTGATGATAAATTTGATAGTTAATCATGGTTATCAATTGTTATGTTCTTAGTTAAAAAGTGGTTGCGTTTATGAATTAATTTAAAAACCTGTATTAAAATCTCAATCATATCTTCCCCACCATATTTGGCAAATATTATCTCTGCAATAAATTTTGCATCATCATTTTTGGATTCGTTACTATAATTATGTAATTGTAATTTATACTTATCAAATAGTTTTTCTAAATAGCACATATAATCACCTACCGATTTATTATATCATAAAAAAATCAAAAAAAATATCAAAATATACGCCCCACTACCCAGCAGGGCGCATATTTTTTACCATTCCGTCATCACTTCAAATTGCTGTAAATCACTCTGTCTGCTGCATTATGCAGATTTGCTTGAAGTTCTTTCGCTAAATCATAAGAATCACCAACAGGCTTGTGAATATGAATATCACCGATAGTAACATTAGCAGCGTTATTGTTATTATTAACATTGCTTACATATTCCTTATTAGCCAATCCACTTCTTTCTTTCATAGCACCGTAAGGGTCGAAATTCATCATAGGTGAATTGCTATATATCTGATATGCTTTTTCAAGAGTCAATGAACCTGACTTTAAACCAAACTGTTTCTCCAAATTCCTAAATAAACCATCAATAGCCGATTCTGTCTTATCTTTGACTTCATTCTCAATCTCGTCTGAACTATATGATTTTCTTTCCATTGATAAGGTTGTCGTGCCGTTATCTTTAGTTTCGGATTTAGAATTATCAGTTTTAGTGTCGGTTGCAGTTTCAGCCTTTTTCTCTTCCTCGGTTTTAGTTTCAGCAGACTTCATTAACCCAGCTAAATCAATTACATTGCCTTCCTTGTCTTTCCAAGTGCCTTTTAAATATTTTGCCCCCTCTGTTTTAGCAAGCTCACTCCAAACATCAGCATTGGAAGTTGTGTTGTTGGGATTTAAGTATTTATCCAAAGCCTGAAGCAGAATATCAAATTGACGTTCTCCCTCTTCCTGTTCTTTTTCAAGAGTTTCAATCAGCTGCGAATATGACTCAGACTCGGTATCACGGATAGATTCAAGTACAGACTTTTCATTTTCCAGCGCCGTAATCTGCTGTTTAAGAAGCAACTCGTTAAGATTTTTATTAGCTTCTGCAATGGCTTCCGTATCTTGTTCATAAGAAACAGTACCATTTTCGCCGTAAACTTTGCGAGTATGCTGTTCAGCTTTTGCAAGTTCCTGCCTTGCCTTTTCTATTTCAAGTTCAGACGACCGTTCGTCATTTACCTTTTTCAGATAATCAATTTTTGATTCAAGAGCATCAATTTCCGCATCAGCTGCTTTTTTAGATGCTTCCTGCTGTTCCTTGATTTTTGATATTCTTTCATCATAAAGCTTTGAGTACTTATCCTTTTGAGAATTTACCAAATCCTGCTCTTCTTTTACAGCGTTCTTGAAAGTATCAGAAATCTTTTGGGAATATTCATCATATTGCTTGTTAAGTTCATCGAGTAAATCTTTGTTGCCCTCTGCACCTGTTTCAACAATTTCATTGATACGATTTTCAATCTCATTCTGGATTTCACGGTAAATATCTGCGATTTCACGCCACTTTTCGCTTGTGGTAAGTTTAGTACCATCGGAGGTAATAGAAGTATTTTCAACAGTTTCCGCATATTCCTTTAAATCTGCAATGCGCTTGTTAAAATACGATTCTGCAAGCTTCTGTCTGCCTTTATAAACCTGCTCCTGATACTTGAATAACTCATCTTCATAATCAGCCAAGCCTTCATAAGCCGTTTTAGCTGCACTTTCAAGCCAGTTATAATAATCCTCGTCCTCGCTCATACGACCCATGTTAATTTCATGCTGTATACGGGCAAGTTCTTTTTCAAAATTGATAACTGATAAAGGCTTTGACTTATTATCATTTCCAAATGTAGGAGCATCAAGGCTAACAATATCGCCGTTTATTTTATTAATCATATCAGCATATTCAGCCATATTTTGACTGTGTTGTGCTATTTCAAGTGTAATTGCCTTTCTGCGTTCCTCATTGGCATATTGCATTTCCAATGTTAAATCTGAGATAGCAGATCGTTCATTCTTATATTTCTGTTCAAGGTCTGATTTTTGTTGCTTTGCTTCAAGTATAATAGCCTGTTTCTTTTCTCTATTAAGCTGTTCATACGCTTGCTTATTTAAAGTAACAGCACCTGTTTCGCTATCAACAACAAGAGCCTGTGCATAACCAGCATCGGTTAATTCTTGAATAGTTTTTGCCGATAACTGACCGTACTTTTCTTGTTCCTCAAGAGCAGATGTAATAGACTTTTGATTACTTACATAGGAACTTGCTGACTTTGATAGATTATCATATGCTTTCTGGAGGTCATCAAGGGACGATGTATCTGTTTCAGCTGTAATCTTATTTTTAGGGTCTGATTTCCACGCTTCGATTTTAGCTGTTGCACCCTCTAAACCCTCTGCAAAAAGGTCTGGAATTTGTACGGCAATAGCTAAATCTTCATCGGGAAGCCCAACAAGAAAATTGTCTTTTTCTTTCGCCCACGATGCTTCACTTGCTGAATTTGCCCTAACAAACATACTTTTGGCTTTAGTGAGGTTATCAAAATACTTTTCATAATCGGGGAATTGCTGTTCAGCGAGATTAAGTAATGCACTCTTTAAATCGTTGTCACCTTTGGCAGTTACTAAAAGTCCGTCTCTCCACGCTAAATATGAGTCTTTGCCAACTTTATTATATGGATTATCCAACTCATATTGCTGTAACATATTTTCAGCAAGGTTGCTAACCGCTTCATTTTCTGTATCAACATAGTCTTGATATTCCGACAACAGATCGTTAAGCTCCGAATACAAACCTATATTTGTATACCCGTATTCTTTGAGAACTTCCATTGCCTTTTTGATTTCTTTAATTCTGTATTCTGCGTTTCCTGCAAAAATATTAATTTGCGAGTCAACACCCAAGCCTTTGGAAATCAAAGAAATATCCGTTGTAAAACCGCTAACTCTCTTGTCCAGTTCTTGAATGATTTTATTGTAATCATCTTCTGAATTAAACCAATCAGCAGAAATATCAAAGCTTTTATTTGATAAATTATCATAACTTCCGTCATTTCTTGCCTGTTCTCTTTCAGCAGTCAAAGACAATTCCGCATCTTTCAGCTTTTCTTTTTTCAATTCTTTAAGTTTTGCAATTTCCTCATCATACTTGCCGTTTACAAGGTCAATGCCGTCTACTTCGGTATGGTATGTGTCAACTAACTGCTCCTGAATTGATTTCAGGCGCTCCTTTTCTTCAGCAGTATAGGATGTCTTGTCTGCAAATTCCTCATAAGATTTAATAAGGTCATTTAAGCTGTCTGTTTGCTCTTTGGCTTCTTTTGCCGTTTCTGATATGCTTTGACGGAGTTCTTCTTGCTTGCGCTGTACAGTCTGATATACCGTTACAAGTGCTGTAAATGCCATTGTTAAGACAGCAACAGGATGTGCGCTAATAGTTGCAAACAACGTCTTCATTGAGCCGTTCAAGCTAAATGTAGAAGCAGTAGCTTGCTGATTTGCTTGTATAATACCAAGTGTTGCAAGCTTTTGTCTTGCTTCTGCTTCGGTAACACCTTCAGTTCGTAACATGGTTATCATCTGAGTTTCAGATAAATTACTGTTACTAAGTATTAATTTTAACTGACTATCTGAAAGAACTTTTGTCATTGACTGTAATTCTTTCATACGCTGACCTGTCATAGCTGTACTTTGAGTAGCTAAATTCATTGCATAAGATACATTCTTTACATCTGAAATCATACCTGTAATGGAATTCTTAGTAGCAATAATTCCTTTGGCAAAAGCATAAAACGTAACGGATTTCAAAGCAGTACCTAAAATATTGTACTCGTCCGTGAACTGAATAACTGCTGTTCCTGCATCTATCAAATTACCGACTAAGTCATCAGGAACAAGATTATTCCACATTTCTTTAGTAGCAGTATTTAATTTAGCTGTTTTACCCTCTATTGAGTCTAAATAAGCTGTATATTTAGATTCAGTAGTACCTAAACTATTTTCTGCCTTGTCTGTAAGAGCCTGAATTTCGTCCCAATCGTTTATCAAGTTAAGAAAAACGTTTTTGTGTTGTCCTGCAAATACAGAAGATATTGCATTTTGACTTACTGAGTCAAGGTCTTTAAATACAGGAGCAATAGTTGAAACGATCTCCTCAAAGTCCTTGAATTCCGTAGCGGATTTACGGATAGAAATTCTAAGCTGATTCATTACCTTCTCTACATCTGACAGCGGTTTTGACAAGTTTTCTGTTTCGCCATTCTCATTCTCAAATTCAAAAGAATTCGGCTTAACTCTGTAAGTTCTATTGAAAATATTATTAAGAGATGTAGCAATTTCACTTTCGCTTTTTCCAGTCGTATCGCGTAACTTTGCAATAATAGAACCTAATTTTTCATAAGATAATCCAGCTAATTGAGCGTTCTTGGCAGATTTTGCCATTGCTTCGCTCAAAGCACCAGCTTCCGTGTTACTCTCTACATCCAAAGTCAGCAAAGCATCAGTAACGTTTTTCAATTTATCGGCTGTTAAATCGTACGAATTGGCTATAATTAACAAATTTTCAGCTGCCTTATCGCTTTCAATAAATCCCGTCTTAGCTAATTTTATTGCAGACTCAGTATATTCAGCACTTTCAGAAAGATTTTTACCAGCACGTAAAATAACCTCTGAAGCAGCTTCATATTCTGATATATCAACTTTCATATCAAGTGATTTTTTTGCATATCCAGCAATCAAATCACTTACATCATCTTTGCCTGTGATAATTTTTAAATTTTTTGAATAAGTATCATATTCCTTTATTGCTTCTGTCGCAAGTTTCGCAGTTTGCTTAATCATTTCTAAAGCTTTTGCTGCTGAATAAGCATATCCAGCGTTATTAAAAGCATTTTTCAAAGCAAGTCCAAGCGTTACACTTTCATTGCTTGTATTCTGTACTGCTTTAGTTACACCTATAATCTGCTGTTGAGCCTTGTTGGTGTCAACATTTAAGGCTATTTTTTCTTTCTGAAATTCTTGACACTGCTTTTTCAATTCGGATTTTCTTAATTTCAAGTCAACATAAAGTTGTTTTTTCTTTTTATTAAGCGATTCAATCTGTTTTTGAATTTCTGTATTGCTCTTGTTTATATCCAATGTAGCTTGTAATTTCAGCTTTTTCAATTGTCCTTCAATTTTCTTCAACTCACTGTTAATTTGTGATATTGATTTTGGTATATCTAAACCAGCGGTTACTTGTACGTTTAATGAATTGTAAGCCATAATAAATACTCCTTTATTTTTCTTATAATTTTTATGAAAATATTGACATTTATTCTCTTTTGTAGTATAATATATACAGTAAATAGACTTTAGGAGGTGTGGAATATGTTTGAATTATCAAGTAGTCTTTTAGCGCATGAACCGCCATATATTGTATATTTACGTTGTGAATGTGGTGCTGAAATAGATGTTGATACAGATAACTTTGAAATAGTCAAAGATAAGTATGTTGTCCTCAAAGAAGGAATAACTGTTACCTGTTCTGAATGTTCACGCTCTCAACCTGACGATGAACGATATATCCCACTTGAAAACCAACACAGCGGTAACTTACATATCCCCACTTGTCCCACCTGCGGAAGTACCAAGATTGAAAAAATCTCCACGGCTTCTAAAGCTATTGGTTTTGTAGCTGTTGGTGTATTCAGTTCCAATTTTGGTAAGACTTTTAAATGTAAACAATGTGGCTATAAATTCTAACACCATTTATTTACTATATATCTTCTTATTGGTTTCTCTGTTTTGAGAAGCCAATATTTTTTATACCCACATGTGACGATCACCCCTTTTCAAAATAACGCTTATCATATCAAACCTTGATACTTGTCCCTGATATTCTTTGAAATAATATCATAAGCATTTTCGTTAAAAACAATCTTGTTCTGCTCGTTTACAAATACTATTGTATTTTCATCAAGATACGTCAAATTCATATCCCAAATATCCAAGCCATCAAAAGCTATTGAATGTTTGTAATTATATTGTTCCTTGCATAAAAACCATAAAAGTATAAATATCTCATAATTACTTATCAAGTCTTTATCTATTCCAAGTTCATTAAGAGCATTTTTTATGTGTTCATCGTCTTTGTTGTATAGGAACAATCCTATCTCACGATGATGTTGTTCACAACTATTTTCATCGGGTAACTTAATATGTATCTCGTTCTTATTTGCATTATTATCCATTTATATTACTCCTCCACAAGTATAAATAACTCGTTACTGTTTTCCCTATGAGGTGCTATATGATGCACCCACATATGAATTTCTTTATCATTCATTCTAAAAAAACAACTATCTCCACGATAAACAAGCGTATAATTGTTATCGTCCTTTTTACACATAACGGTAATGGGAATGTTTGTAATTTTTGATATCAATTCATATAAAACCATTTTTAAAATCCTTTCAATTTAAAATCTTATGTATTTTACTCTTAGCCAATCTTTGAATAAAATTTACGTTTCATTTTTTACAACATTGTCGTTATCATTTTCAGAAGCAGATGCTTTTAAAAAACATATCTCTTCTTTTTTATCATCAATTCTTTCCCTGACAACAACAATTGATTTATCGTTTCCAACAATTTTGTTAATCCAAGCATCCTTAAATTCTTCTATATTCATTCATTTCACCGCCTTATATGTCCCAGCCTTCAAACTCTATCTCACTACCGTCTGGCAACGTCATCTTTGTAACCTCTTCTTGCTCAGTACCCTTATTAAGGCAATACCGCACAAACCATTGAAAAATGGCAAGAAAAATGGTATAATATAGGTATGAATAAACAACTAACATTCTCGCTTATAAGCGATGAACTGGCGCAAGCCAAAACAAGCAAAAAAGAATTTCTTGAAAA
>JAGAUA010000060.1 GCA_017847885.1 Oscillospiraceae bacterium
ATTCACTTTTCTCTTTTCACTAAAAATTTACGTTAAACCGAAGTTCTAAGCAGCTGCGCTGCTTTTAAGGACGCTCTCTCTTACAGAGCGTCCTTCTTTTGCAGCTTGCCGCTGCAAAATTCAACCTTGCAGAGCGCTTCTCAGGCAGCGCCTGCGGGCGCAAGCAGGAGTTTCGCTCTCTGCGGAGAGCGACCAAAGGCTCTGCCTTTGGAAACCGCAGCCTTGAAAGGCTGGCGAACTTTTTACTCTCGCTGCGCTGGGTTCTAAAATAAGCTTAAAAACGAACAATTTAGCGTTAATCTTAATTCGTTAAACCAAACAAGCTCCGACGTTTTACGGTTTTGCGCTTGCGCAAAATTTCTCACGACAGTGAGAAAAGTAAAACTCGGAGTAATCGAATGGCTTTGCCATTCGATTACTTGCCTACACAGAAACGGGAGAACACCTCGTTCACCACCGCTTCGGAGGCGCGCTCACCCGTCAGCTCAAGCAGGTGATTTTCCCCCTCGTCGATGAGGATATTCACCGCGTCGTAAGTCGCACCCGAATGAAGCGCCTCAAGCGCTTCATCAAAGCAAGCTTTCGCCTTTACAGCACAGCTGCGCTGACGCTCGTTGGCGAGTACCCCTCTGTCGGGAGAAAAGGCGGCGGTGTTGTAAATTTTCTCAACAGCGGCTTGAAGCTTGTCAAGACCCTCGCCATGCCCTGCCGATATGGTCACGCTGTCGCGGAAGCAAGCCGATATTGCCGAAAAATCAAAGCGCTGCTCCAAATCGGACTTATTCAATATCGCAACTGCGTTTCTGCCCTTGCAGCTTTCCGCCAGAGCGATGTCCCCGGGGGCAATTTCCGCCCCCGTATCGAACACCGCCAAGATAAGGTCGGCGGTCTCAAGCTTTTTCCGCGCTCTGTCAACGCCCACGCTCTCCACAAGGTCACCCGTTTCCCGAATTCCTGCCGTATCGGAAAGCCGCAGGACGATATCCCCCAAACGAACGGACTCCTCCACAATATCTCGGGTCGTGCCTGCAATGTCGGTAACGATACTCCGCTCGCAGCCCGAAAGCAGGTTCATAAGGGTACTTTTTCCAACATTTGGTCTGCCCACAATTGCGGTATCTGCGCCCTCGCGGATTATCCTGCCGCTGTCGTATGCCGAAAGAAGCCCGTCCAAAGAGGAACTCGCCAATTCAAGTGCGGCGGAAATTTCGTACTCCTCCACGGCAGGAATGTCGTCCTCGGGGTAATCCACCCACGCCGCCAGCGAGCCGAGAAGTTTCAGCATACCGTCGGAAACCGCTTTGATACGTCGGTAGAGCGCCCCCTCGCGGAGTGCCTCGGCGCATTTGAGTCCTGCCTTGCCGTCGGCGGAAATAACGTCCATAACGGCTTCTGCTTGGGTAAGACTCATCTTGCCGTTCAGAAAGGCGCGCTTGGTGAACTCACCCGGCTCGGCAGGCTCTGCGCCGTTTGAAAAGGCAAGCTTCAGCACCCTATCGGTAACGAAAATCCCTCCGTGACAGGAAATTTCGGCAACGTCCTCACCCGTGTAGGACTTGGGCGCGCGGAAAACCGTCAATACGCCATCGTCAACAGTCTCCGCGCCGTCGGTGATTTTTCCGTAGGCGCAGGTGTAGCCCTCCATTTGGGTCGCAGGGGTGCTGTGGGAAATCGGCTGAAATATTTTTTCGGCAACGGAAAGGGCGTCCTTACCCGAAATTCGGATAACAGATATTCCCCCCTGCGCTCTCGGCGTGGATATTGCTGCGATAGTTGACATTCCTGCAACCTCCCTTTAAATTAATGCTTAATTCGGAATTCGTAATGCGGAATTAAAACGAACGCGTTGCGTTCGTTTCCGAGTTTTTCGCAAAACGAAAAAACGTCGGGGTTTGCTTGGCTTAATACAAAAAGAAATGAGCTGCTGTTTTCGATGTTTTTTCATCGGGCGGATAATATCCGCCCCTACAGCATGGTTTGTTTTCGATACGGTAAACCTGTCCCCTACAAAATGAAAGCTTGCGCTCGTTTTAATTCCGAATTAAGCATTCCGAATTCCTAATTAAAACAATCGGGAACACGGGATCGCTCCCATGTTCCCGTATTTATCAGATATCAATTTTGCCGTAGAGATCGCCCTCGATGAGGTCGTCCTCGGGCTTGGGACGCTTATAATCCTTCTCAAAGGAAGTTTTCATCATGTCCATTGAGCGCGGTGTATACTCGTTGGGATTCTTGTCACGGCGTGGTCTGCGGTCGCCCTTAAAGCCGTCCCTCTTATCCTTTCTCGGACGGGGATTGTTAGAAGAAATTACCACCTTGCGGTAAGGCTCTTCGCCCACGCTCTTGGAGGATACGCCCTCGATATTTGCAACTGCGGAGTGGATAATTCTTCTTTCGTAGGGATTCATCGGCTCAAGAGTAGTAGTTCTGCCCGTGCGGAGTACGGTCTTGGAGATCTTGACAGCAAGCTCCTCAAGGATAGCCTTTCTTTTTTCACGGTATCCGCAGCAATCGAGAGTGATGCGGAAATACTCCTTGTCGCCGCGGTTTGCAGCCATTGAAGCAAGGTACTGGATAGCGTCGAGGGTCTCGCCGCGTCTGCCGATAACAGCACCCGTGGTATCCCCCAGAATTTCGATAACTGCGCCCTCTTCGTTTTCGGTAACGCTAAGGTCGCTTTCGATGCCCATATTGCGGAGGATAGACTTGATATATTCGCAGGCAACGTCCGCCTTGGACTGCTCATAGGCAGCCTCGACCCTTGCCTCGCCCTTAATTTTGCCAAAGAGACCCTTTTTCGGCTCTTCAAGCACGTTGAAATTGATCTTGCTCTCATCTGCGCCGAATTCCTGCGCCGCCATAGCCTTAGCTTCCTCTATGGATTTTGCCGTAAAAATTTTCTTGATTTCTGACATACTGACCTTCCCTTCATTTATACTATTCACTATTCTCTATTCACTATTCATTTTTCACTTTTGGGCGGATATAAACCGCTTTTGCAATGAAATAATGAAGTTAAGCCTATTATGCAATTGTGATACGGGCGGATATGGAATCCGCCCCTACAAATTACTGCTCATTTTCGGGACGGTAGACCCGTCCCCTACAAAACAAATTCGACATCATTCATTATAATGTGTTAATCCAAGCAAACCCCGACGTTTTACGGTTTTGCGCTTGCGCAAAATTTCTCACGTCAGTGAGAAAAGTAAAACTCGGAAACAACCGCTTGCGGTTGTTTTAATTACGCATTAACTTAATCATCGTCGTCGATGAACTCGTCGCCGTATTTTTCCGCCTGTCTGCGGCGTGCCTCGCGGATCAATGCACGCTCATACTCCTTCTGCTTTGCCTTTGAAAGCTTCACATCGGAGCTGCCGTCATCATCATCGGAGGAAACCTTTGCTGTTACCGCGCCGCTTCTCGAGGGCGACTTGCCGCCGTTCTGCGCCATCTGCTCGTCCAAAAGCTGCTGGTAGCGCTCCATCATGCCCGGACGGTTTTTCTTCTTACGCTTCTGCTTGTCCTTTTCCACAAGTGAAGCCACATACTCGGGTGTATAAACATGGTATAATACTACAGACTGTATAAGGCTAAACAGCGAGGACATTGTCCAGTAGAAGCCGATACCTGCGGGGTACTTGAACGCGATCCACACCGAGAACAGGGGCATGATGTAGAACATCACGTTCATTCCTGCCATACTGGGAGCGTCGGGGTTCATTTTTTTGCTGCGTATCTGGGTATAAATGGTCATAACAAGCTGGATAAGACCCGACATAACGGGTATCATCATCAGCAGGATAGACGCCGCGTTCCACACCTCGGGGTGGAATGTGGGGATATCGCCAAGGTCGACAACGCCGAAAAGCTTGTTGTTGAAATCGGAAATTTTCTCAACAAATTCGGGGTTGTTAAGCTCTGCAAAAGCACCGGGGTTTTTCTGCACCTCTTTAACAATGTATATCTCGGGGCGCGCCTCGAAATAGGACGGCACTGCACCGCCGTTTGCGGTAAAAATGCCTCTGGTTATCTCCGTCGCCTGAGCGATAACGTCCTTGCCAGCGCGGATAATGTGGGTTATGGGGCGGTACACAACGTCGAAGATACCGTACAAAATCGGGAACTGGATAAAAAGCGGCAGGCAGCTTGCCATGGGGTTTATGCCCTCTTCGGAGTAGAGCTTCATCTGCTCTTCCTGGAGCTTCTGCTGGTTGTTTGCGTACTGTTTTTTCAGTTTTTCAAGCTTCGGCTGAAAGGCTGTCATTGCAGCGGAGGATTTCTGTTGCTTTACGGATAACGGAAAAAGGAGAATTTTTGTAATTAATGTAAAAAGTATGATCGCCCATGCGTAATTGTGGGTGATCTGGTACATGAGCCACATGACCCAGCCCAAAGGATAACCGATAATTTCGCTCATTTTTACCTCCGAATTTATACTAAATGTAAATATATATCAATATACAACTTTTCGTTATATACATTTTTCACGGTCAACAGCAATTATTCTTCTCCGAACTTTTCGCGGCGATTACGGAGAGTATAAAACCCGAACTTTTCGGGCACGGGATCTATCCCCCCGAGGCTCCAAGGGTTGCAGCGGAGTATCCTCCACGCCGCCAGCAGCACGCCCTTTACAGCGCCGTGCTTCTCGATAGCCTGCATCGCATATGTGGAACAGGTTGGATAATACTTACAGCAAGGCGGCTTCATTGGAGAAATATATCTGCGATAGAATTTTACTAACAGTAATAAAATCTTTTTCATTTACAGTAAGTAATTAACTATTTGTATTATTTTTATTATAATTACCTTTAGTATTACTTTTATTTACGGATTTCAGTATCTCGGGTATCGCCCTTGTTTTCAGAAAGCTGCTTATTTGAGTGGACTTGCAGCCGCCGCACGCCTCACGAGCAACGATAACATAGTCCATGCCCAAGGGAAGCTCAGCCTCATTTTCGCGGTACGCCGCACGGATTATCCTGCGGCAGCGGCTTCTCGTCACCGCGTTGCCGACCTTTTTACCCGTAGTAATACCAAGACGGCGAATGCCTTTTCCGTTTTTGCGGAAATAGACCGTGACCGCCCTGCCTGCGACGAATTTTCCCCGTTTATACAGATTGAGGAACACCTTATTTTCCTTAATAACCGATGTATTTTTCATAAAAATAATACCTAAAGTATAATTGTTAAATAAAAAGACCACTATACAAGGCAATATAACCTCGTTTGGCAATATACCCCGTATGTGGTCTTATCATTTTTTTGGTGCAGAGAACTTAGTGAGTAAGTCTTGCTCTGCCCTTAGCGCGTCTTCTTGCAAGAACCTTGCGTCCGTTTCTTGTGGACATTCTCTTCATAAAGCCGTGCTCTTTCTTTCTGTGGAGCTTCTTAGGCTGATATGTTCTTTTCATTTTTTCTCCTCCTTTTGCGTATATATCCGATTAAGGTATTAGGGCAGACTATGCCCCATCATTATTTGATTATATAACATTTTCCGTGGGTCTGTCAAGGGTTTTAGAAAATTTTAATTATTTCGTAACATTTTGTTATCAAGCAGGTGTCGGTGCAGTTTTTGTAGGGGACGGGATACCCGTCTCGATGTTGTAGGGGCAGCTATCAGCCGCCCGTTGATTATTGTTAATGTATCGGGCGGATAATATCCGCCCCTACAAAATATCCTGCAAATTATTATTTACCCTACAAATCATAAGGGCGGATATGGAATCCGCCCCTACAAATTTATTCTTCATCAACGTCAACGCCGTCGTCAATATCATCGGCAGGCGTTTCTTCCTCCACAATTACCTCGGAGGCTTCCTCTGCCTTTGCTTCTGCCATCTCGGCTTCAAGCTCCTCGGCGCTGGGCTCTTCTACCTTCGCAGTCTCCGCTTCTTCGTCGTGCTCCGCTCTCGTAAAGGAAACAACCTTTACATCATCGGTAACTCTCATAAGCCGCACGCCAGTTGCGTAACGTCCCATAACGCGGATATCCTTGGCACGAATTCTGATAATTACACCGTCGTTGGAAATCATGATAATGTCGTCGTCCTCGTCAACAACCTTAATTCCGCAAACGTAACCCTTTTCCTCGGATACCTTATAGTTAAGCATACCGAAACCGCCGCGGTTCTGGATACGGTAGGAGTCAAGCTCAACTCGTCTGCCGTTGCCCTTGTCGGTAACGGTGAGGACCGTTGCTCCATCGCGGACTCTTGCCATTGAAACGACCTCGTCCCCGTCACGGAGCTTTATCGCCTTTACGCCGTGCGCCGAACGAGACATTGCGCGGATATTCGTTTCCTCGATCCTTATCGCGTAGCCCATTCTTGTTGCAACCATGACCTGGGCGCTTCCGTCGGTAAGGCGCACGCCTGCTATCTCGTCGCCCTCGTCAAGTCCAATTGCGATAAGACCGTTCTTGCGCACGTTTTTGTACGCGTCAAGAGAGGTACGCTTTATCTTGCCGTTTTTGGTGACCATAATGAGGTACTTGCCCTCGCTGAAATCCTCCGTCCTAATCATTGCCGCAAGCTTTTCGCCCTCGGAGAGTGGCAGCAGGTTAACAATGTTCAGACCCCTTGACTGCTTTGAGCCTTCGGGAATTTCATAGCATTTCAGCTTGTACATTATGCCCTTGTTGGTGATGAACAGCACGTTATCGTGGGTGGAGCTGATGAACATTTCCTCAACGAAATCTTCCTCGCGCTGCTTCATGCCCGAAACGCCCTTGCCGCCGCGGTTTTGGGTCTTGTACACGCTTACGGGCTGGCGCTTGATGTAGCCGATGTTGGTGCAGGTAACAACGCAGGTCTCCTCGGGGATAAGGTCCTCGATGTCCACCTCGCCGGAAATTGATTCGATGGAAGTTCTGCGCTCGTCACCGAACTTGTTCTTGATTACTTCAAGCTCGTCGGATACGATAGCTGTCATTCTTTCGTGGCTTGCGAGAATTTCGGTGAACTCCTTTATCTTTGCATGGAGAGCAGCAAGCTCTTCCTCAAGCTTTAATCTTTCCAGACCGGAAAGCTGAACGAGACGCATTTGTGCAATAGCGTCCGCCTGAACATCGGAGATACCGAAACGCTCTACAAGGCGTGCCTTTATTTCCGCCGCATCCTTGGAGCTTCGGCATATCTTTACGACCTCGTCAATGTTGTCAACCGCAATCATCAAGCCCTCTAAGATGTGAGCGCGCTCCTTTGCCTTTTTAAGGTCGAACTCTGTGCGGCGGCGGATAACGTCCACCTGGAACTCGATATATTCGTGAAGTATCTGCTTGAGGGTAAGCACCTTCGGCTCGCCGCGGACAAGTGCAAGCAAGTTCACGCCAACGGTATCCTGAAGCTGGGTGTAGGTATAAAGCTTGTTCAGAACGATTTGAGGAACGGCGTCCTTTTTAAGCTCGATAACAATTCTGACCGCGTGTTCCTTGTCGGACTCGTCGCGGATAAAGTGAATGCCTTCGATACGCTTATCCTTTGCAAGCTGAGCAATGCTCTCAACAAGTCTTGCCTTGTTTACCATATAGGGAATTTCGGTAACAACAATGCACTGTCTGCCCTTAATTTCCTCAATTTCGGCACGGGCGCGAAGGGTAAGCTTGCCCTTGCCCGTTGCGTATGCAGCACGGATACCTGCCCTGCCCATGATAATTCCGCCTGTTGGGAAGTCGGGACCCTTAATATGCTCCATAAGCTCCTCGATAGTGATATCGGGGTTTTTTATCATTGCTTGGATAGCATTGACCGTCTCGTTAAGGTTGTGTGGGGGGATATTCGTTGCCATACCAACGGCAATACCTACCGAGCCGTTGACAAGAATATTCGGAAAACGGGAGGGAAGTACCTCCGGCTCTTTCAGCGTATCGTCATAGTTGGACTGATACGGGATAGTGTTCTTGTTGATATCGGCAAGCATTTCGCCTGCGATTTTTGCCATTCTCGCCTCGGTGTAACGGTAAGCCGCAGGGGGGTCGCCGTCCATTGAGCCGAAGTTTCCGTGACCGTCCACAAGGGGGTAACGGAGGGAAAAATTCTGTGCAAGGCGCACCATTGCGTCATAAACGGAAGCGTCTCCGTGGGGGTGATACTTACCGAGAACCTCACCGACGGTGTACGCACACTTGCGGTACGCCTTTTCGGCGGTGTTTCCTGCGTCGTTCATGGTATAGATAATACGCCTGTGAACAGGCTTCAGACCGTCGCGGACGTCGGGCAAGGCTCTTGCCACGATTACCGACATAGAATATTCGAGAAACGACTTTTTCATTTCGTTTTCGATATCTACCTGTATTACCTTTGAATTTTCGTCGTTATACAAAATCAACAACTCCCTACTTTTATAAATGCGGAATTAAAACGAAAGCTAAAGCTTTCGTTTCCGAGTTTTACTTTTCTCACTGACGTGAGAAATTTTGCGCAAGCACAAAACCGTAAAACGTCGGAGTTTGTCGGGTTTACAACATTTAAATAAACGCAAGCGTTCGTTTCCGAGTTTTTTCGCCTTGCGAAAAAACATCGGGGTCTATTGGATTTACCTTAGTAAATTGAAATCTTTAGTTTTTGTTCCATGTGGAACAATTTCTTGTAGGGGCGGCTATCAGCCGCCCGAATGAATATTCATATGTGACGGGCGGATAATATCCGCCCCTACAAAACTATTCACTATTCTCTATTCACTTTTCACTATTGCAATTTATATCGTATTCCCATTATAACCGAAAGCTTTTCTCTTACCTTTTGGGTCTCCTCGTCGGTAAACGCCCTTTTCGGTATGATAAACACATATGCTTTCTTTACAACAAGTATAAACATACTCTCTCTATCCAGCAAGTCAACTATCGGAGAGTCAAGGTGTATCACCGTTGCAGGAATTTCTTCCTCACCGTTTTCCCCGTCAAGGGCAAGGTCGGCTTCGGTCTGTTCCTCAGTTTCGGGCGGTGCTTCCTCTGTCTCCTGCGGCTCTGTCTGCACCATAGAAATCTTTATCTTATCGGTATATATCTCCGCGTCGTACATCGTCCCCTCAAGGACTTCAAGTCCGCTCTTGAACTTTTTCATGTTGTTTATCGGCTGGCTGATGAACCATGCACCCACCGATATGCTTATCAGCAGGCAGAAAACAGGCATTATTTCCTTGCCCTCTTCGGCGGTCATTATCATCATTACTGACGATGCAAGTGCAAGCAAGACAAGCAAAAGCTTTGGTATCAGCGATTTTACCACATATTTTCTGCGGTAGACGTTGTAGCCTTCCACAATTTCCGCCGACCTGCTTTCGTAGCTTCCCTTTGCAAGAAGCTCGCCCTCCGCGGTGTACTGCTCCTTGTCGCCGTCGCCGAACATTTCGTTAAGTATGCCCATATTTGTTCCTTTCACTTTTCACTATTTACGAGCGGATATGGAATCCGCCCCTACGAGAAACTATTCACTAACGGGACGAAAACAACGCAAACGTTGTCTGACCCGTCCCCTACAAAATAGCAAAAAATCAATACTTCATCGTAGGGGCGGCTACCAGCCGCCCGTATATAATTTGTCAGTTATGCGGGCGGATAATATCCGCCCCTACAAAAACGAACGCTTGCGTTCGTTTTAATTACGAATTAAATATCAAGCTCTCCCACATATTTCGCATTCTTCTCGATAAACTCACGTCTGGGAAGCACCTTGTCGCCCATAAGAATGGTAAATATCTCGTCCGCTCTGACTGCGTCCTCCATTGTGACGCGGAGCATCGTTCTTGTTTCGGGATTCATTGTGGTCTCCCAAAGCTGATCGGGGTCCATCTCACCGAGACCTTTGTAACGCTGCACGTCAATTTTCGCGTTCTCGTTGCCGCCTTTAAGCTCGGCAATATATTTGTCGCGCTCCTCGTCGGAAAATGCGTAACGAACCTGCTTTGCACCCTTGCTAACCTTGAAAAGGGGCGGCTGGGCTATATAAACGTTGCCGTTGGTGATAAGCGGACGCATAAAGCGGAAGAAAAACGTCAGCAGAAGTGTTCTGATATGGCTTCCGTCAACATCGGCATCCGCCATAATGATTATCTTTCCGTAACGAAGCTTGCTGATATCAAAGTCCTCGCCGATTGATGTGCCGAGGGCAGTTACCACAGGCATAAGCTTTTCATTGCCGTAAACCTTGTCGATACGTGCTTTCTCAACGTTGAGCATCTTGCCCCAAAGCGGCAGGATAGCCTGATAGCGGCGGTCACGACCCTGCTTTGCAGAGCCGCCCGCAGAGTCACCCTCGACGATATATATCTCGGTAAACTCAACATCCTTTTCGGAGCAGTCCGCAAGCTTTCCGGGGAGAGAAGCAGACTCCATTGCGGACTTGCGGCGCGCTGTCTCACGAGCCTTTTTAGCGGCTTCTCTTGCACGCTGTGCAGCCTGAGACTTGTCAAAGATAGCTCTTGCAACCGCAGGATTTTCTTCAAGATAGCACATCAGCTTTTCGGTAACCATATTTTCTACAAAGGGGCGCACCTCTGGGTTACCCAGTCTGCCCTTTGTCTGACCCTCAAACTCGCAGTCGGTAAGCTTTACCGAAACAATTGCGGTAAGTCCCTCGCGCACGTCGTCGCCGAGAAGCTTGTCGCCGTCTTTGAGGAGACCAAATTTCTTGCCGTACTCGTTGATAACCTTTGTAAGAGCATTTTTGAAGCCTGTTTCGTGAGTACCGCCGTCAATGGTGTGGATATTATTTGCAAACGAGAGAATAAGCTCGTTATAGCTGTCGTTGTACATCAGCGCGACCTCGGCTGTTGAGTCGCCCTGCACTCCGCTTACGTAGATTACCTCTTCTGCAAGGGGTTCAAGACCTCTTGTGGTATGGATATGCTCCACAAACTGCTTGATACCGCCCTCATAGTGTAAAGTCTCTGACTTTACATCATCGGGATTTCTAAGGTCAGAGAATACTATTTTAATACCTGCGTTAAGGAAAGCCTGCTCGCGGAGACGCTTAAGCAGTATCTCGTAGTCGTACTCGGTAGTTTCCTCGAAAATCTCGGGGTCAGCCTTGAACATGACAGTCGTACCCGTCTCGGAGGTCTCGCCGATAATTTTCATAGGCTCGTCATAGTGACCGCCGTTTTGGAAACGCTGGAAGTGGACGTTTTTGCCGTCCTTAACGGTAAGCTCCAGCCACTCGGAGAGGGCGTTTACAACGGAAGCGCCAACGCCGTGGAGACCGCCTGCAACCTTGTATCCGCCGCCGCCGAACTTACCGCCTGCGTGGAGAATGGTGTAAACAACGGTCGCTGCGGATATTCCCTCCTTAGGGTGGATACCCGTGGGGATACCTCGTCCGTTATCGGAAACGCGGATAACGTCCCCCTTGAGGATATCAACGGTGATTTGGGTGCAGTAGCCTGCCAGCGCCTCGTCGATAGCGTTGTCGACTATTTCGTATACAAGGTGGTGCAGACCCTTTGGACCCGTTGAGCCGATATACATTCCGGGACGTTTTCTTACAGCTTCAAGTCCCTCAAGAACCTGTATTTGATTTTCGTCATAGCTCTGATTTGCTGTATTGTTCTGATTTTCGGACATTGCCTTACCTCCAATATTTTTACTGTTCGCTAACGGGACGGGAGACCCGTCCCCTACAAATTTCTTTATTTCGGGCGGATATGGAATCCGCCCCTACGGAAAACTATTCACTGTTCACCATTCACTTTTCTCTATTCACTAAAATTTTCTTTAAATCGAAATGTACTTTAAACCGAATTTCTAAGCAGCTGCGCTGCTTTTGGGGGATAAAATAAATAGTTCGTTGTAGGGGCGGCTATCAGCCGCCCGTTTAAATTTTGTCGGTTACACAGGCGGATAATATCCGCCCCTACAAATAATTTTTCACTATTCACGGGACGGGAAACCCGTCCCCTACAAAAAACGAACGCTTGCGTCCATTTTAATGAGATAAACCCGACAAACCCCGATGTTTTTTCGCTAAGCGAAAAAACTCGGAAACAAATGCGTCAGCATTTGTTTTAAACTCGTAAACGAAAGCTTTAGCTTTCGTTTTAATTCCGCATTACGCATTCCGAATTCCGCATTATCCTCTTCTTGAGCGTTGCCGCGGATATGGGCGATATATAAACTGTTTCTTTCTCTTTGTTTCCGCAAACGATAAACGATTTCGGCATTTCATAGTTGACGTTCCTTACGCTTCCGCTTTTTTCCGCCGAAGCGAGAAACTCCTTCGTATGCTTCCCGACCGAGGTATTTTCGATATCAAAGATGCCGATTATATCCCTCTCGTTCACCACAGTATCCTCTCCAAGATGCAGATACATCACTCAACTCTCCCGTTTTTCATTTTGAACACCCGTCCCCCGTGCATATCCGTGATAAACTTGCTGTCGCAGCAGGTGATGATGACCTGCATATCGTCGATATTGTTCAGTATGAACTGCTGTCTCACGGGGTCAAGCTCGGAAAGCACGTCATCAAGCAGCATTACGGGGTACTCCCCGTTTTCCGCTTTCAGTATTTTTGCATGGGCAAGCTTCATTGTCAGCGCTGCCGACCGCGCCTGCCCCTGCGAGCCGAACTCACGGACGGAAAGCCCGTTGATATACGCCCCAACATCGTCGCGGTGTACACCTGCGGTAGTGAAGCCAAGCTTTATGTCGGTGGCAGTCAACTCTTTAAGCTTTTTCAGATACTCCTCAAAAAGGTCGTTTTCATAGTCTGTCCTGCCGTTTAGGTCGTCAAAAATTGTGGACTGATAGTATAAGTCTAAATTTTCTTTACCATTAGTAATAGAATTATATAGCTGTTTTGTATAATTATTGAGCGTTATACAAAAAGTATACCGCAAAACCGATATATACGAGCCTGTTTTTGCAAGCTGCTCGTCCCAGATGTCGAGGGTATTTTCGTCACCGTACCCCATTGAAAGGGATTTCAGCAAGGCGTTTCTCTGGGATAAAACGGAATTGTATTTGTTAAGCGCGTTCACGTAGGACGGCTTTATCTGGGCAATTGAAAGGTCGATAAAGCTTCTTCGGTTGTCGGGTGCGCCTTTGGTAAGGTTCAAGTCCTCGGGGGTAAAAACCACGCAGCGGAAGCTTCCGAACAGCTTTGAAAGCAGCGGAAGCTTGACCCCGTTAAGGGTAACAAGCTTGTCCTTGACAGCGCCTTTTTTCACGGCAAATTTTATCTCCTGCTGTCTGAACGAGTCGGTGAAGCTCATAGTCACCTCGGCGGCGTCCTTGGTGAAGCCGATGAAGTCTTTGTCGCGGGTACCCCTAAAAGAGCGGCACCCCGAGCATAGCCACACCGCCTCGATGAGATTGGTTTTCCCTTGGGCATTTTCGCCACAGATTATATTCATTTTCGGGTCAAGGGATATGTCCACGCCCTCTAAATTTTTGTAGCCGTCTGCGGCAATGCGGTTAATGACCACGGAAAACTTCCTTTACTCACAGTAATTATTCTACGGTTATATCCTGACCGTTAACGGCAACCGTATCGCCCGGGCGTATCTTCTTGCCGCGCATGGTGCATACCTCGCCGTTGACCTTGACCGCGCCGCTTTGGATAAGCTCCTTTGCCTCGGAGCCTATTGCCACAGCGCCCGAAAATTTCAGAAGCTGGTCAAGCTTGATAAACTCGGTTGTTATCTTTACTTTGCTATCCATGTTTTTTCCTCTTTTATTTATCGTTTTCGGGCGGATATGGAATCCGCCCCTACGAAACTATTCACTAACGGGACGAAAACAACGCAAGCGTTGTCTGACCCGTCCCCTACGGAATAACAAAAATCAATATTCCATTGTAGGGGCGGCTAATAGCCGCCCACATAATTTACGCAGGTCATACGGGCGGATAATATCCGCCCCTACAAATTATTTTTAATTATCACGGGACGGGAAACCCGTCCCCTACATTTATTCTGATTTAAGTCTCATCGGCAGCACAAGGAATGTATAAGCATTGCCCTGGAGCGGAACTATCTTCATTGGCGAAAGTCCGCCGTTAAGCTGGAGCTTTACCTTGTCCGACTCCGCCGCCTTCAGCGCGTCAAGGAGGTAACGGCAGTTAAAGCCTATCTCAACCGAAGGTCCTGCAGTATCCGCTTCCATTTCGTCGTTAAGCTTGCCAAGGGCGGTTGAGCAGGATATCTTTACCATGTTATCCTTAAAAATACATCTCACGGGAGCCTTTGCCTTTTCGTTGATAAGGAGCATACATCTTTCAAGGCTTGCAATAAAGTCTCTTGTGTTAATGATTATCTCCGTTGCATGGCTTGCAGGGATAGAGCCCTTGTAGTTATGGAACTCGCCCTCAAGAAGCCTTGAAAGCACCATATACTTGCCTATCTCAAAGGTGATATGCTTCTTTGAAACGTGCATTGTAACCTTTTCGCCGTCGCTGTCCTTTAGAAGCTTTGACACTTCCGACAAGGCTTTTGCCTTTACAACAAAGTTATAATGGTTGTCCGACTCGATTTTTTCCGAGCGCACTGCAAGGCGGTATCCGTCAATTGCAACAAGGTTGAAGCCGTAATCCATGATGTCGAACAGCTCGCCCATAAGCACGGGCTTGTTGTCCGTTACCGCCACAGCAAAAATGGTCTGGTTTATCATGTTTTTCAGCATGGCTTGGGGCACGGTAAAGTTGTCCCCCGTGTCGTAATCGGGGATCGAGGGGTATTCGTCCGCAGGCATTGCAAGGATCTTATACTCTGCGCTGTCGCCCCTAATAATTGTGGTAAGGTTTTCGTCAACCTCTATCTCAATATTTTCCGAAGGCATTTTGCGGATTATCTCGCTGAAAAGCTTGCTGTTAAGGATAAACTCGCCCACATCGTCGGAAACAACGGGTATCCTTGTCTGTATACCCAGCTCAAGGTCGTAGCCCGTAAGTTCAAGCTCGCCCTTGCCGAGGTAAAGCTTTACGCCCTCAAGAGCTGATATAGGTGATTTCGGAGGAACGGCTCTTGTTACGTTTGCAAGCGCCTCGTTTATCTCCGACTGTTTGCATATAAACTTCATGTTGGTCTGTTCCTTTCAGATTGATTTTGAAATAAAGAATGTAAAACAGCTTCCGTGTTCTTCTAAAGAAAAGCTGTGGAAAAACGAACACTCCTTAACCGAAATTATTCGCGGAGCGAATGAAATAATATAATATGATAATAATTTAACAGCAGGAGCAGTAGGGGGCGTTAAAACAGTTGAAACTGCCCTCAAACCCGTTTCCGCACTAATTTTGCCGTTCCACACCCCTATTGGGGCAAATTTGTGGAAAAGTGGAAGGATTTTTTTCTCTGTTGAAAAAGAGTGGGAACTGTTAGTGGAAAGTTGAAAAAATCTTGAAAAGTCTGTGGAAAAGGCAAATTCCTTTTTTTAACTTGTAACAATCTGTTGAAAAGACTGTTATACGCCGGGTAATAAGTAACCGTTACCCCTTATAAAATCACAGCTTGTACTTTTCCACACAGTTTTCAACAGGGTGTGGAAAACTGTGTTTAAAAACATACTGTAATAATTACTTTACAAGCTTAGCTGTTTCTGATGTTGCTGATGATATCCTCTATCATTTCCTTTGCGTGGGGGTCCTTGCTCATCATCTTGTCGACCTCTTCGCAGTAGTAGATGATGGTACTGTGGTCTCTTGCTCCAAGCTCCATGCCGATAGATTTGTAGGACATCTCCGTTACCTCTTTAAGCACATAGGAGCTTACCTTTCTTGCAACGGATATCTGTGCGCTTCTCTTTTTGGAGCATATATCCTCCGCAGTTACGCCGTACACGTTGCCAACCTCGCTGAGTATGCGCTCAAAGGTAATGGGCGCAGGCTGTTCGTCGGAAAGTATCTCACGGATAGCGTTCTGCGCCTGTGCCATTGAGGGGGGCGTTCCGACAAGGTGCTTGCTTGCTTTAAGCTTTTTCACGCAGCCCTCAAGCTGTCTGATATTGGTTTTCAGCTTGTTTGCGATATACTCCGCAACATCGTCGGGAATAATAAGGTTGAGCAGCTCTGCCTTTCTGCGTATGATAGCAACTCTCGTTTCAAAATCTGGAATGGAGATATCCGCGATAAGACCCCACTCAAAGCGTGTTCTTATTCTGTCCTCAAGGGTCTTGATATCCTTTGGCGGACGGTCTGATGTAAGAATTATCTGTTTACCAACCTTATGCAGTTCGTTGAAGGTGTGGAAGAATTCCTCCTGTGTGGACTCCTTGCCTGCGATAAACTGAACGTCGTCTATAAGCAACACGTCTGCGCTGCGGTATTTCTGGTGGAACTGGCTGGTGTCCTTTTTCTGCTGGATAGCGTTGATAAGCTCGTTTGTGAAGCTCTCGCCCGTTACATAGATGATGTTGGTGTTGGGACGAAGCTTCTTTATCTCGTTGCTTACGGCGGTCATAAGGTGAGTTTTTCCGAGTCCCGACGGACCGTGGATAAACAGGGGGTTATAGGTGCTGCCGGGATTTTTCGCAACGGCGGTGCAGGCAGCGTAAGCAAATTCGTTTGAGCGTCCCACGATAAATGTGTCGAAGGTGTAGTCGTACTCCGCATTGGAAAAGGACTCCTCAAGCTCCATGCGCTTTATGTTGGGGTCGTCCTCTTCGTCGGTATCGGAGGCTTCCTCGGTAATTATCTTCATTTCCACATCAAAGCCGAGGACGCCCGACAGCGCCTCGGTGATGATACCCGTGTAATTTTTCGTTATGATGTTAGCCTGAAATTCCGACGGTACGGTAAAACAGGCAACGTTTCCGTCAAGCTTCAGAGGCTTCAGGGATTTTATCCACAAGCGGTAGGCAACGTCCGTCAGTTCGCCCCGCTCTATTTTCTCCTCGCAGTACTCCTGCACCTTGTCAAAAACTTCCACAAAGGACTTCATTCTTTTGACCATTCCTTTCCCAACACGGGTTTGAAAGCAAATCTTCAAACTTCTGTATCTTTATGATTTCTTTTGTTCTTTTCTGCACAAAAAGCAGCACGTCCATATACTATTTATTATAGCATAAATTTCAACAAATTGCAAGGGTTTTTGTGCAATGAAATTTGTATGACCGATATATTTTTGCATCAAGAGTTATTGACAAAAAAATGCTTACGGTGTATAATAAGCATATAAAGAGAGTATACCGACAAAACGGTTTCTCCCTTAGTTTAATGGTAAAAAATAACCGTCAACTTGAAGGGTGTTGGGCGGTTATTTTTTTTCTGCCTTACTTTTTTTTGCCGTTGAATATAATATAAGTAAGGGAGATAATGCCGGTCAGCATGGTGACGAATAAAAATAAGTCTGAATATGTAACCATTATTATCTACCCCCTTTCATTGAAAGGGAGAACCGCTTTGCCGTATTGTTATGGTATACTCTCTTTATTGAATATAACATATTTTTTGTTTGGTGTCAATAAAATAGGAATGGCGGATATTATCCGCTCCCTGCAAAAACTATTCACTTTTCCTTATTCATCATTCACTATTCACTAACGGGACGGGAGACTCGTCCCCTACAAAAATTATTCTCCGTTCAAAACAGTCCACCGGACTGTTTTGAAGAAAAGTTTTATTTGTAGCTCCCACAAGGGGAGGCGGTCTTGTTCGCCTCCCCTCAAAATGCTGTCGCATTTTTCACCCCTTGCTCCGTTTTTTCGGGCGCCTGCGG
>JAGAUA010000061.1 GCA_017847885.1 Oscillospiraceae bacterium
AACAAAATCCGACGACCAATCGAAGATTGGTTTTAAAGTCGGCATTTCCTTTTCCCCTATCGGTTTCCTGAACCAAACGCTTGCGTTTGGTTTTCGTGCATCCCCTTTCCCTTTCACCTCTTTTCTATTGCCGATTTTTTGCTTTGTGGGAAATTACCACAAAGCGTAGGGGCGGAATCTATTTCCGCCCGTTATTTACCGCTAAACCACGGGCGGATATGGAATCCGCCCCTACGATGTCGGGACGGGAAACCCGTCCCCTACAAAATGTTGCGCTAAATCTAATTTGCTAAAATCCCCGTTATGTGGTATTATAAATAAAAAAGAAAAGGAGCGGAGCTTTATGCTTAGAAAAATGACTGCGGAGGACAGGGCGTTCTTCCTTGCGGCGGCGGACGAATTCTACCACACGGACGCGGTGGAAAAGCCCCTGCCCATGTCCCGTCTGGAGGCGGATTTCGACGAGATAATGCGCTCGGACGTTTACCTTGAGGGGCTTATTTTCGAGTACGACGGGCAGCGTGCAGGATACTCCATACTGACGAAAACCTTTCACACCGAGGCAGGTCTCACACTTTGGATAGAGGATATCTACATCCTGCCCGAGTTCCGCGGAAAGGGTCTCGGCAGCGAACTGTTTGCGTTCCTTGAGGAAAATTATGCAGACAGGTTCGGGCGCTTCCGTCTTGAAGTGGAGGAGGACAACCTTGCGGCGGTAAGCCTTTACAAAAAGAACGGCTTCCGTATGCTGCCCTACGGACAGATGGTGAGGGATATTCATGTGGGGTAACAACGGCGGCTCGCTTTACTTTTGGCGGAATTCGTGCTATAATCAGAAAAACGCACATATGACAAATTATTGTTTAAGTGAATAGTAAAAAGAGAATAGTGAATAGTGAATAATATCGGGACGGGAGACCCGTTCCCTACAAAATGAATTACGGAATGGGTGCAGGTTCAGCCTGCAAATTTTAAATATGATGGGAGAATTGCTATGAAACTCAGATTTTACAACGCATTGATACTGACGGAAGTCGGCAAGGAACTTTTCAGCGGCGAGGTCTGCACCGACGGGGATACCATTACTTATATCGGCACAGAAAAACAGGACGGACAGTTTGAACGCGAGATAAACCTTTGCGGCAACCTTATCATGCCATCGTTCAAGAACGCTCACACCCACTCGGCAATGACGTTCCTGCGTTCTTTTGCGGACGATATGCCCCTGAACGACTGGCTTTTCAAGCAGGTTTTCCCCATGGAAGCAAAGCTTACCCCCGATGATGTTTACGAGCTGACAAAGCTTGCCGCACTTGAATATTTTTCGGGAGGAACAACTGCGGCTTTCGATATGTACTTCCACCCAGACTCCATTGCCCAAGCGGCGGTGGATACGGGTCTGCGGCTTGTTCTCTGCGGCGCGGTCTCGGGCGGCGACAACCAAGCGGACTACGACTCCGCCCTTTCTCGTCTGGAGGACTATTTCAGCCGCTTCAACAGTATGCACCCGCTTGTTTCCTTTAAAATGGGATTTCACGCAGAGTATACAACCGACATTTCTATACTGAAAGGAATTGCTGAACTTGCCCAAAAGTACAAGCAGCCGCTTTTTACCCACAACAGCGAGACGGCGTCCGAGGTGCAGGGCTGTATCGACCGCCACGGCATGACCCCCACCGCGCTTATGGAAAGCCTCGGTATGTTTGAGTATGGCGGCGGCGGCTTCCACTGCGTACACATGACCGACGAGGATTTGGACATCTTCAAGCGCCGCGGACTTTGGGTCGTAACAAACCCATGCTCCAACTGCAAGCTTGCAAGCGGCATTGCTCCCCTTGCGAAAATGAACGCTATGGGCATCAACCTTGCTGTTGGTACGGACGGTCCTGCCAGCAACAATGCGCTGGATATGTTCCGTGAGATGTACCTTGCTTCGGTGCTTCAAAAGGTACGGGAGAACGACGCTTCCGCAATGCCTGCCGACGCTGTTTTAAGGGCGGCAACAACAGGCGGCGCAAAGGCTATGGGTCTTGACGATTGCAATGCTATTGCCACGGGAAAGAAAGCGGACATGGTGGTTATCGATATGAACAGACCCAATATGCAGCCCGTGAACAACATCGTGAAAAACCTTGTTTTTGCAGGCACACGCGACAACGTGAAAATGACCGTTTCAAACGGCGTGATAGTTTACGAGGACGGCAAGTTCCCCACTCTTGACGCGGAGAAGATATACGCAAAGGCAAATGAAATTATTGCGGAGAAAAAGGAGCAGGCATAATGGAGCAGGTAAATGTTGTTTGTCTTAACGAGAAAATCTCCGATGATTTTTACGCGCTGGCGGCGGAGTATCTCCCGGGAAGCTCCCAAAGCAAAATGAGGGAACGGGCGGAAATGTACCCGAAAGCGTTTACGGCTCTTGTAAGCGGCGGAGAGGTCATCGGCGTTTGCTTCGGCTGGGCAAGAAAGCATGACGCCCCCTCCGACAGCACCTTTACTCTTGACGGCATTGCGGTCAAGGTGCCCTTTCAGAAAAAAGGTTACGGGAAGATACTGCTGAGCGCCTTTGAGCGCGCCGCGGCGGAGTACGGCTTCGATACCGTCTCCGTGGGCTCGGCAGGAGGATACGTGGAGAAGTTTTACATCGACTGCGGATTTGTTCCCAAGGAATACAAGGTATGGAGCGGCGGCGCGCCAAGCGTGGAAAAAACCTTTGACAGCATTGAGGATTATTACGCATACCAGCGGAAAGACCCGGACGGCTTTGTTGTAATGGAAAAGCGCATAGGGGAGAAAAAAGCTATTTAATGCCCTTGCAATAAGACGGCGGATATGGTATACTAAAAACAAGTGATTTTAAAGCGAAGGAGTTTTGATTATGTCCGATTTTAACAGCTACGAATCCCCGTTCTGCACCAGATATGCCAGCAAGGAAATGCAGTATATCTTCTCGGCAGACAAGAAATTTACCACATGGAGAAAGCTGTGGGTCGCTCTGGCAAGAGCCGAAATGAAGCTGGGTCTGCCTGTAACCGAGGAGCAGGTCAAGGAGCTTGAAGCCCACATCGACGATATCGACTACGCAACCGCCGCAGAGCGCGAAAAGCTTGTCCGCCACGATGTTATGGCGCACGTTTACACCTACGGTCTTGCCTGCCCCAAGGCAAAGGGTATCATTCACCTTGGCGCAACCTCCTGCTACGTTGGCGACAACACCGACGTTATCATCATGCGCGACGCTTTGGGCGTTGTCAGAAGAAAGCTGCTTAACGTTATTTCCCAGCTTTCCGATTTTGCAATGAAGTATAAGGCTATGCCCTGTCTTGCCTATACTCACCTCCAGCCTGCGCAGCTTACTACCGTGGGCAAGCGCGCTACCCTCTGGATAAACGAGCTGCTCATGGACCTTGACGAGATAGAGTACCGCATTGCTTCCCTCAAGCTTCTCGGCTCAAAGGGCACGACGGGTACTCAGGCTTCCTTTATGGAGCTTTTCGAGGGCGATACCGAAAAGGTCAAGGAGCTTGAAAAAATGATTGCCGACGAAATGGGCTTCGACGGCGTTGTCCCCGTTTCGGGTCAGACCTACTCCAGAAAGGTGGACGCACAGATAGTTTCCACCCTCGGCGGAATTGCACAGTCTGCAATGAAGTTTGCAAACGACCTGCGCATACTCCAGAACTTCAAGGAAATGGAAGAACCCTTTGAGAAAAATCAGATAGGCTCTTCGGCAATGCCCTACAAGAGAAACCCCATGCGATGCGAAAGAATTACCGCCCTTGCAAGATACGTTATGATAGACACGCTTAACCCTGCATTCACGGCAGGTACACAGTGGTTTGAGAGAACTCTCGACGACTCGGCAAACAAGAGAATTTCCGTTGCCGAGGGCTTCCTTGCGGTTGACGCTATCCTCAATATCATGCTCAACGTTACAGCAGACCTTGTTGTTTACCCCAAGGTTATCCGCCAGAGAGTAATGCGCGAGCTTCCCTTTATGGCTTCCGAGAACATTATGATGGATGCTGTAAAGAAGGGCGGCGACCGTCAGGCTCTCCACGAGAAGATAAGGACTTACGCTATGGAAGCAGGAAAGCAGGTCAAGGAGTTCGGTCTCGAAAACGACCTTATCGACCGTATCCTCAAGGACCCCGACTTCAACCTTGACGCAAGCGAGCTTGAAGCTATCCTCAAGCCCGAAAACTTCACGGGCAGAAGCGAGCAGCAGGTTGAAGAATTTGTTGCGGAATGTGTAAAGCCCGTTCTTGACAAGAGCGGTATCGCTCTCGGTGAGACAGCGGAGCTGACAGTTTAAACTATATGAAATGAAAATGCCTGTCGGATACGGCGTTTTAAGCGCTGACCGACAGGCTTTTTTTGTGCAAGGCATTTTACCCGTTGACAAACAATTGTATAATATGTTATAATAAACTTCTATGTTTTGTGCAAAATAATATAAATCAAAGGCGCTGGGGCATATGATGTTTTCCGAAGCTTGCGTGGGGCAATTGCCCCTCTGTTTTTGCCGTGCGCCGCAACAGGAAAGGAAAAACTTATGCTATTCAGTGAACTCGGACTTTCCCCCGAAGTACTCAAAGCCGTTGAGGAGATAGGCTTTGAGTCGGCAACGGAAATTCAGGCAAAGACCATTCCCCTGCTTCTTGAGGGCAGGGACGTTATAGGACGCTCCCACACGGGTACGGGCAAAACCGCGGCTTTCGGAATCCCTGCCGTGGAGTCTGTTGACAGGGAACACAAAAACACCGTTCAGACGCTCATTCTTTGTCCCACAAGAGAGCTTGCGATGCAGGCGTGCGACGAGCTTAGAAAATTCTCCATGTTCATGCCGTGGGTAAAGACCTGCGCGGTGTACGGCGGCGCGGACATCGAAAAGCAGATAGTCCAGCTTAAAAAGGGAGCAAACATCGTTGTGGGCACTCCCGGGCGGGTCATGGACCACATAAACCGCCGCACCCTCAAGCTTGACAATATCCGCACGGTTATTCTTGACGAGGCGGACGAAATGCTGAACATGGGCTTTCGGGAGGATATCGAGACAATTCTCGGCTTTGTTCCCGAGGAGCGCCAGACCGTGCTTTTCAGCGCCACCATGCCCGAGCAGATAATGGCGATTACCGAGCAGTACCAGCGCGACCCCGTTGTGGTGGGCGTGGAGCAGAAATCACGCACCGTTGACAGCGTTGCACAGTATTACTACGACGTGCCAATGGGCAGGAAGACCGACGCGCTGCAAATGCTTATGCTTGCATACGAGCCGAAGCTTTCCATGATTTTCTGCAACACCAAGCGCATGGTTGACGAGCTTACAGAGCAGCTTGTTTCCAAGGGATTCAAGGCGGCAGGCCTGCACGGCGACATGAAGCAGCAGAGCCGCACTCAGGTGCTTAACGCTTTCAAAAGCGGCAGGCTGAATATCCTTATCGCCACGGACGTTGCGGCAAGAGGCATCGACGTTGACGACGTTGACGCGGTGTTCAACTATGATATCCCTCAGGATAACGAGTACTACATTCACCGTATCGGCAGAACGGGCAGAGCAGGCAGAAGCGGCGTGGCATACACCATTGCAAGCGGCAGGCGGCAGGTCTCGGAGCTTATGGAAATTGCCCGTTATACCAAGGCGCATATCGAGCGCAGGGAGCTTCCCACCCGTGACGAGGTAATTGCAGCGAAAACTGCGGCGGTGACGGAAAAGGTGAAAAGCTGCGCAGCTTCGGGCAAATATGCGGAGTATGAGCAGCAGCTTGAGGCTTTGGAGAGCGAGGGCTATTCGGTACGGAGCATTGCCGCGGCGCTTCTGGGTATGCGCATTTCAAAGGAGGTGCGCACCGTTCCCGAGTTCATCAAGCCCGTATTCCGCACCGAAAAGGGCGGCAAGGGCAGAGACGGCGGAAGCGTTAAGGTGGAAATTTCCGTGGGCAGGCAGAATAAGATTGCGCCCAACTTTATCCTCGGCGCTCTTGTTGACGCAACGGGTATGACGGGAAAAAATTTCGGCAAGATAGACATTTTCGACCGTTTTACCACAGTCGAGGTCCCCGAGGCGGACAAGGAGCATATTATCGAGTCCATGACCGGCACCAAGATAAACGGTCAGAAGATAAAGATAAAGCTTTACGAGGGAAAGGGAAAAGACAGCGCCGACCGTCGGGGCGGCAAGGATTACCGCAATCTTGACCGCAAGCGTGACTTTAAGCGCGGCTCCCACAGCAACACCGCAGGAAGAAGAAACAGCAGGAAATACCAGTGATTAATGCACCGTTTTTATCTGCGAAACAGTTGCGTAACATGGGATTACTGAACGGTTACAAATTATTAAGCCACGGTTAAAATAAACAAATATCCCTTGACTTTTTTGAATATTATTGCTAAAATAAAGCCATTGCATAAGCAATAGTACAAAAAGCGAAAGGATACCATTATTATGAAATTTACGAAAATCATCGCAATGGCAGCTGCAATTTCGGTATGCGCTGCTATGCTTTCAGCTTGCGGTGGCGATACCGCAGAGGAGACAGTCACATCGGCAGAGACAACAGCGTCCGTTTCCGAAACAGCGGCGGAAAGCATCGAGACCGAGTCCGAAACAGAAGCAGAGTCCGAAAGCGAGACGGAAGCAGAGTCCGCAGAGGAAAGCGCGGCAGAGGACGAAACTGCAGAAGCAAATCCCCTTATGCCCCTTATTGACGCGATAATCTCACAGGGTGAGTGGCCTGCGCTTATGGAAGTTACCGACCAACAGGCGCTGACCGACTTCTTTCTCCTTGACCCGTCCAACGAGAACTACACAAACATGATAGTTATGCAGAACCCCATGAGCGCAAACATGACCGAGGTAATTATCATCGAGGCTTCCGATGTTGAGGCGGCAAAGGCTGACCTTGAAGCACGCCAGAAAAAGGCGCAGGAGCAGGACGCTTTCTACCCCAACGATGTTGAGCGCGCAGGTGCTTCTATCGTAGGAACAGAGGGCAATTACGCATACTTCCTGCTTACCAACACTCCCGAAACGGTTGAGGAAAACCTCATTGCAGCTATCAATGCGCAGTAAAGTATTTTAAAGAAAACGAAATTTAACGAAAAAACACACTCTAAGGTGCATACCATAGAGTGTGTTTTGATTTTGCAATCTTCGCAAGTGTGGCTTATGTATCTCTGTTTTTCAGCTGTTCAAGCACATCAAGCAGCTTTTTCGGCACGGGCACACCAAGCCGCCCTGCGTTCTCAATAAGGCTGATACATTCATTTGCAGCGTAAAATGCCGCGGTAACGCTTTTGAGGACGTGCCCCTCACCGATAACGTTAATGTCAACGATGTTCGCCACTGCCACGATAAGCAGCATGAACACTTTCTTTGCGATACCCTTTGCACCGACTGCCGAGGAAAGCTTTTTCTCCGCGATTGCCGCCACAACTCCCGATATGTAATCGAGGACGATAAGCACAATAAGCGCTTTCATAAGCCCGTCCATGTCGCCGAAAACAAACCCGAACGCCGTGCAGATTGCCGCCATAGTACCCTTAATAAAATCCGTCATAATAAACCTCCTAAATTCTTTTTGCATATCTGCTGTTCAGGGATATCCACCCTGCGCCCGATTTCAATTTGCCCCAGAGAATATTTCCCCCATGCCGCGTTTCGACAATGGTGTACACCCCTTTGTCGCGGATAACGCCGCACACCCTTGCGGTAAGAGACGGCTGCTCACGAATGTTTAATTCGCCGTCCAGAACGCGCACACGGAAAAACCCGTCCGCAGGCTTGTCCTCGGCAGCGTTTTCGTGTCCCATGAGCTGCCGCACCCTTGCCTTAAACGCCGCAAACCGCGCATTTGCGACCTCTGCGGAAGTATACCGCGTGGGCGACCAGTAAAGGGGACACTGTTTCCTCGTTACGTCATAATGGCGTATGATATCATCTGCCGAAAGGGAAAATTTGCGGCAGAGGTACGCGCAAAGCTCGGCAAGTGCGGTCTCGGTTTCGGGAGTAAACCTGCCCGTGCTGTCGGGGTGGCAGCACTCGATTGACACGCTGTAACTGTTCGCCTGATTGGTGCAGTACGATACCTCGTCCGTGGGTATGCACTGAATGACCTCGCCGCCAAGCCCCACGACAAAATGCGCCGAAACATACCGCGCACCGCTTTTGGCAAGTCCCTCAAAGTAGTTGCGGTTGGCGATTGCCGAGCTGCCGGGGTTGCCCACATAATGCACAGCGATTTTCTTCACCGTTTTTAGCGGCGTTTGGGGACGGCTGTACTTGTTTGGCGTAATAAAAATCTGCTCAATAGTCAATGCTATCGCTCCTTTCGAAAAATCCTTCTCCTGATTTTATTCTATTTCGCTTTGGAGCAACCGTCAACAGCGGCGGAAAAGCTTTGTAAAAAAATACAGCGGTTGCACATTTAAAGCGTGCAACCGCTGTAAAATATTATGCCTGATTAATCTGCGTACTCCGAGGTTATGCCAAGATATTCCTCAAGGCACAAACCGCTCTCGTATACCGCCTGCGCCGTTTCCGCGCCCAGATAGCGGATATGCCACGGCTCGTACATATACCCCGTAACGCTCTCCTTGTCCTCGGGGTAACGGATTATAAAGCCGTATTTGTGGCAGTTCGCCGCCACCCATTTGCCCTCATCGGTGTCCTTGAACTCGTCGGTAATGGTGTTCAGGTCGAAGGCAAGTCCCGTCTGATGCTCCGAGTGTCCCGGGCGCGCGGAGTATCTGTCCGCCTCGGCTTTTCCGCTGCGTTCAACGTACCGCTGATAAAGCCCCGACTGATAATCGTAGCTGCGGTATCCCGACGATATGTAAATGTTCAACCCCTGCGCCGCCGCGTCAGCCTGCATTGCGTCAAAAGCCGCCTGGGCGTCGGGTGATACCCCCGGGGCATAATCGGCAGGCAGGGCATAGGTCTTGTTGGCAATGAGTATGCCGTCAATGTAAGTGACCTGCGGACCTGCCGTTACCGTGACTTTTACCTCTGCGCGAACATCGGGGTTCTGCGCCGATTTTACGGTAACGGTGCAGCTGCCCTCCGATAGAGCGGTAATGCGCCCAAGCCCGTCCACGGAAGCAACTTCGGGAGCGCTGCTTTCCCATATCTCGGCTTTGTCGAAGGCGTTTTCGGGAAGCATGGTCACGATAGGCATTTTGCTCTTCCCCACTTGAAGCGTTACCTCGTAAAAGGTCAGCGAAATGCTTTTCACGCCGATTTCTTCGGCAGCAGCCGCAGTTGTTTCCTCAATGTCTCCGCCAACGGGAACAGCAGCTTCGGTATCCGTCTCCGTTTCCTTCTCGGTAACGGTGGTCTGCTCGGTTTCCGTTATTTCGGTAACGGAGCTTTCCATGTCGGTAACCGCTTCCGTTTCGGAGGAAGCTTCCTCCGTGACCGTTCCGATAACGGGGGCGGCTTCCTCATTGATTTTTTCGCAGCCTGCAAGCATTACCGCTGCAAGCAGAATAAATATGTATTTTTTCATTCCTTGCCTTTCCTCATTTATATGTATTTTTCTTAATGATACGGGAGAACCTTCCCCTACAAAAAACTTTTCACCATTCACTATTCACTAAAATTTGCTTTAAACAATAATTTAGCACAACATTTTGTAGGGCATCAGCGAAGCGACATTAGCTGGTCCAGCGCAGCCGCGCTGGTCAGGTGTCCAGAGGGCTGAAAGCCCTTTGGTCGCTCTCCGCAGAGAGCGAAACTCCCCAGCTTGCGCCCGCAGGCGCCCGAAAAAACGGAGCAAGGGGTGAAAAATGCGACAGCATTTTGAGGGG
>JAGAUA010000001.1 GCA_017847885.1 Oscillospiraceae bacterium
GTCTCCCGTCCCGTTAATTGCCGAAAAAGCACGGGCGGCTGATAGCCGCCCCTACAATAGCCATTTACTAAAATTTAATTTAAACCGAATTTCTAAGCAGCTTCGCGGCTTCTAAGAACGCCCTCTCTTACAGGGCGTTCTTCTTTTGCGGCTGTTCGCCGCAAAATTCAACTTTGCGGAGCGCTTCTAAGGCAGCGCCTGCGGGCGCAAGCAGGTGTTTCGCGCTCTGCGGAGCGCGACCAAAGGGCTTTCAGCCCTCTGGACACCTGACCAGCGCGGCTGCGCTGGACCAGCTTGCGCCGCTTCGCTGATGCCCTACAAAATGTTGCGCTAAATTATTGTTTACCTCACATTATCGTTACCAAGCAGCAAGTATGAAAATTTACACAAAAAAACACCTTTTTAATAGTATGTATTTGCAAAATATGCAGAAAATTCTTGTAATTTCAATTGTTTTATGGTATAATGTCTGAAACAGCAGATTTTTTATCTGCCATAAATTGCGCCGCACCCGGCGGACAGGAGGTTGCTTATGGCTGAAATTTACAGCAATGACGCGAAGCTTAACGATACCATGGAGCTGCCATGGCTGATTTTTACATTGGGCGAAAACGCTTATGCCATCAACAGCAAGTATGTCAACGGCATCGAAATGAAGCCTTCAAAAATTACGCCGCTTCCCGAGGCTCCCGATATTTACTGCGGCCTTGTTGAGCGCAGAGGTGAGGTGTACCCCCTCCTCAATATGCGGAAAACCTTCCACTTCCCCACTATCGACGAGGAAGTCGCCGCTTTTGCGGAAACTATGGAGCAGCGCAAAAAGGACCATTTATATTGGATAGACAAGCTGGAAAGCTGCGTTGAAACAGGCGAGAAGTTTAACCTTGCGACCGACCCCCGTTTGTGCGCTTTCGGCAAGTGGTACGATAATTTTATTGCGGAAAACCGCGGCGCAGGATTAAATCTGAAAAAGGTGGAGGAGCCTCACAAAAAGCTTCACGAAATGGCTCCCGAGGTCATTGAGCTTGCCGAAAACGGTCAGCTTGACAAGGCGAGAAAGCTTATCGCTATTGCACGGGAGGACTACGTTCCGAGGGTGCTTAAAGTTCTTGACGAGGCTGAACACGCGTACAGAAGCACGTTCCGCGAGACGGTTGTGGTGCTTTCCGACGGCATACAGATGCTGGGACTGCTTGTTGACCGCGTTCTTGCGGTGGACAAGGTGACTTTCATCAACGGCAGCGGAAACATGAACCTGCTTATGCAGTCGAAATTTTTTGAAAGCGTTGCAAGAAACGACAAGTTTGACATGGAAATTCTCGTTGTCAACGAAGACGAGCTGCTTAAGCTTTCGGATGTTGAAAAGTAAAGCTATAAACAGATAAAAGAAATTTTAAGGGTATTGAGCATCGGAAGAAGTGCCGCAAACCGCTTCTGCTGCTCAATACCCTTGATTAATGAAAGGATACGCAAATCACTATGGAAAAGCTTGGCTTTAAAGAGGGGCTGAAGGACGGTATCCCAATAGGTCTGGGGTATCTGTCGGTATCGTTCAGCTTCGGAATATCCGCCGTTTCCCAGGGACTTTCCGCATGGGCGGCGGCGATAATATCAATGACAAACCTCACCTCGGCAGGGCAGGTCGCAGGTCTGACTATCATTGCCGCAGCAGGCACGCTCCTTGAAATGGCGCTTGCGCAGCTTATAATAAATATGCGTTACGCGCTGATGAGCCTTTCACTTTCCCAAAAGCTGTCGGGGGGCTTTACAACGCCACACCGCTTTTTTGCGTCCTTCGGCATAACCGACGAGATATTTGCCGTCGCTTCGGGCAAGGGTAGGGAAATCACCCCAAGCTATATGTACGGGCTAATATTTCTGCCCTTTATTTGCTGGACGTCGGGCACGCTTCTCGGCGGAATTGCAGGAAATCTCCTGCCCGAAATGATATGCTCAGCGCTTGGTATAGCGATATACGGAATGTTTATTGCAATATTTGTTCCCCCTGCGAGAAAGTCCGCAGGCGTGTTGACGGCGGTGCTTATCTCGGTAGCACTTAGCTGCTGTTTCAGATATATACCGTTATTCTCGGGAGTATCCTCGGGCTTTGCAATAATAATATGCACTCTGGCGGCATCTGCGGTGTGCGCGGCATTTTTCCCCGTAAAGGAGGCTGAGGAGGAATGAAGCTTGCTTTGTATATCGGCGTTATGGCTGGGGTAACATACCTTGTGCGCATGGTGCCTTTTGTGATATTCCGCAAAAAGATAAAATCGAAGTTTGTCAAGGATTTCCTTTATTATGTGCCATATGCCGTGCTTGGAGCAATGACGGTGCCTGCGGCGCTTTATTCCACGGGAAGCATTATTTCCGCGGCTGCCGGGATAATTGCGGCAGCAATACTTGCGTTCAGGAACAAGGGACTGCTGCCCGTTGCGGCGGCAGCCTGCATAACAGCCTTTGCCGCAGAGCTTGCGGTGCGATGGCTGGGGAATATGTGAATAGACAGAAAAATTTATTTTGTAGGGGCGGATAATATCCGCCCGTTTTTGCTATGGTAAACAATAATTCAGCGCAATATTTTGTAGGGGACGGGTCTCCCGTCCCGATATCGTAGGGGCGGATTCCATATCCGCCCTTGTTGTTTGTGGGGTAAACAAAAATTTAGCGCAACATTTTGTAGGGCATCAGCGAAGCGACATTAGCTGGTCCAGCGCAGCCGCGCTGGTCAGGTGTCCAGAGGGCTGAAAGCCCTCTGGTCGCTCTCCGCAGAGAGCGAAATTCCTGCTTGCGCCCGCAGGCGCCCGAAAAAACGGAGCAAGGGGTGAAAAATGCGACAGCATTTTGAGGGGAGGCGAACAAGACCGCCTCCCCTTGTTGGAGCTACAAAGAAAACTATTCTTCAAAAC
>JAGAUA010000062.1 GCA_017847885.1 Oscillospiraceae bacterium
TCCACACGCCGTCACCCCGAGACTTCCACTATCACCCACAGAAACAATATCCACGGGATTATCGGGCGTAGGCGTGCCGTCCTGCGTGGATTTGCCGTATAAATTCAGCCCGAGGATGGGATAATCAACAGCGTTGGTTAACGTGTATGATGGCTCGGCTGAAACTTCGCTTCCACCCCCTTTCTTACCCTTCCGAAAAGGGTTATGCGCAGAAGATGTACCCATTACCTGCACATTACCATTACCTAACAGATAAAACCTGTCGCGGTCATATCCGTGCATGGTTCCGGAAGAACCCCCGGCAGGAATGACGATAACCCCGTCCTTGCCCTCGGCGATGCCGCTGTTAATGGAAATCAGCACATCACCGTCGCCCTGGTTCTGCACCCAGAAATACGGGTAATTGCGATTGAACTGTACCTCCAGCTCCGCGCCGTCAAGCGTAATAGTCTGTGTGTTTGTTTTTACTACCATGAAAATACCTCCTTAATTTATTGACCCGTCTGGGTGTGGATACAGCGAATAACAATTATAAAACGCGTTGCTGCCGAAGGTGCAGCCGTCAGCAACCTTGATAGTGTGCAGTGCATAGCAGTTATAAAACGCATTACCCCCTATGCTTATGCAATTCGGGGCTTCAATGCTTTTCAAACCATAGCAATTGTAAAACGCGTTTGCTCCTATACTTGTGCAATTGGGCAGTACCAATTTTCTTAGGCTATAACAGCCATAAAACGCATAATTCGCAATTGACTCTACGGCTGAGCAATCTACACCATTTTCTGTTAGACTATAACAATTAGCAAATTGATTAGCTTTCATTTGAGACATTTGTGTAATGGTGTTGATAAATTGTAGAGCATAATCGCTATTTGTCGGTGAATTATAAAATGCTTCTTGAGCGTGAAACAACTCGCGCGGTATCTGTAAAAATTTTATATACCGAGGGCATCCAATAACATTCGCCGGATAATTATGCGTTGGTACAGCCGTCCCGACTTTTGCAAACACCGTTCTTGGCGCTCTTACGTTATCAAAACTTGTATTACCGTTATTGTTCACGTTTGTATCGGGTCCATAAAAACTTCCGCATTTTTCATCAATTGTTACTGTTACAATATATAATCCTGTTTCGGTGTACCTGTGACAAAGTGAATTTTGTCCTGCATTCCAGCCGTTAACGCCCATAACCTCAGATTTTGCATCTTTTATTTTGCCACCTGGATGGCTACTTGTAGTTCCATCGCCCCAATCTATTGTATATGCCGGGTCACAGGTATCGCCGTCATCATCTTTATAGCCACCCAGAAGAAAATAAAAATGGCACTCTACTTTCGATGATTCTACCGGATTGTATATTCCATCGCTGTTCTTTTCATATTCGGTATAGTACACGCTGCCTTTTGCGTACGATAAATCCACAATGCGGATACCGTAAATTACCTGATTGGGTTTAGGTTCGGGCAACTGTTTCCAAATCTCCCAATCGGGGTCAGATTTGTAATCGCTATCACCCCCTCCCGGATCTAATTGAAAAAGCTCGTTGATTGCCCCTGCAACGTCTTGCGCCTTTGTGAGCAGGGGAGTTTTTGGGGATAGCTTCACCTCTGGCGCGTTCAGCAGGATAACGTCCTTGCCCTTAATTTGCACGCCCTCTTTATTCGTTTTCGTCTCGGTAGATGCTGATTCCGTTGTCTGTGCCACTTAATCCGCCCCCTTTATTCAAATTTTTAAAAACAATATCGCCGTTGGCATTGATAGCCGTGTTGCCGACATTCTTGCCTATACTCAGCTTGCGGCGTTCGATGTAATCATCATAATTCCACACCGCTTCGTCTTGCGGAGGTGCGCCGCCGCTGAAATATATCCCCGTGCTGTCGAAATCAAATGTCGTATCGGTTGCAAATAAATCCGCCGTTTCGCCGTCAATCCCGAGAACAATTCCCGTCAGCGTGCGAGGATAATCGCCCGTAATAACCGCCTTGTCGCACTGCCAAGCGGTGTATACATAGCCGTTTAACCGCTCCCAGACCGCCGCCGCAAGCGCTTCCGATGCGAATGGCGTGTCAATATCAATAGCAGTGCCGTATTCGCTCGTTTCATGACGGTACTCTTTTCCCGTGTCACTGTTGGTCATGACAAGGGCGGTTATTTTCAGCTCGCCGCGATAGTCAATTTCGCTGTACTGTTCGGGGAAGCACGCGTCACCGTATGCACCAACGCCAAGGCAGGCAAGATACAGCTTGTCGCTCTCGCCGAGCGCCCACACGCCGCACATAGCCTCGGAAATCATCTCCAAAGCGCGGCGGCAAGTAATGTTTTCAAGCTGTTCCTGCTTCATTGTAATTAGGTCAATGCCTGTGCCCGATGTGGAATATCCGCCCGTAAATCCACATTGCGATGTTATAAGGCTAAGCACATCCGCCGCGGCAATCGTGCCGTCCTCGGAGAAGATAACGCCGCTTATGTCAAGTTGTCTGTCCACCCGATACAATTTGTTATAGCAGGTGAAATGGCAGACTTTTTTTGATACGCTTCGCTTCACAACGTAGTATTCGGGGGACGTATAATATTCGCATGAAAGCTGTACAATTGAATCCTCCATAAGCGCCTTGCTGTACACACCCATGTCATCGTAAAGGTCAAATTCAAATTGCCCCACGCACACCCCCGACGTACCCATACCGGGCACGGAATAGCTTGTGCGTAGATTGCCGAAGGGGAATGACGTCGACGCACCGTCAATCAGCAGTTCCCAGCTAAAGACCACCTCCGAAGGGGACGAATTTCGATTTGAGTGATATAGAAATACCCCAATACAGACCGTCGGCAAGCTCGTACTCCACTTCGCCGCCCGTTTGTCCGCTGCGTACAAAATCTGCTTCCGTGGTATCATCGGCGTGAGGGTCGGAGAATTTAACCGTTATAAGATTATTATCTAGCGCGGCGGTCAGCTGCCGCATGAGTTTATCGGGTATGTCCGTCAAGTTTACGTTGATTTCATAGTGATACCCCAGGAGCCTTTCAACGCTGCCGCCGTCGAAGTTGGTAAACGACGTGCCGTTTTTCCATACCTTATGTACCCGATAGGTGTTGACCTCAACGTTTTCGCCCACGTCAACACCGCTAATGACCAAATTTATTGTACCCATTAGCCGCCCGACCTCCTTTTGTATTCTCCGTTATACTGCATTACTGCTTCCGCTATAACCCTGCCGTCAAGCACAATTTGTATAGGCTTGTTAATGCCCTCGATTAACCTGTCAATATCTGTGCTTCTGTTTGGTGTACCACTCTGAATGGCAGGGGCTTCCTTGCTTACGGGTGCGGTGTACGCCGCATAGGAGTATTTCGCCGTTTCCGCCTGCACGGTAGCCTTGATTTCTGCCGCCATATTGGTATTGCGGAAAAGCTCCTCGAATTCCTTAGCACGGTCCTCAAACTCCGACTTGAACGCGTCAATGTAGCCGTCTGCGGCGTCTGCACCGTTGTTGCTGATTGATTCGATAAACCCTTCCGCAAACTGCTCGGCGGCGGTTTGACCGTAATCCTTAGAGTTTGTCGCAAGGGCTTCAAGTTCAGCCGTCATGTTGTCGGATATTTTCTTAGCCTCACCTTGATACAACTCAGAGGAAAGCTCGTCCGCAAGAGCCTGCTTCTCGTTGTACATCTTGTTTATCGCGGCAAACTCGGAGTCGGACATTTTAGAGAGGTATTTCGCAAACTGTGCGCTGTCCTCGCTTCCGAGAGATGTTATCTCCGAAAGAAGCGCCTCGGAAGCACCCTGCTTTTTAAGCTCTTTTATATTCTTGTGGTATTCGCGCATCTTCTGAAGCTGCTTTTCGAGATTATTTACAGTGTATGTAGTAGTTTTCTTGCCGTTCTTCTCGGTAACGTCAACGGAAAACAGGTCACCACCTACGGACATCAGCTTGTTGCGGTATGCCTGCCGCTTTTTCTCCAAGTCGTCATAGGCTTGCTGATACCTGCTAAGGATATCATTTAATCCCTCATCGACTATTTTTTTCTGCTCATCGAGACGTTTTTCGGTAAGGGTTGTTTCATCATCGTAAATCTTTTTGTAGTACTCATGCGATTCTGCGCTGTATTCGGGATAATACTCGGATAAGAACTTCTTGCGGCGTTCCATAGCCTCTTCATCGGTGATAACACCCATTTGATTCAGACGGCCTATCTCGTCCCATTTATCCGCTATGACCTTCTGTTCTTCCTTAGCATTTTTCTCCGCAAGTTTTTTCTGCTCAGCGGCAAAATCATCGTCATACTTGCAAAGTTCCTCGTAATACTCCCAACGCTCTTTTGCGCTGGCGTCGCCGTACTGCTCCCAGATACGCTTCTTTTCGGCATACAGTTCCTGTTCCGAGCTGATAGCACCGACCGCGTAGTCGTGGTCTGCCTTTTCCCACTCCTCCTGCATCTTCTTAGCGTTTTCTTTCAGCTGTTCGGCAATTTCCTTGCTTGCGGCATCGGCTTCCGCCTTCTTTTTCTCAGCATATTCCCGATAATATTTACCCGGGTCGGACGATGCGGAAGGTGTGGGCTCTTCGCGCAAAGTATCTATTTTTTCGTCCAATGCTTCGATTTCGTCGGATACGTTCTTGTAAGATTCAAGAGCCTCGTCAAGTTCTGCTTTTGCGATGTCAAAGGCTGTGTTCATAAGAGGATTTGACCCATAAGCATAACCATCAAATTTAGATATGTTTTGCTTTGCTTTCTCAAGGTTCTTTTCAGCGTCATGCTGTTTCTTGATTAATTCGGTATATTCTTCCTCATAAGCGTTCAGAGTAGCTTTACGCTTCAAAGCCTCTGTAACGCTGTCGATAGAGTCCGCAAGAGAATTATACGCCCCCGTCTGCTCGTCGATAAGCTGCGTACCCTCGGGCATATATTGCTGCAGCTCCATTGCGTATTCCTTCAACCGTTCTTCCTGCTCGGCGGTACGGTTTTTCACCTGGCGAAGTTCCTCGTACTTCTCCATTTTGTCTTTTATAACCGCAATTTCACCCTCAGAAGCGGCAATGTTATCCTCGGTGCTTTTCTTAAGCTCCTTGACATCGTTGTTGACGTCCTTTACTTTGTTATGTACGCTGTCAACGGTGTTGGCGTAGGTTATAAGCCCGACTGTAACCGCCGCAAGAGCAGAAGCCAGCAGCACATAGGGGTTAGCAGCAGCGGCGGCGTTCATGCCGTGCTGTGCGGTTTCAGCGGCTTTTGTAGCGGCGGTAAGCTTCTTAACAGTGGTAACCGCGGTCTGTATAGCCGTTCCTGCCTTCATAACGCCGTAGAACGTTCCGTAGGCGGTAACAAGGGAAATTATCGCCTCATGGTGTTCAAGGACAAAAGAGGTCGCAACGCCGAGTATTTCGCCTATATTTTCAATGGTGCGCTCCGCCTGCGGAAGCTTGTCAATAACCGTTCCAACAACATCGTTAAGGTGGGGGAGAAGCTTCTCGCCCAAGGAAGCCGCAAGATTATCGACCTGCAACTGCAGGATACGCTGCTGATTAGCATAGCTGTCTGAGGTCTTGGCAAAGTCGCCCTGCGCGTCTGCAGTAACAGACATAAGGTAGTTATATCTCAAAATTGCCTGCTCCGATTGGCTCATTTTATCGTAGGCTGTTTCTATGCCCTGCGAAAGAGCATACGCTTCGAGATTTGCAACTGACATATTAATACCAAGCTGCTTCAAAGGCTCGGTCTCGCCCGAAATACCTGCGCGGATCTTTTCAAAAGCTTCATCAACATTTAGGTTTCTGAAGCTTGCCATGTCACCAGATAACCCTGTTAAGCTTGTTGACATTTCTAAAATAGCGTCATCGGCAAGCCCCATTGATTTCAGCATTGCGCCCATTGTACCGTTGTATTCCTGTGCGGCAAGTGAAGAAATGCCGAACGATTTCAATGCGGCATCGCTCCATGCATAGATTTTGCTTGCGTTGCTATCGAACGTGGTATCTACAACGTTCTGTACTTCCTGCAGGTCAGAGGCAAGGTCAACGCCCTTTTCGACGAAATCGCCGAAAGCATTTGCAAGCTTGTTAATACCCTCTCTGACATATTCGGAAAGGATATTCGCCTTGAGCAAATCGCCGAACGTAACCGTGCTGTTTCCTGCGCTGTCAATAGCGTCGCCGAGGTTTTCCATTTCGCGTGTGGTATCACGGAGATTGCCGTTATCGTCAAACATATCATTCTGCGCCGCGATAAGGTCACGCAAGGCAGCTTCGGTATCGAGGATTTCACGCCTGAACGCGTTGTATTGCTCAGTGCCGATTTCGCCATCGGCAAATTTTTGCGTAAATTCCTGCTCTACGGTTTTCAGTTCGTTAAGCTTGTCACGTGTTGCGGTAATCTGACCTCCGAGGGCTGCGAACTTCTGCCCGAGCAGTTCAACATTACCGGGATTGAGCTGTAAAGAGCGGTCGATAAGGCTCAGTTCATTTGAAAATTTCTTTATTTGGTCGTTAGCCGTGGTGAATGTTTTAGAAAACAACGTAGCTATGCCGTTTTCCGCACCGTCAATGGCGATGTTCAGATTTTCAACTTCTTGGGTAACGTCAGATATTTCAGCAGCGGCGTTGTCCATGCTGGTCTGTATAGATGTGCCAAGGTCAACAGCGCTGTCAATTGATTTCTGCGCGGCTTCTTCGAGGTTATTTACGCTTTCTGTTACTTGCTCAGTGGCTTTGCTTGCCTTTTTTAAATTTTGCTCAAGCCCCGAGCTGTCGCCGGTTATTTCGACGCGTACTTCTCCGTCTGCCATCTTTATCATTCCTTTCCTTCCGCAAGCCTTCTGACCTCTTCATAACGCTGCTGTAATTTCCGCTTGAAGTTTTCGTTACGGTCTTCAAGTGAAGCAAACTTCTGCATTTTCTGCGTATTCAGCGCAAAACGCTCTTGAAGTTTCTTTATCCGCGCTTTTTCGTCCTTGCTTTTTATCTTGGAAACGTCCGTACCGCGGTACTGCATTATTTTCACAAACTCGGTATCCTCGGTGAGCCCCATAAACTTCGCACGGAATTCCCACCAGTGCATATCGGCAGTAATAAGGTTGTCGCCGTACTGCTGCATAAACGCCGCGTAAATGTAATCGGCGTCCTCGCCGTAATCGTAATAACGCTTTCTGCTTCCGCCGCCCGTGACGGGCTTGGGCTCGTTTCCGCAGCGGTAATACCAAAGTACCCCGTCAACTATCTGCTGGGCGCTTGCACGGGGCATATCTATAAAAAGTGCCGATACGGTTTCGGACAAAATCCGCGGAAAAGCAGGCTTGTCCGACATATCGGCATTACTTATTTTCGTTTCAAAATCCGCCATAATACGATAATCCGTATTTATGGCGTAAGCCACCCCGTCTATCGTGATAGCACGGGGCAGCTCAGCCGTAAATTTAATCATGTTGTTTTAGCCACCTTGATTGTGTATACAGTTGGTGAAGTATCTCCGTTTGTAACAACAATTGTAACCATATTATTTCCGGGACTCCATGTTATTGCACCTGTCTGTTCGGTTCCGTTCATAAGAATCGTAACGTCAGCATTTACGCTGTCCACAGCTGTTGCAGTAATTGTGTCGCTCTCATTAGCAGTTTCGGCTTCATAGTTAAGTACACGGGAATTAAATGCCGGGGAGAGGGTAAGTCCGCTGATAGAAGCAAGAAGAGTGTTTTTTGATTCTGAACTGTAAGTGTACTCGGCAGGCGCTTCGCCGACCTTTGAAAGCTGAATGTCAATACCTGCGTTGTCACCGGAATTGCCGCTGCCGTCGGAGTTCACCGCAACAGTAGCCTTGCCCTTTTCGCCCTTGCCCGTGAGCATATTGAAAAAGACGTAATTAACGATAACGGTCTGACCCGTGCCGTACTTGATGCGGTGAGAGAGCATGAAGTCCTGCGCCTCGTCGCCGATGTACATATCACCCGAAATACCGAACTGCCTCTGTGTGGCGGTCTTGGTACTGGACTTGCCCGACCTTACATACTGCTTGTCCTTAGTCTCAGAGTTAAGCGAGGGGTCAACGCCCTCGATGCCTACCTGAACGACAGCGTAATCGTCGACCTCTGCATTCTGCTCCGCGGTAGTGTCAATTGCGAGTACCATATCGTCCGCGGTAACAAAACCTTCGAAGCTCGCGCTGGGGTTAATGTTTTCCATAAGTTCTGAAAGCTTCATAAAATCAATCCTTTCGTGGTTTGTAGTAATAATTTACGGAAAGTACACACGCATAAAACCATGTTTCACCGTCAACGCCTTTTGGCGCAGGCGGAGTTCCTACGGTTATGCGGCGTATCTCCCATTCGTCCGTTTTGGGAAATGTACGGGGCTTTCTGTACGTCAGCAAATCGCATATCTTGCAGAGCTGCGAAGCAAGCGCTGCTTGGTCTGTGCCTTTTCCCTGAAGCTGAATGTTCATTGTGTACAGCCCCGAGCCGTCCATATACCGCTTTACCTCTTTGCCCCCCGCAAAGGACATCGCATAATCGCAGGCAGGGGAGAGCAGCCCGATTTTGTTTATGCCGGCAATATCGGAAAGCATTTCGATTATTTCAACCTGTGCAGGCATATCGCACCTCATTTCATTGCTTTTTTGAACGCCGCAGCATACACCTTATCCCACTCATCGCCGTGGACGTCTTTAGCCTTGTGGAACCACATCATTTGGGCGTTGGGGTTTTTGTCCGTGTTAGTATTTTCAAGGTAATACTGCTTCTGAGCATAGGGCGTGTCCCAGACGATTATGCCCTTTTCGATATCGGAGTTGTTTATCGCGCTGGCAATAAGCATTCCTTGGTCATGCTTGCAGTAATAATTGCTGTCGGCAAGTACCTGCTGGGACATTGCCGCAATCGCAAGCTCATTTGCCGCCTCGATATTATCCATGATTTTCGGTATATCAAGATTAATCGTAACACTCATGCAAGCCCCACCTCGTAATGATGTATCTCGGAAGTATCCGCATAAAGCGGCTCTATGGTCGTTACCGTAAAGATACGCCCGTTGAATTTTACCTGCTGTATGTCGACGGTCTTTCCGTTTGCGGAATCGTCCTTGAGAGCGAATATAACGCCCTTTGGAGCGCTGTTGCGACAGTCAAAGAAAAGTACCGCCGAAAGCTGAATAACCGTTCCTGCGGCGTCTGTGACGGTCTTGGACGTAGGCTCAATGCGAACTCGTTCAAGATTTACCGTTTCGCTGGCGGAAGCCTTGCCCCATTTGTCGGCGCCGTATTTGGTAATCAGCTCGGCAGTATGCACAAGCAGCCTTTTGGGAATAGGCGGTATCATAAAGCGCCGCCCCCTCTGTAAAGCAGTCCGACCGCTTCGAGGTATGCAAGCATTGTCGGGGAAGCCGTCTGACTTGCAGCGGAAGCGCCCCCCGACGAGCCGCCCGACATACTGAACTTGCCGATAGAAAACGTTGCCGCACCGTTGGAATTAAGCCAGTCAAGTCCGCCGTTGGCATTTACGTACTCCACCTGCGCGCATACGGCTTTCTTTATGTTTTCCTGCATAAATTCGGGAAGCTTTGAGATGTCGTCAAGGCGGTATATCGTATGCTGCCTTACCGTATCGGAAGCGCGGTCAAGAAGAACGTCGAGGTCGTCATAAACCTCGGCGCCCTTATAAACGTCGGTATAGTAGGCAGCGTCAGCAAGCGCGTTCATGGGTTACTCCTTTTTCACGGCAACCGTATATGTTCTGCTATAACCACCATTTGAAACCTTGATTTCAACGGTGTTGTCGCCTGTGTTCCATGTAGCCGCGGAGCCGTTTTCAACCTTAGTACCGTTAACCGTGATAGCAATTGTTGCCGCGCCGTCGGTTGCTGTTGCGGTAATTGTGTTGGTTGCATTTGTTGTTGTGGTAGTGTACGCAGCTGTTGCCGAAGCGAATTCAGGGGAGAGGGTCAGACTGCCGACAGTAAGGGTCGAAAGCGTTGTGTCGTGTACCTCGCCGCTTGTGGGAGCAAGCGCCGCAAACGCTTCGGGCTTAACGCAGAGATAAGCGATAAGCATAGTCGCCTTGATAGCAACCATATCCTGCTCAGCAAGGGAAAGGGGCTTTCCGTCCTCGTCAAGGGTATTCTGGAGAGTTGCTTCCTTGAGAATTTCATAGGAGATATCGCCGTGAGTACCTACGAGGGAGTATTTCCATTCACCTGCAATGATTTCCGCCTGATCGTCCCTCCATGCGCCGTTTCTTACGAACTCAATAGGCTGCCCGTAAAGCTCATTCTGATCTGTTCCGGGAACGAAGATAGGCGCACCGCTTGCGTCACGCAGCTTGCGGAGGCTGTTCTTCACGCCGATTTTAGCCGCAAAACCGTCTACGTCATAGCCTGCCGCTTCGACCTTTGCCATAACATCGGACGCGGCAATATCAAAGTTTGCAAGAGGAGCTTCCACAACAGCGCCGTTGTCACGGATAGAGCCCATAAGGGACGTTGCATAGGGGCTTTCATATCCGAACAGAGCAGCGGAGTCAAATGCGGTGTAAAACGCTTCCGCAATGCTGTCCTGCAGCTCGGAGAATACGTCCTTTACGGAAAATTCAAGCTTTTCCCTGGTTGCGGGGACGATAACGGCAAGCTTTTTTGTGACGAGTTCGGGGTAGATCCAGGTTGCGCCCGAAGTGCCGATACGCTTGCCCTCACCGACCCAGTACGCACCGGGACCCGATACCATAACGGGGATCTTCTTCTTTTCGGAAGTCATAGATACAGCATTAGAAAGGCGGATAACGCTTGAACCCCTTGCTACCTTCTTGATGATTTCTGTTGCCTGTTCTGTGGGCACAAAGCCCTGAAGCTGGTCTTTAAGATACATAATTCATTTCCTCCTTATTTTCTTTTTACCTGGTTTTCCTTGATAATGTCAATGAAGCTTGCCTTGCTTCCGGAGCTGTCGGAGCTTACCTGCGTCTTAACGCCCGTAGTAATGCCTTTAGCGATCTGCTGAGAGCCGTTCCCCTTACTGCGAAAGACGGGGTACTTTTCGATGACCGAGTCAACCGCCTTGTCTATGGTGGTGTTGTCGTCAACATATTTTGCCGCAAGAGCAATAACGTCGTCAACATATTCGGGAGCAACACCCTTTGAAAGGCAGGACACCTTGATTTCGAGAGCCTGCTTGTCCTTTTCGGCAGCTTCCTTTGCGCTGTTGGCGGCTGCAAGGTCGTCAAGAGCCTTCTGCTCCGCCGTTTTCTGCGAGTCCTTCCACTCCTTAAAGGCTTTCAGCTCCTCTTTTGAGGGCATATCCTTTTTTGCACGGTCAAGGCGCTGCTTGACAATATCGTCGAGTTCTTTCTGCGTAAATGTTTTTTCCGCCTGCGCAGGGTCGGGCGTAGATACAGCAGCCGCATTATCTGCGTTGCCCTTTGGAGCACCTCCGTTGTTTTCAGCCGTCTGATTGGTTTCGGTTACGGTTGCGGTTGTGTTTGTTGCTTCTGCCATTGATAATTCCTCCGTTTATAGCCTGTCGGCTTTGTATTCCGTGCGGATTTTAACGCCGTTCAGCACGTTTCGGGCATAAAAATAGCGCATATCTGAACAGATACACGCTTATAAACAATATTAAATCTCAAAAATAGGGTTGTTTTGAGATTTGGGCATAGAAAAACCGCCTTTTTAGGGGCGGTTAGTCATATTTTAATAATCGCAAAGAGGGTCGTTTATAAGTTCTTGATACTCTTCGTAGGATTTTATTGCTTCGGGTGGTGCTTTGTCTGTTAATTTATAGCGGCTTTCTTTTTCGTCAAAATAATACCACTCTTCGTTTGTCATATAATATGGCTCTTCAAGTATCATTTCTTTGCCAGCCCCTTTCGTTCTAACCAAATTTTCATTGCTTCTCCTAATTCATTTGGGTCACCTAATTGTGAATTAGCAAACGTTTCAGCAAAAAATTCTTTTTTGTTGCCAGTTCCGCCATACTTTGAAATTGCGTGTGCAAAAACAAAGTTTGGATTTCTTGTTTTTGCAATATCTAATATTTCACTAAAGCATTCATCTGCAACTTCATTTTCTAGGTTGATATACCACGCATACGCTTGCTCTCGAATTTTCTTGTTGCTTGAACTTAATTTTGCTATGTCGACAAACATTTCTGGAGTTGATAAGTCAAGTCCTTTTTGAATCATTCGCTGCTGAACAAGAATATTCTGTATCATATGACCGTATTCGTGCGTTACCAAATATTCAGATTCTTCACCGTCAGAAAAAGGCATAAACCGCTTTTTATCTCTTTTTTCCCTAACCAAGGCTTCAAAATCCTGTTTTGATAATCCAAAGGCTTTTGGACATAATGAAAGTCTTTGTTCTGCAGGATTACAATAGGTTGCTCTTCTTACAAACGCCCCTGCACCTGGTGCATCTTCGGCAAATATTGTTGTATTTGTTGATTTTGCAATTGCTCCGAAAGAATTTTCAAGCTTAATAAGTTGATTTGTAGCTGCAACAGATAATTCGGGATTTAATGTTTTAAACGAATCTTCCACTTTACCAAAACCAGCAACATCTACAAGCATTTTATGTGCTTCTTCGGCTGTTTTTGCTTGCGGTATTTGTTTCATTATACCACTTCCGCCGCCATTGTCAAGCGGTTTCTTGTGTATTTCGGGGAAAACATTATCACCCTTGCGAACACGCGTAACGGTCAGCCTGTCGTTATGCTGAGCAAGACCGTGACTGTCGGAATAATCACGGTATGCCTTGCGCTGTTGGGTAAGCTTGCGACGCGCTTCCTTTGCACCCTCGGTATCGCCTATCTCATTCAGCATATCGACCTGCCGCGAGGTTTCACGGACGCGTCGCTCAAGGTAGCGCTGGTGCTGGAACTCCTTGTACCGCTGCGCATTTTCTTCCTCGTCATATGGGAAATACCGCTGAAAATTCACGCCATCGATAAACGGATATTTCTTGTGGTGGCAGTTTATGCCGAAAAGCCCGTCAGGCTCTCCGTAAGATGTCTCCGAAAGAGGAATGAACGGGATAGGGTTTCCGTCTCCGTCGTGAGCAATGCCGCTCTGATTTGAACGGCTGACAAGCTTGCCTTGATACGGAGCACATTTCGGGCGTGCGCCCATGTGTGACGATACCTGAAACAGGTCAATTCCATACTTGTCACAGCAAGCGTCCTGCGCAGCGTGAGCCGTGTTGTTGACTGTCGTGCGGATATCCATGTTGATATACGCCTCGGGCGACCATTCGCGCCCTGCCTTGTCAACAAACGCAGGAATGCCCTTTTGCGAGAACTCTTTTATGCAGTTACGCACCGCCTCCTGTCTGCTTGTCGCGCCAGAAGCAACCGAAAGAGTGTGCTTGCCGAGAGTGCTCAGCAGTTCCTGCTTGTTCGCCTCATTGTAGATTTTGTTGACAAGATTGGTGTAGGAACTTTTCGCCTTGTACTGCATGACCGTGTTGACAAGGTTTAAGTCGGTTTTCGCCTGCGTGCGGAAGCTTCCGACAACCTTTTTCATGCCCGCGGAAATCGGTGCGCCTGTCGTTTCGGAAATCAAACCGTCACGAGCCGCAGCCTGCAACGCAGGTTCAAGCTTGTCGGTAACTCCCATTGCCGCGCTTTCAATTGTTTCCGTCAGAAGGTCAGACTGAATCCCCGTGTATGAAGCGATAATTTTTATAGTTTTCTTGGAAAGCGCCCCTGCCTCCGCAAGCTTTTTCAAACGCCATTCGGAGGTGGCGGAGATTTCGCCGTCCTTGGCGAGCTGACGGGCAATAGCCATCATCAGGTCTGTTTCCATCGCCGTGTAAACATCGGTCAAAGGCTGCGACAGGTTAAGCTGTTCAAGCGTTGTCATTATTCAGCACCCTTCATCGTAAGCAGGTCCGTCATATCCGCCGAGATTTGATTTTCCTTTGCAATTATGTCGAGTTCCTTTCGGGCGGCTTCCTCGTCGCAGTTCTGGACGTCCATAATCGCCGCAAGCTTGGATTTCAGCCCTGCGGAAACAAGCTTTATGTTATTCTCGATTTTGGTGTTGTCGTCGATAATAACACTGTCGGGCATTGTTATCAGTACGCCGTAATCCTCCGCTTCGGGGATATCGCCCAGCGCAGCACCGAGGGCGAGAATGCTTTTCACAAGCCCCTCAATAAGCTCGGCAACAAGGTTTTTATTGCTCTTGGCAGTACGCGCCGTCTTGCTGTCCGCGGAGATGACCTCGGTCGCGGTTTTTAACCCCTGCGCCGCATCAAAGGAAAACGTTCCTGAGGACAATCCCGTCTGAAAGCAAATAATATTAAGCAGGGCATTGATAGCGCCGACGTGTTCTTCAACGCGCAGCTCAACAGTATTGTCGGTGATTTTAAGGTCCTTTTCCTCGTCGCATTTAAGCGCTACAAAAGCCTCGTCATCGGCGTCAAAATATCGCCGTACACTGCCCGTTTCGGGGTCAATGACCGTCTGAATACAGGACGACGGAACTATAATGCGCTTCTTTCCGAGGATAAATTCCCGTGAAAAGCTGTCGAACGCAACGTCCAGCGCTTTTAGCGTGTCGGCTGCGCCGTCGAAAACGGAAACGCCGAGAGGGGAGCCGCGGTCGATGTTGTTGCTTACATCAGGCTTAAAGTAGCGGAACATCGGCTCCGATGAATTGTACGTTACCGTGTCCGCAAGGTCGGGGTACAGCTCTGATAACGGACACGGATTTCCGATACTGCTTTTGCGGCTTGATTTGAACAGCTTGTATTCAACGGTGCAGCTGCCCTTACCCTGCGTATACCGCTCCATGAGGGTGTAATAAAATCCGTTTTTGTAGATATAGCTTTCAAACGCACCCTCGAAAATCTCCCGTTCATTCCACGCAAGCGGAACAAAAATCTCGGCGTCTATGTAGTTGATACGAGGCTTCCCGTCCTCTGCGTACACCTTGAGGGCACCGCCTCCGAGAGCATACGCCACAGAAAAAAACTCGGGCATACGCTTCCAGAAGCCGTTATCGTTAAGCGCCCCGTTTACATATTCAAGATAAGGCTCGTTTACCGAAATACTGACCTGTTCGGAGAAGGTAAGCCGCGAAAACTCGTCAGCGAGGACTTTTGCCGTTCCCAGCCTTGCCATTTCACGTTCACCCGATGAGAAAAGACCGCTTTTTTTCACACGCGCCCAAGGCGGCTGATTGGAAAAGATAGAATTCCAGCGGCTTATGCGGCCATAAAATCCGCTTAGCTCAGGAATGATTTTCCCGTATATTTTTTTAGCGTCTGCTATGATGCTCAATTTATCACCTCGTTATTTTGAGAATGTCGGTCATGTATGGCTCTGTGCTGTACTCCTGCGCGTCAAGGCTGTCTATGTTGGTCGTGCCGTTATCAAGGCGGACGTCTGCGGTTATCTCCTTCGAGTCCCACATAGCTTCCTCAAATGCTTCAATCGTAGCCTTGCAGTTTTTCAGCACCTTGTATCTGTCCGCGCCCTGCAATATGCAGTAAAAGCGGATACGGTCATTTATAGGCTTCTTGCGCGCATTGTGTATTTCAACACCCCAGTGCTCCTTTACAGCCCGTGTTTTCATGCCGCCTATGAGGGTCTGCTCGGCGCTGTCGGCGTACACGTCAACCAGCGGAATACCCTTCGGGAGAATGAGCCTGCACTCGGCAAGAAATTTCCCGAAGTCGCTGTATATGGCTTCGGGAGTGGCAGCGTCCTTGCGGCGGTAATCGTGGACGGTTATAATTTCTTTTAGTCCTCGTGTAAATGCCGTGCAGTTGAAAGCGTGAGCGGAAGTTCCGCCGCCGAAGTCAACGCCTATGGTGGCGAATGCGATATTCAGACCGTCAAGGCTGTCGATAACGTAGCGCTTGGAGTTGTCCGCAAAGCTGCGGTAAATAAGCCCCTCGGCGTTTACCCACAAGCCTTTTACGTAACGGTCGTAGTACACCGTGTCGGCATATTCCCGTTTAAGGCTTTCCGCAACATCGGGGTCGAGAAACGGGTTATCGTCAAGGGTGTAATTCTGGCAGTATACGTCCGCGTCGCCGTCGATAAACTGCTTAAACCAATGCTTGCGGTGTTCGGGGTTGCAGGTGCCGTCAAACTTGCTGTAATGCTTGTCAAGACGGGATTTGAGCATCTGAAACACTTCCGAGTGCCAGGTTGCAACCTCGTCACCGTAGCAGTATTTTATAGATGAGCCTCGCAGGCGGTTAACCTGTGAGATCTTGTCCGCACCGAGGCAGTAAACAGTTTCACCGAACAGCTCAGCCGTGTTGTCGGAACGTATCGAGGAAACAAGCTTGTCGCCCCATATTGCCATAAGAGGGTCAATAATATTTCGCTGAAGCGTGCCCTTGGTGTTGCCGAGCAGCACCGTCAAGCCGTCTTTCCCGGAAACATCTCGGATTCGTTTGGGTATGAGGTAATAATCCATGAATGTCTTGCCTGAACGGGTCGCGCCCGATTTGACGTTCCAGCGGTGATTAGCTTCGCGGAAATATTCCAGCTGCATAGGGGAGAACGGCATTACTTTTCGCCCCCGATCATCTTTGCAAGCACCTCATCAAGCTTCGCAAGAGCGTCGGCGTTATCGTCACGCTTATCGAAAATTCCGAGATGCTTGCCGAGCAGCTCAAGCGCCCTGACCTTGTCGGCGGTAGCGACCTCTATTCCGAACTTGCCGCGCTTAATCTGAGTAATGCTCTTTTTCACATCTTCGGGAAGCTTTTCGGTCGGATAAAATGTTATTCCTCCTCTTCGCCCCACTTTTGCGATAGCCGTTCGGTCAGCAAATGCGACAGCAGCGAGCTCCTTGATAACCATATCAGCGGTGATTTCAGTACGCTCAATCTGTTCTTTCTGCAGTTGAGCAATTCTGTTTTTTATTTCGTCATTTTTCATCATTCTGTCAGCGTTTCGGCCGGCCGATGATTCAGCATAACCAGCCCTGATAGCCGCCTGTGTAGCGTTTAAGTCGATGAGGTATTCCTCACAAAAACGCTCTTGCTTGGGTGTAAGCTTTGCAATAATACCTCACCTCCAATTTGATATAACAAAAACAGCCCCCGAATACGGAAGCTGCTGCAAAGCCCAGCCTGCCGCCGCTGTTGCGACGGGTGTGGCTGTAATCATCTGCTTTGCTCAGTTTATAGTCTAACATAATTTTTACTGACATTCACTGACATCTTTCCAAAATGGTTTTAACAGCTTGAAGCCCTCGCCAATGAATGCGGTATATCTGCCTTGCAGAATATCCGGTATCTTCATCAATCCCGACAATGTACTTTCCGGTTCTCTTGTCATAATGGGACTCAAAATCCTGATATCCAAGATACCGCCGTGTAAGTATTTCCCGTTGTACATCATCGGGAACCGAAGCAATGACCCGTTCAATTTCCTGCCGTTTCTCGGTAAGGTTGTCAATCTCGGCGTTAATGCGCTCCTCATACTCTATAACGCGGAGTATTGCGTTCTCAATACCGTTGCCCTGTGGAACGTGCTGCGAGCCGTCAGACTCATAGCTGACCGCTCGCCCGTGAAGCGCGTCCTTCATGGACTGTACTTTCAGCAGGTCAAGCTTGATTTTTCGGTCGATTTTATACGCCTGCTGCAAATATTCTTTTGGGGTCAAAGGCGCTCCCTCCTAATCCGTGTCTAAAATTTTTAGATGCTGATAACGAATTCTTCGACTTCATAGATTTCTGTGACCTCGTGTTCATCGTAAATGATATCATCGTCATCATAGAATTTCTGCTCAGCTTCTTTTCGTCTTCTGCCTCAACGTAAACGTATCCGCTGTAATGTACTCTGTATTTATTCATCTTCTTCCGCCCCTCCTGTTTCATCGGTGTAAGCCTTTTTTGCTGCGGTCAATGTTGCGTAGCAGTCCGTAACCGGGAATACACACAAATCCGTATTATAACTTTCTGCGGTTTCTTGTGCATGATAGGAAAGAATATAGTCGATACTGTCGATTCCGTTAATGCTGGGAGAACAAATCACATAATTTCCTGACTGCGCTATAAATACATAACCTGTGGTATCAACTGCTTCATCATTTTCATCACGTTCTACCACCCAAACATCTGCGCCCGGTTTCAAATTTTCAATCATTTTTAACATCCTTTCTTCCTCCAACGGTTGGAGAACTCGATTTAATTTCTTTGATTCTTGCCTTCAGCGCTTCAAGAAGCGCATTCTGCACATCGGCTTTGCCCTCAAGAGCCGCAGCAACATCAACGTCGCGGGTCTCCTGGGTTATGAGCCGATGAATGATAACCGCTTCTTGCTGACCCTGCCTGTGCAATCGTTTATTTGCCTGTTCGTAAAGTTCCAAGGACCAGTTAAGCCCGAACCAGATTATGTGGTGGCCGCCCTGCTGCAGGTTAAGCCCGTATCCTGCGGAAGCAGGGTGGGCGAGAAGTATATCGACTTTGCCGTCGTTCCAGTCCTGCTGATCCTTGTCGGTACGGAGCTGTCGTATCTCAAGCCCCGACTTTGAAAATCTCTCCATGATCCGGGTGAGGTCATGTTGGAAGTTGTAAAACAGCAAAGCGTGCTGACCGTTCAACCCCTCGATCACCTCGGCGAGAACATCAAGCTTGCAGTCATGAACCTTAACGACTTCCTTGTCATCAGAGTATACGGCACCGTTTGCAAACTGCATAAGCTTTCCGGAAAGAACCGCTGCCGTTCCTGCGTCAAGAGTATTCTCATCGACATGCAGCAGCATATTTTTCTCAAACTCCTTGTACTGCTTTTTCGCCTTTGCGTCCATAACTACGGGAACGTCAACGGTTATGCAGTCGGGGAGTGTGAGGTAATCGGCTGCCTTCATGGAAATGCAGATGTCGGAAATCGCTGACTTGATTGCCTCTTCCGCACCCTGCTTCATGGAGTATGTCGTGAAATGTCCGCCGTGTGTCTCGCACTCGCAGTATTTCGTGCGGAAGTGGGTTATTTTCTTTCCGAGGCGTTCACCCTGGTCAATCAGGCAGATCTGCGCCCAAAGATCGATCAACCCGTTGCTGGCAGGTGTGCCTGTAAGACCCACAAACCGTTTGATATGCTGCCGCACGTAGCAAAGGGACTTGAACCGCTGCGCCTTATTGCTCTTGAAGCTGGAAAGCTCGTCCACGACAACCATGTCAAAACGCCACGCATTGCGGTCGTAATCCACAAGCCACGGGACGTTTTCTCGGTTTATGACATAGACGTCCGCAGGTGTATTCAGTGCCCTTATCCGCTGCTGAGCCGTTCCGATTATCTTCGAGATGCGCAGGTGCTTCAGGTGATCCCACTTCTGCGCCTCGGTGCTCCAAGTGGTTTCCGCGACCTTCTTCGGGGCGATGACAAGAACCTTGCTGACCTCGAAACGGTCATATATCAGCTCGTTTATCGCCGTCAGTGTTATGACCGTTTTTCCCAAGCCCATATCAAGCAGCAGCCCAAGATTCGGGTCGGAAATAATCCTGTCTGTGCAATACGCCTGGTAGTTATGGGGTATGTACTTCACCGCAAAGCAGCTCCTCTCTGATTTTCGTTAAAAAAGCTTCGACCTCATGGACTGAACGCAGCACTAAAACTTTCTGCTTCATTCGGCAGAGTTCGCCGACTCTGTGCTCCTGCTGCTTCGTCAAAACTCTGCCCGGGGCTTTCAGTTCTGCGAAAATTGTTCTGCCGTCCGGGAGGCATATGACCCTGTCAGGTACTCCGCTGCTTCCGGGAGACACGAACTTGTACGCCCTGCCTCCGAGAGCCTTGACCCCTTCGCACAGCTTCTTTTCAACCCTGTTTTCGGGTTTTCCCATGTTATCACTCCTCAAAAAAATGTAGCGTTGTTGTCGGAAAAATCCTATTCTTTTTATATATCTGGGGTATTAGGTATTATATATATTACCTATATATCTATTTATATATTTTTATATATAATTTAAAGTTACAAAGTTACAGTATAATATTAATCCCTTATTTTATCGAATTTTCGGCAGTAACCTTGTTTGTAATTTTGACATAACGTTTGTAACTTTGAATTCCGCCTAAATTTTAAATGTTATTAAGGTTACCGCCGAAAGTTACTGAACTTTCTCACGGATAAATCCACGCTGAACGCCGAATTCCGCTCCAAATCTCATAGATTTATCGGACTTTTGCCAGCCCTCTATCTTTTGCAGAATACTGTTTATTTCCAAAGCATCTGACCTCTTCATAAATTTAAGGTCACCGCCAAAGCACTCACACCATATCTCAGCAGCGCAGATTTTTTCACGGGGAACCTTTTGCACGGAGTCCTTTTGAAAATCAGCCTGCCAGTAAATTTTCCGCTGTGAAAGAGTTTTTTTGTCCCAATCCGGGAGTACCTCCCGTTCAATAAATTCACGAATTACACCGTCTTTTAGATTCTGCTCAGAGTGCTTCTCCTGCGTTGCCTCAGCGACTTTAAGGACTTCACCTGTAAGATATAAGGGCTCTCCCAAACGCCACGCTATGAGCGCCTCTGCCCATATCTGAGGCACTTCTGAGGGCAAATCCCTGAATACGTTTTTTGTGGGCCCCTTAACGCCGCAGTCTATCGGCCAGAAACGGCGGTTTCCCGTCTTATCACGGAGGAACTCCGCCTCGTTGGTCGTACCGAAGAACACGCAGCGCCTCGGGTATACCCCCGTCCTGCGCCCGTACGGCTCACGGAATATGTCCTCGACCTTTGAGAGAAACTGCTTTACCGCATTGGTTTCTGCGCGATTAAGACCGTTAAGCTCGCCAACCTCGTTGATCCATACGCCTTGGAGCATTTCGCAGGCTTCCTTGCCCTCGAAGGTCGAAAGACTGTCGGAGAACCAGCGTCCGCCCAGCAATCGTAGCAGGGTACTTTTTCCTATGCCTTGCGGTCCTGCAAGAATAGGCATCGTGTCGTATTTTACACCCGGGGTCATTACTCTTGCGACGGCGGCTACGATTGATTTTCTCGCCGCTGCTCTTACATACGCGTTGTCATCAGCGCCAAGATAATCGCAGAACAGCGTATCAAGCCGATGAACACCGTCCCACTCCGGGAGAGACAGCAGATAGTCCTTTACGGCGCTGTATGAATGTTTATGGCACGATAGGGAGAACGCGTCCATAATGCGCTTTTCGCCTGTTATTTTATATACCTTTTCAAGATAATGCCTAAGCCCTGCGTCATCATTATCAGTCCATATGCGCATATCTGTACTCGGATCCCATGGCAGCGCACCCAAAGCATAGATGCGGTTGCTGAATTCCTCATACACAATTAGATTTTTAAGCATTGGGTCATTTTCAAGTATAATAAGTACGTTGTCTGTGGTTTTGCTGACGTTACCCTCCTGGCTTACCTCTAACTTAGTGAGCCAGTTTTCAAGTTCTCCCGAAGGAGCAGTGCCAAACGACTCAACCGCCTGCTGGTAGCGCTCCGTGTTGAGCATGGCTGCAACGGCTTTGTCGGATGCTGCAAAGCGGCACATTTCGACATATGACGGCAGCTTGTTAGTTGGTGTATCTGGCTTCGCGTCATCGTCTTTATCGCCGAACATATGCAGCCTGGCAAGGTCGAACGCGTTGCAGAGCTTACCGCCTGCAGGGTCTGTTGCATGGTGGGAATACAGAAATTGACCATCGTTATAAACAACGGCGCCGCCCGTGGTAGATCCGCCCGAATAGGTGAAACGCCCGTCCATTCCGCAGGGGGCATATACGCCCGGGATAATTTCATATATTACCCGGTAAACGTCATATGTCTTGCAGAACGCGCCGACTATTCCGCTTTTCTCCGTAGGGTCTGCCTGCTTTGCACCTCGCGGCATTTTGGGCGCCGTAACGCCTTTCCACTCAGATACATTGCGCCAGTCCGCATAAAGGGAAAGCGTGCCGTCAACGTCGATAAAAGGCTTATCGGCGTATGTAAATACATAGCTGCTGTCGGAAGAGCAGGACGGCCAATACATGAGCCTTGAGGCTTCAAAGGTCGACGGGTCGCACATTTCCATGCCGATAAACTCGGCAAGCTTACGGGCAAGCGGCTCGTACTCATCTGCGGAACAGGTGCGGCTGAGGGGTATGAGAACACGCAGACGGGGAGCTGCCTCGCAGTGCTTACGGGTGCTGTATACGCAGTACCCGAAGCCGAGGCTGTCTATTTTGCGAAGTACATCATCGGTCACGCCTGCTTGAATGCTGTCGAGGTCGAGGGTAACAAGGTCGCGTCCGCTGACAGCGTCAGCTTTGCGGCGGTTGCCGTTAAGTGTACCGCCCACAAAGCCGCCCACGTCCTTCAGCTCGTCCTGTTTGGACTTAGGCAGAGTAAAGTATTCGGCGAGCGACTCCGTACTCCTGCTGGGCGTACGGAGCTTCTCGCAAAGGTCGGACCACATAATATTTTGGGCTGTCCAGTTTACAGCCTTCCTGCTGTTTCCGACGGTTATATTTAAAAGTTTATCATTGAGCATGGTTGCCCCCCCCGATAAAATTATTCTTTCTTGTAGTAGTCACCGACAAACCCGTCGGCATTAAGAAGCAGACCGGGCGCCCAGGGTATAGGCTGCCGCATAAGCTCGCATACATCTTCGAGATTTGCATTTTCGGCAGGACAGTCTATAACCGCCTCGTCGTGTATGTGCATGACGGTTTTGTATCCAGCTTGATCGAGCCGTTCAAGAGTAACGGCAAGGCAGTCACGGGCGATAGCCTGTACAACGTTTTCGGTCAGCTTTCCGCCGTAGGTCGAGAGCTGACCCCACTTCTTGGAGTTACCGTCTTGACCCATGTAATGGACAGCCGGCTTCCCGAAATTGTTATCGAGTATCGTCGGAGACGGATAGAACAACCTTCTGCCGCTGGGCAGGGTGATCGTCATGAAATGGATGTCTGAAACAGGGTCAAATTCGTAGCGGAATGTTAGGCACTTTACCACATTCGGACAGAAGTTCTTAACGGTATCAAGTGCCGCCTGTTCCATAGCGTACCAAAGGTCTTTGATTCTCGGATTTGCTTCACGCCATGCAGAAACAATGTCGGGAAGCTCTTCCTCGGAAAGACCCATTGAAAGAGCGCCCATATTGATGAGCGCACCAACGGAACCCTGATAGCCGAGAGCCAACTCCGCGACTTTGCCTTTGGCTCTCAGTGCATATTCGGGGTTGCCCTTTTTTATGCGTTCGATTGGGACGTGGAACATCTGCGATGCGGAGGCTTCATATATTTTTCCGTGAGTCGCAAATACTTCCTGCCGCCAGCTCTCACCTGCAAGCCATGCTATAACGCGTGCTTCAATTGCGGAGAAGTCGGCCACAACGAATTTATTTCCTTCTGACGGAATAAAAGCCGTGCGGATAAGCTGGGAAAGGGTATCGGGGACACTTCCGTAGGTAAATTGCAGCATAAAATTATCACTGTTTTTCGCAAAATCGCGTGCAAGTGAGAGGTCTTCTATGTACGTCCTCGGAAGGTTTTGCACTTGTATAAGCCGTCCTGCCCATCTGCCTGTGCGATTGGCGCCGTAAAACTGAATAAGACCTCTTGCTCTGCCGTCGCGGCATACGGCGTTTTCCATAGCGGTGTATTTTTTCACAGAGGACTTGGAAAGCTCCTGCCGAAGCTGAAGAACACGCTTGACGTTCTCCTGCGGAATACCCTTATCGAGCATACCTGAAACGGTAGCCTTGCTGAGGTTATCAATTTCGGAGTCGGTTTCTGCTTCAAGCCACTTTTTAAGTTGTGCGACGGATTTCGGATTATCAAGCCCGGTAATGCGCATAGCTTCTTCCATGAGCTCGGCGTTAATTTTCTCCGAGCAGGAGACCGCACCACTTACAAGGCCAAGGTCGAGCCGCACCCCGTATGCGTTGATACGCTGGTCAAGCTCCCACTGCCGCTGAACATCTTCGGGAACGGGGAACGCGGACAGCTTGCTTTCGACCGACATTTCGGTAACAACGTCCTGTATGCAGTAGATTATGAAAAGTGTCCACTTATCGGGCGCATGGTGGGGGAGATTTCTGGTCCTGTTACCATTCGCTGATGTCGGCTTGCAGGGTTTGCAGAAATAGGTTATAAGCGCCTTGCCGATACTCATTTTCTTTTTATCCTGTGGAAGCCCTATAGCATCTCCGATAGCGGCAAGTCCCGAAGGAAAACCGCAGTAAAGCCCGTGGAGCATCGTACAGCGCCATTGTGAGAGCCAGAGGTTTTTGGCAAGCTCCGTAAGGCAAAAGTATTTTGACAGGCAATACCACTCAAAAGCCGCGTTGTAAGCGTGTAAAACGCAATCCTGCGAGAACATCAGACCTCTAATCTCTTCGGGAATAGTTTCACCCGCAGTCAGATCAACGATGCGTACGGGTGCGCCGTCAAGGCTGTAAGCAAAGAGAAGAATTTCGAAATCACCGGACTGCACATATTTGTACAGTCCGGATTTCTGTATATCAACGCTCGAATAGGTTTCGATGTCAATTGAAAGATGGTGCATTTAATCACCCTCCGTAGGTTACGCCCGTCAACGGGTCGAAATACGGCTGCTGAACAGGCTGATTATACTGAGGGGGATACTGCTGCTGAGCAGGAGCTGCCTGCGGTGCATACTGCTGCGGAACGGGAGCCGGCTGCTGAGGGGCAAAAGTCTGATACTGCGGCTGAGGAGCAGCACCCATCGGTGTGCCGAAAGCCTCTGCTGCTGAAACTCTTCCACCGAGGGGCTCGCCGTCCTCAAGCTTCTGTACGGCGTTAAGCCCGATGCCAACGCCCCTCTTGCCGTTGGAATTGTAAGCGAAGAAATTAACACATACACGGGCATAGCAGCCGCTGTAAACGTCTGTCTGATTGATAATCGGGTTGAGGTTAATATCAACAACCTGCGGAGGCTGCTTGCTCGAAGCGGTAAATACCCAGTGCCCTCTGCACTCTTCTCCGAACGGCTCACCGTTGGGGCGGACTCCGTCACCGTCGTGAACAGCGGTTGCTACAACGGGCGGCATAACGCCGTTCCACTTCTCAGCTACGCCTTTCTGCTTCGCTGCGGTGATAGCGGCGTCAATACGCTGCTTTGTTGCGATGTCGGATTTGGGAACGAGGACAGTCACGGAGTATTTTGCTTCCTGTTTGGGATCGTTCGTATAGGGTTCAAAAAGGTGTGTGAATGAGAGTCTTGCGCGGTCGGTTGTTACTGTTGTTTCTGTTATAGCCATATTAGTTTCCTCCAAACATTTCGTTTATATCGGGTTTATAGGGTTTCCTTTTATCATCAACGGGGGCAAGAGTCGGCTTGCCCTGCGGTTTAACGATCTTATCGCCGATGAGCTCTTCAAGCTTTTTCTTGGTAACAAGCTTTTCAAGTTCGGTAAGCGTAATGGGCTTGCGTTCATAAAGTAGTGCCTCATCGTATCCGTTTGATTTGAGAACTTCAAACGCGCTGTCGACATCGGTAATTTTGCGGTTGCTTCTGCCCTCAACGGCTTTCCAGCCCACTATATCCGAGCCGGACAAAATCGCATTGAGCGCATATTCTTCGAGGTCGGTTACCCAATTTTTCAGTGTCTGCGCCTTCGTGAGTGCCTCGCCAATCTCGGAGTCGGAGAGCAGCTCCTTAGGCATTTTGGCGGTATCTTCAAGAGCGAAAAAGTTTTCCGCTCTCGCCCTGCAGGTCGCTTTAGCCTTGCAGAAGCGGCACCAGTCGCCGCACTTGAATTCACCGCCGCCGTTATAGGCAAGCTCTGCGATGGGGTTTATACTTTCGCCCCATGCGGAAAGGGCGGACGCAGATATCTCCCACGACGATGAGCCCTCACCCGTGCGAGGCTGAACAATATGCAGGAATACATTTTCAACGCAATACAGCATACTGTATTCCGCAATTGCGCCCAAAGCGTAAAGCTTCAGCTGAGGGTTGTCCTCGGCGCTTACGGGAACGCCTTTGCCATACTTAAAATCAATAATATGCAGGTTGTTTTTGCAGATGAGAACGCAGTCACTTGTGCCGAATCCGTCTTTGGCTATATGGGAATAATTGAGCTGCTTTTCAATTACCACATAGGGCTTGGTTTTGTCGTATCTGTGAGCGATCGTCAGTATGAAGTCGAGGTATTCGTCGGTACAGCTATCCATTTCTGCGGTGTACAAAGGATTAGACTTTATGGTGTCAAGCACCTTGGTGTACTTTGATTTAGGCATAACCTCAAACTTTTTACGGAGTTTAAGTTCTGCAAGTTCGTGCGCAAGTGTGCCTTCCGCTGCAAACTCGCTTGGGGTATCGGGCATATTTTCCGTGAGCCTAACGGACGGCGGACAATTGATCCACCGTTTGGCCGCCGAGGCTGATAAAAGAGCGTGTACGTCCGGCATCAGATCTTACCTCCCAAAGCGCGAATACCGTTAGCAAAGGCAGGGTAGGACTCTTCGGGAAGCTGCTGAATGCTCTGCACCGGCTGAACATTTCCTGCGCTGTCGGTGTATGTAAATGAGTGCAGGAGGTTAAGAAGTTCGGTCTGTCTGCCTGCCTCGCATACGGGTCTGCTTGCAAGGGCAAGCTCGTCCTGAGTGTACTTCCGAGCAGCGATAGGGGGTGCCTGCTGAACGGGGGGAGGGGTAACAGGTGCGGCCGGCTGAACGGGCGGAGCCTGAACCGGGGCAACGGGGGGAACCTGAGGCATTGAAGCAGCAATAGGGGGAACGACTGGGGCCTGCTGCTGAACGGGGAGTGCCGGGGCAGTTGGAGCAGGCTGTACGGGCATAGGGTTATTCGGAGAGCCGAGGATCCTTGCGATTTCGATAGCCTGTTCGGGGGATACTTCAATAGTCATTGTGATCATAGTTTTTACCTCTTTCTGTTTAATCTATTGATAGCTCTTTCAAGCCGTCTTCCGGGAATAATTTCTGAAAAATCATTTATCTCAAGGTCAAAAAGATCTTTTTGCATTTTAAGGGAGAAATAGTTTGTCAGCCATTCCTTGACCTTTTTAACCTGTTCTTCGGGAGAAGATACAATAATAAGCGCAATAATCTCAATACGCTGCTTCTTTTCTCCGTCCTTTGCTATGCTACCGAGATTGAAATGCCACTGGCTGCAGTCTCGCACAACGGACGCCTCACAGTTAGGCAGCAGGGTAAAAAATGCTCGCTTTGATATAGTGTATATCTTATCGGCGGAGAGGGTAAATTCTTTCAATGTGCATCCTCCTTAAATTCTTACCATACGGGCGTTTTTAACAGCCACCTTAACATTGATATCATCAATTTTTTCAACTATATTGGCAAGGCGCTCATATTCATCTATAGTCATTCTTATCGCGAATGTCTTGACTCCCTTATCCGAAAGACGTTCAAGCTGCTCTTTAAGCTCGGCGATCTCTTCGTCCTTTTCGGCAAGCGCCGCTTCATCGGTCTGCACGGCCACATCAATCGGACGGGACTCAAGCTCCTTGATCTGCTGACGCAGAGAGTGGATTTCTTCGTCTTTGTCGGAAATGCTGTTCAAAGCCTTATCCTGCTCCTGAATTTTAATTCTCAGCTTTACGTTTTCGTCACCGAGTTTCTGACGAAGCTTTTCGCGCTCATCAAAATTTCTTTCAACATTTCTGAGGTCATCCTTGGTACGCTCAAGTTCAGCCTTAAGCTTCTGATACTCGGCATTGGACGTAATGTCCCCGTCAAGAACCTTGTCCACAAGTTCGGCAGGAGCTGTAGGCTTGCTTACCTCATAGGACAGGGTAAGCGGCAGTGCCTCAAAAGCGTCTTCCCGCCCCTCAATTTTCGGGGAGCTGCTGAACTCAAAACGCTGAATAAGGTTGTATACCGTCTGCCGCTTGAAGCCCATGGCCGTGTACCACTGTTCAAACGTACCTGTGGAATGGTTTGCGAGCAGCTCCTGCGCTTCCTTGAACTTTGCGCCCAGCAGTGTAAAATATCCTGCGGTTTCCGTGCGGATAACCGTTTCGCACTGCCGAAGGCTGTTGGCCGTGTCGGTGTCGAGGGTGGAGTAATCGAAATCAAATGCAACAGAAAGCTCGCGCTGAATAGGCGCAGGAAGTTCAGCAGGAGAATTATTCTTTAACTTCCAAGCCCTCTGAGGTTTGTGTTGATTTTTGTCGAAAAATATTTCATTAATCAAACCACGTTGCTTTGAACCATCATATGTTCTCAAATGGCGTTTTCCGTCAGTACCGTTAATTATTTCTTCGACTTTTTCAACCTTATACCATTCGTGGGACTCGGTGCTTAAGTCCATAACGATTAGTTCGCCGACCATATTTGTAATCTCGTCAAATGTCAGTTCATCGCCGAGCATATCTTTTTCAACCCAACTCCCCGGTATCGGAATACCCTTATACGTGTTTGCCGCGTTTATGATCTCCTTCCAAAGTGTCGGAGCTATCGTGTTTTTTAGCTGTTCCATATGATTTTCAATGTCTGCGATGGTGTTTACTCCTGCACGTTTCAGGGCATTAAATGATTTTACGCCAAGGTTAAGCGCTTCGATTTCGGGAGAGGGTATTTCCTGCTTATTCATTGTTTGCACCTCCACAAATAGCATCATAATCCTGCCACAGCCTGTCAAGCTCGGCGCTTGTATACATATATTTATCATTCAACGCATTGATTTTGGCGTTGAGGTGGTCGATGTACTTATACAGCAGCTGCATCTCGGAGTCTATCTGCTCCATTTCGTGCATAGAAGCAAGTATGTTATTGTACACAGCGTCTGCCGCTGCCTGCGAAAATACGTGCTTGACAACAGGCGCATTTTCGGGTATAATATTATCGAAAACTTTTTCAAGTTCTTTTCTCTCTGAGCTTGTATCGGTGGCCGCCGGTGCAGGCTCTTCTTTTTCTTCTGCAATACCGACTTTAGCACATACTCTGGAAACGGTAGTGTGGGATACTCCTGCAAGTTCGGTTATCTGGCTGTATGCCTTGCCCTCTTCTCGCAGCGCCTTGATTTCGGCAATCTTTTCAACGGGCGTTTTGGTACCTTTCGGCATTTCGATTTCCTCCTTGTTTTCAACTGTTTTTGTTGGAACGTCCCAACCTTTTTCACGGATCAATGTGATAAGCCCCATGACCGTGTCGGGTGCAACGTCATGTACGTTTGACAAACACGATGCCCGGAAGCACATATGTAACCGCCTTGCAATGTCAAACGGGTCAAGCCCCTGCTCAAGAAGGTTGTAAACCCTCTGCTCATTTGGGGTCAGCGGCCGAACAGCCGGCGCGCCTATTTGTACTCTCATCTCGGCTCGTCCTCGCTTTCCTCTTCCTCGGGCCCGATAAAGCAGAGCATGACATTCTCGCATATCTGCATAACAAGCGCGAAAAATGCGGTACCGCAGGCGAGGCTGAGTGCTATTTCACGCATTTTTTGTCGCTCCCCTCGGTCATATTTTTTATCATGCGGAACAGTACTTCTGCGCACATATCAACCGACGGCTTTCCGTAAATCTCGATGCGCCTGCCGCTTTCGGCGTACGTAACCATATCGGGCTCTCTGCCCTCAAGTTCTTTAATTGAATTGATTTCTGACATATTAACGTCCTCCTTTTTATTTCATCGCAAGCTCGTCAGCCTCTTTCTGAAGCTCCTGAAGCCTTAATTTGCAAACTCGGGTCTCGTCCTCGATCTCCTGCAGCCTTTTTGCCGTTTCACGCATATCAAGAATAACACGCATCCCAAATGTGCTGTAAGGCATTGCGATCTGATTTTTGCCCTCGACAGGGTGAATTGACGGGTGGTAGTTGTAAACAAACTGAATTGTTTCAAACTCTTTGTCCGTGGGTTTTCTCGCCCCCTCAGGGAGACGGCTTAAAAATTCGGTGTCGGTCATTAGGATTCACCTCCTTATTTTCTTTTGGAATAGAGCCAATAAATAACAGCCCATATGGAACCGTAAAGAATTAATGCTTCTGTCGGCGCTCTTCTCACCTCCAATACCTTAATTTGGTGTTGACCATGGATTTACGTTTTTCTATTAAGCCTCTTTGGGTGTTTCATCAAAAAATGATAACTGACCCTGTAAACAAATGGCGCGCTCATTTACTTTTTTCAGTGAGCGATTAAGTCCATCAAATTTATATCCGAGCTGAGCACGGACTTTGTCAAGGTCTTCAATGTTTTGTGTATTCTCAACATTTACATATGTAGACTCACCTTCTTTCTTTATGGCAAAACAAGTTCTTGTTCTGTCATAACTTCTGATTCCTGACATAATTCTGTGCGCGGTACGACGAATCTGCTGTTCACGAGCGTTTTCGGGGTCAAAAACGAAATGCGGTCTTATGAGATCCATGACTTCCTCGGTGGTAATTTCTCCGTAATCGTGAATTTGGTCTTCGATAAACTGTCTTGCTTCTGGTGTAAGTACTTTATTTCTTGCCATAAAATTAACCCCTTTCGTGGTTTATAAAGTGCGACCTGATAATTTCAAGCGCCATAATTACCCTGCCTATGTCTTTAATATAATCCTGTACGGAAAGCCCTTTGCAGTCGTCAATCCAATCTGCAAGCATTTTAAGTTTTTCACCGGCATCATCTGAATCACTGTACAGCGTAAGGATACCAAAAATAGCGCTGTGAAACTGCCGATATAACTTGCTGGCTTCTGAATTACGTTTAGCGGATTCATTGGCTTCAAATTTTCTCTGCTGAACTATATCAATTACTCTTGCTCGCGTCGGTAAATCTTCGTTTTCTCTCGCTTCCTGCTTGACTTGCTCAACCACATCGGGATTGTCAGCGAGAATTTCAAATCGTTCTACCTGTTTCGGAGTAAAGCCAAGGTCAGAGATCACTTCGGCTTTGGTTTTTGCACGGAAACTTGCGACACCGCTGTCGGTAGTTTTTGAGGGTCTGCCACCGTCGGATTTTGGTATTTTCTTTGTCAGCTCACCGATACGCTTTTCGGCGTCGAGTAGAGCTTCGGAAAGCATAAAAGCTTCATCGCGCTTTTGCTGCCGAACATCTTCAGCAAGCTGAAGCTTATCAATAGCTCGTATTTCTGCACGAACCGCCGTAAGCTTTTCTCGTCCAACAAGAACAAAAGCTGCAAGGTCAGGGAGATTATCAGGAATCTGTTTTGTTTGAACTATTATCTCGTTCATTTGTCCTCCTTTAAAAAATAATCTACGGTAACCCCGAAATAATCGGCAAGTTTCAAAAGTTTATCGGCTTTGGGCTTCGCTCTACCTGTTTTCCAATCTGAGAGTGACGACTGCGAAATTCCCGTTGCTTTTGATACCCGATAGGGGGTTACTTTGTTTTTTTGTAAGAGTTCAACAAATTTTGAGTACACTTTTCTACCTCCTTTGCTCGTAAAAAGTATTGCAATTACTACGGAAATGTGATATACTATGAATAACCAAATCAAAAGTATATTTTTAATAGTAATTTTTTTGGTACTAAACTTCTTACGAGTATATAATACTACATTTTTTACGAGTAGTCAATAGAAAATACTAATTTTTTTACTATTATTTGATTTTTGTGAAAGGTGAATGAATTATGTACGAAAGATTTATGCAGTTATTACAAGAAAAAAACATCACACCGTATCGGGTTTCTAAAGATACAGGTGTGACTCAAACGACATTATCGGATTGGAAAACCGGCAGGGCAACGCCAAGAACAGTTACATTGCAAAAAATCGCCGATTATTTCGGCGTTTCGTTGGATTGGCTTACCGGTAATAGTGAATATAGAAATATTAGCGATTATAATAATACAGAAATTGATAATGTATATTTTAGCTTTGCAAGAGAAGCGCAAGATGAAGGCATTGACCCTCAGGACATAAGAGACGCTATAGAATTAATAAAAAAGTTTAAAAATAAAGACAGGAGCGAGTAATGCTATATGACAAAAACCGACCTTTATGGGATTGTAAGCAACATAAAAAATTATATGAGCATAAATAATTCTGATTACCCTATTAATACCTTTGATTTGTGCAAAAAAATTAACGGCATAGCGGTTGCAAGAACACCTTTTAGAACTAAGGATTTAAGGGGAATGCTTCGTGTTGCTAAAGACAACAGCGAAAATAGTGTTATACTAATTAATAGCAATAAAACTCTTCCAGAGCAAAATTACCATTGCGCTCATGAGTTTATGCATTTATTTACTGATACTCCAAAAGCTGGTACTATTTTGAAGTGCTACGACAAGGTAAAGCCAAACCAAGACGCATACACGGAGTGGGTTGCTAATGAGGGTGCAGCTGAGCTTTTGGCACCGTATAAGTTATTTATACCGTCTTTTTCGGGTCTGTATGACCTGTATATGAGGGATTATAACACGTGGCGCATGCTTTACGGTACGGGAACAGTTGCTCAAGTACTCGCACGAAAGTTCGGTATAAGTGAAATGGTTGCTATACATAGAATTGAAAATTTATCGTACGAGATTGATCAATACCGTTCTCTTGATACAATAGAGGGAATAGTTATTCGTTCTAAGCAATCGCAAAACAAAATGAATATAGTCCCTACGAATTATCTGAAAGTGCTAAAGCTTGAGGAGGCAAAACATAATTTTGCAATTCCTTGGGACGGAGTCATAGGCGCAATGGGGTTCTCATCCGCCGATGACAACGCGGAAAGCTATATAGCGATGTAAGATTATCTCTAAAAAAGTACATAACCGCCTTCAAGGGGCGGCTGTAATAAAATGCGCAAACACTAAAATCGTAAATAAATGGGGCGTGTAGCATATGGCAAAGTGTAAAAAGTGCGGCAGAAAGGGTTTATTCTTAAAGGTGGACTCCAACGGAATGTGCGCTGACTGTTCGGCTTTTGAAGCGGAGCAAAAGAGATTATTAGAGGTGCAGGAGAAACAGAAAAAAATTACAGCTTGAACTGGAAGAACAGAGAAAACGCCGTTTAGAATTAGAAGAACGTGTTCATAAGGAAATGCAGCAGGAGATAGAGAAATTAAAGGCAGACAGTAAAATTAGTACTCCCAGTTACGATTTAAATTCCATTGAAGGAATAAATTCCATACCTGTTGAATCGTTTGAATATGATCCGAATGACGGAAAACAGTATGCTTTCAATAATATTGAATACGTTTTACAAAGAAAAGCCACGGAACACAAAAAGAACGGAAGAATGGATTTGGCCATCGCTTGTTTAAGAAAATCAAACCAGATTATGCCTTTATCGAGCATGATGTATACGCAAGATGATTATATGCGACTTGTTAAATATTTAAGGCTTGATAAGCAGTTTGAAGCAGCTGATATTGAGGAAGAAGAAATTTTGGGTGAGAAATCTAAAGTTACAAATAAAGCAATTCATGATCAAGTATTAAAGAAACAAATTCAAAGTGCTAAGAGTATGGGGACTGATTTAGTTAGCGCAGTATGTAACTGCTATCATTGTGAAGAATGTGCTAAGTACATAAATAGGGTTTACTCTATATCTGGCAAAGATAAAAGATTTCCTAAATTACCCGATTATGTAGTTGAAAATTCGCAACATTGTGGAATAATGATGTACCCATTTGTTTATGGTGTAAACACTATGAGAGATGTTTATACCGGCAAATCTATAATTGAAAGTGAAATAATAGCATATAGCAATCGACCGTATATAGACGATCGCCCACAAGAATGGAAGGTAGGATATCAGAAACTTGAAGCAGAAGCTAATAACAAGAAAAACTGCGAATATGAGTATAAATTGATTTGTCAAAAACTGCCTGACATAGCACCTAAAAACCAAGGTGGATATTTGCGAATGAAAAAATCCAACAGTGAAAATTTTCAGAAGCTAAAAGAAAAAGCAATTTCAGCAGGAATCGAAATAAAAGATTTAATAAGTTAGTTCTCCAACAGTTGGAGAACCGAAGAAAGGAGGCACCCATGAAAACAGCGGTAATATATGCCCGATACTCCTCGGACAAGCAGACAGAGCAGTCTATCGAAGGGCAGCTATACGACTGCTACAACTACGCTAAGCAGCACGGAATAACGGTAGTACACGAATATATCGACCGTGCCATGACAGGAAAAAACGACGACCGTCCTGCGTTCCAGCAGATGCTTAAAGACAGCGCCCTCAAGCAATGGGACAGTGTCCTTGTGTGGAAGCTCGACCGATTTGCCCGAAACACTATCGACAGCGCAATAAACCGACAGATACTAACTCGTAACGGCGTAAAGCTGCTGTCGGTCATGGAGAGCTTCGGGGACGATGCAAGCGGTCAGATGATGACCCACATTATCGAAGCTATAAACGAATATTATAGTGCAGATCTTCGGGAAAAAACTATTCGCGGAATGCGGCAGTCTGCACTTAAAGCCCAATCAACGGGGCATATCCCTCTGGGTTATAAAGTCGTTGATAAAAAGCTTGTTATCGACGAGGACACACGAATTATTCCCGAAACGGTGTTCCGAATGTACGCAGCAGGTGAGAAGCTGACCGATATAGCTGAACACCTAAACTCGCACGGATACCGAAACCGTCGGGGAAAGCCGTTTACCGTCAACAGTTTTTACAATATGCTGAGCAATGAAAAGTATATAGGAGTTTATCAGTACGACGATATACGAATTGAAGGAGGAATACCGCAGATGATACCGAACGAAGTTTTTGAAACAGTCAGAGAGATGTTGAAAATCAACCGCAAGAGAGCCGCCAAGAACGCTGCGAAAGCGGATTATTATTTGTCCGGTAAGCTGTTCTGCGGATATTGTTCCGAGCCGATGAGCGGGCTGTCTGGCACGGGCAGGAACGGCAATAAGCATTACTATTACCGCTGCAACGGCGTGCAGAAAAAGACGGGCTGCACGAAGCGTAACGAGATCAAGGAACGAATAGAGTATGAGGCGTGCCGAGCAGCGTGGGACGTTTTCCGAAGCATGGACAAGCACCAGCTTTCAGACAAGATACACGATATGTACCTAAAGGAAGCAGCGACGGCAATGTCCCCGGAAATTCTGTCTAAAAAGCTGTCCGAAATTACTAAGCAGGCTGAGAATGTTGTTAACGCCATAGCTCAGACGGGCGGAAATCAGATTTTATTCGATAAAGTCAAAGAGCTTCAGGAGCAGAAGGAGCAGGTTGAGTCCGAGCTGAGAGTAGCCAAAGCGGTTACCGGGAACGTTCCCTCAAACGAGCAGATCGTTAAGCTGATTGATGACGTTCTTGCCCTCGATATGGACAGCCTGGAGGGAAGAAAAGCGATAGCTGATATCATGATATCAAAAGTGTATGTATTCGACGATAGATTAACGGTTATTTTCAAGGATAAAGACGGAAAGAGCGTAGACATACCACTTGCCGAAATAAATAACCCCGAAGCGGATTGTATATCCTCCGCTTTGGGGAGCCAA
>JAGAUA010000063.1 GCA_017847885.1 Oscillospiraceae bacterium
ATCTTTTCAAGAAATTCTTTTTTGCTTGTTTTGGCTTGCGCCAGTTCATCGCTTATAAGCGAGAATGTTAGTTGTTTATTCATACCTATATTATACCATTTTTCTTGCCATTTTTCAATGGTTTGTGCGGTATTGCCTTAAGTATGAATTTACATAATTGTCACGGCTATGCAATATACTGCGGAGCGCGCTGTCAGCACCATTTTTCTTAGGCTGAGATTTGTTTTCGGGCATATCAAATCACTTTCTTTCAAAACTTATCTAAACATATAGCGTATATAGTGATAGTGCGGCGTTTAAACTTCCACCGCACTGTTTATATCCATGGTTCTGTAATAGTTTATAACTTCGCCCTTGCACTTTGCAAGCATCTCCAGATGCTCGGAGAAAAAAGCTCCCTTGTCTATCTTCATTTCATTTATAACAAAATCAAACTGAACATCGTTTATTTCCTTATGCTTACTGAAAAGCTTGTCAAAACGGATAGCAAGACCGCAAAGCTGGCTGTATACCGAATTATCGCTGCCCTTAAGTCCGTGGGGAAAGCCCAGACCGTCGTATCTCTCGTGATGGTGCATACACATATCCGAGCAAACCTTAACGAAAAACTTGCAGTTTTCAGAGCTGTTGAGCCAAATAATATTTGCGCCCATGACTGTATGGCTGTTGTATATCTCACGTTCCGAGCCTGTCATCGTTTCTTTTTTAAATATAAGCTCCGTGGGTATGCCCATAAGACCGACATCGTGGAAATAAGCCGCCTTGCTTATAATTCTTATATCAAGAGTATCAAGCTCTGTTTTGTTTGCAAGGCCGTACTCGATAAGCATTATTTCCATAAGCTTTGAAACACGCTGGCAATGAGAGTCGTCCAGATTGATATTTTTCAGATACGCCTTGTAAATAGAGGTAAGCTTTGAAATGTATGTATCGGTCTCATAGGTCTCGGTTTTGCCGAAGTTCTCCTCATGGGTCTCCACAGCAGTAGGCAGGCTTTCTATACCGAAAATGTTGCCCAGCTTTTCAAGGATAAGCTGCGGCTCAAAGGGCTTGCTGATAAAGCCTGCAACAGCATACTTTGCGGCACGGTGAACATTTGCAGCGGTAGCCTCGGCAGTAACAAGTATGATCGGAATATTTATGTTGTTTTCAGCCATAATTTCAAGCACGTTAAAGCCGTCCAAAACAGGCATAGAGATATCCAAAAGAACTCCGTCGATCTTGCAGGGCTTTTTCGTAATAAGCTCCAATGCGGCATATCCGTTTTCGACTTCCGAAATTTCAAAGCATCTGCTTAAAAGATTTCTCAAGACGTTCCTGTCGATTTCCGAGTCGTCAACGATCAGCAGCCTTTTTGCATTTGCCATAAAATTAATCACCCTGTATATCAATTCATTTTTACTGCATATCAAACCAAGCTTTAAGAGCCTCGGTTACCTTGGTGTAATTTTCGGTAATTTCAGTCATCATGGCATATGCTTCGTCCCATTTATCTGCTCTCATAAGAACGACCTGTTCGGAAAAAAGTTCAAAAAGCCTTTCTATGGATAGATTTCCGCATACTCCTTTGAGTGTATGCGACGCGGCAAGAGCAGCTTCACCGCTGCCTTCGGATACCGCTTTAACAAGGGCTGCAAACGTTTGATCGTCAAGAAATTTTTTCAGCATCTTAGCATACAGAGCCTCGTTGCCGACAAACCTTTCAACAGCACTGTCCGTATCGATCCCCGCGTTTTTCAGTAATGTAAAATCCATATTTCTGTATTTTCCCTACCGGAAAATATCCTCCCTCATTTTATTTTAATGTGCTTCAGCGACAGAGAATTCTTCCCGTCGCACCGATATAAATAGGCTTTTCTGCAGTCATCCATAACGTCCTGCACCGGAAAGTGCAGTCGGTCATTTTTCCGTCAGCCAAAATTTGACCGCTCATATTGACTGCAGAATTTTCTGCAGTTGTGTGTGCAAGCTCATCCAAAAGCTGCTTTAAGCTTTCGTTCTCGATATCCTTGATATCAACGCTTTCATGAGGATCGGAGATAACACGGTTTATTCCCAGCCGCTTCGCGCCGTTTTCGGAAAGCGTAAGCACGGGAGGACTGCTTTGAAATGTAAACGTAATGTCATCAAGCTCTTCTTCAAGGAATTCGGATTTAGCGCGCTCAAGCTCAAGCTGCTGGAGCATCTGTCCCGAAGAGGACAGATCGCTGTTGTTCATGATCTCCTCGGTAAGATTTTATATCTCACGCTTATCTTTAATTCCCGATGAATTTGTCATAAGCTCTTTTTTCAGTTCGCTTCCTATATCAGTAAGGCACTCAAGCAGCAGCGGATTAAAAGCGCCACATTCGCCGCCGCATATCATTTCGATCGCCTTTTCATGGGAATACGCCTTTTTGTAGCATCGTTCGCTTGTCAGTGCATCATAAACGTCAGCGATAGAAACGATTTGAGCCGAGATAGGTATTTAGTCCTCTTTAAGTCCGTCGGGATAGCCTTTGCCGTCATAGCGTTCGTGATGCCAGCGGCATATCTCATATGACGCCTTCATCAACGGCTCATTCTGATATTCGGAAAGATTTTTCAGCATTGAAGCGCCTATTTCCGAATGAGTTTTCATTATTTCATATTCCTTCGGAGTAAACCTACCCGGCTTGTTGAGTATCTCGTCCGGGATAGCGATCTTTCCGATATCATGCAGTGACGACGCCGTACTTATCAGACGGATATCCGCCATTGACAGATTGTATTTTTTGCTTTTCTTCATAAGCTGTCTGAGGAGAAGCTCGGTTATAATATTGATGTGGATAACATGAGAGCCGCTTTCACCGTTGCGGAATTCAACGATATGGCTCAATATTGAAACCATCAAATTATTATTTTTTTCCTTTTCATAGATCTGGTCGGCAACAATATCCGCCAGTCTGCGCTGCTTTGCGTATAATGTGATCGTATTTTTTACCCGTCGCTGAACCACGGTTGCTTCAAAGGGACGTCCTACATAATCCACTGCGCCAAGATCGTATGCCTTGGTGATAAACCCCGGTGAGCTTTCCGCAGAGATCATAATAACGGGAATGTCATCGCTCATTCCCAGCTTATTCATTCTTTCAAGGACCTCGTATCCGTCCATTCCGGGCATAATTACGTCAAGCAAAACCAATGCAATTTCATTGGCTTCTTTTTTCAGTATTTCGATAGCTGCTTCACCGCTGTCAGCTTCGGCAATATCGTATTCTTCCTTGAGTATTTCGGCAAGAAGAACTCTGTTTATTTCCGAATCGTCAACAATAAGCACTTTATATTTTTTTCGGATAAATCCCCCATAGCAGCCTCCTGAATTATTCAGTAACGTACGTTATCCCACAGACGAGATCACCGACAGAACGGGAACGCACGCAAACACGTTATTTGCGTAAAAAATTCAAACCCCATCAAACAGAAAATAACAATTATTTAATAAGTATTATAACAGTTATGTCGAATAAAGTCAACTTTTAACAGTAAGTTTGACATACTACACACTATAATTTTACATTATTGTTTTTTTATAAACACATTATTTAAATTCATGTATCATAACATAACGTACGTACAACAAATTAGGATATATCATATCATCAACGCATAGCATTAGATTATTTTCCCAACATTTTACTTAAAGTCTCCGGCAAAACATGTATAATTATTGGCTTGGAAATATGTCCGCACATTCCCGTCTCAAAAGCGGATTTCTTGTCTTCTTCAAAAAGCAATTGCGGCAATTATTTACTATTATCTCGATGTCAAGAAATCATATCATGACCGGCATTTTAAGTCAAGTATATATGCCATATTATGCAAATTTATTGCATATTTGCAAATGCTTGACAGTCATATATATTTCTGATATACTGAAAATGGGTTTTTATACTGATTTTACAATGTTTATCAAGGATATAAACAGCCAAAAAATCTTACATAAGACAATAATTACGCGGTGTTGCCTTATATTATGTCGATCTTGCAAGAAATCATTATACCGAGCTTGCGTCCATAGATAATGTTCACGACCGTATAAGTTCGTCGGGAAATGCGCAGGAAACCCTTAACTTCTTCTGCCGCAATATGATGCTTCCCGAATACACGGCAGAAGTGCTTGATTTTGTGGACTTGTCAACACTTGATAAGCGGCTGTCCGGCAACAGGATAATGTCAAAACAGTTTCTTTGCACAGTGCCCCCTCTTCCCCGACCAAACGGATATTCCTTACTGGGTGCAATGCTCCTTTATCGAAGTTGACCGCGACACAGGCGGCAAGCTTTCCCATGTTGTCTTTGTAACTCAAACTATCCACGAATCCAAAATAAAAGAACTTGACGCCAATAAGAAATTACAGGACTCAAACGCGGAGCTTACCGAGCTTCTTGAAGCTGAGAAGCAGCATACCGCGATAATCGGCTCATTGAGCAATGTTTTCTTTGCGCTGTACCTTATTGATTTTGAGGAAAATTCTTTTCAGGAGATATTCTCCCCCAACGGCGTATATCTTACCTATGGAAAAAAGGATAACGCAAAGGACAGGCTCAAAGCCTTGGTGGATATTTGGGTTAGCGAAGAATACAAGTCCGCTATGCGCATTTTTACCGATGAAGGCACTATTGACGAGCGTTTGGGGGATAAACCGATAATTACGCAGGAATACACGGACATTAACGGAAACTGGGTAAGATGCTGCTTTTTCCCTGTTGAAAAAAACGAGATTGGGAAAAATGTCAGGGTAATATGCGGTCTTCGCAGGATAACCGCCGAAAAAGAGATACAGGAATCGCAGAATAATCTTATACAGGCTCTTTCACTGACTTATGAAAATGTTTATGCTGTTAATATGGATACGGCGGAGGCTGTCTGCTACCGTATGGGTAAGACTATGATATCCCGTTACGGTCAGAAATTTGCAGTCGGCGATTACGAGCGCAGCATACATTTATATGTTGAAAATGATGTACTTGAAGACGACAGACATTTGTTTGACAAAATATGCTTGATACAGGACGTCAAAATTCTTTTGGCTGACAAGCAGACATATTCCTTTAATTACAGGGTATCCCGCAACAATACGGTACAATATTTTGAGTGCCAGCTTGTAAAGCCCGACAGCAAAAGGAACGAGTTTGCTATTGGCTTCAAAAACGTCAACGAAGAAAAAAGGCAGGAGCTTGAACAGCAGAAAAAAATTGAAGACGCCCTTGCTGAGGTAGAAAAGCTCAATGAGACCCTTCAGGACGAAATGGATATTGCAGGCGCGCTCAGCAAGGATTACCCCAATGTTGTGCTGCTGGATTTTGCTGATGACACCGCTGTCACAATTAAGCGGAACGGCACGATAATCAAGGATGATGAGCGCGTTATACGGCGTTCATACAACGGTCTGTGGGATAGTTTTATTCTAAAATATATTTCTGAAGAGGATAGAGCAAATCTCAAAGCAGCAGTTTCTTACGAAGCTGTTCTGAACGCTCTTGAAACAAAAGATGAATATAATTGCAGCTATAAAACGGTATATGACAATACCGGCGTTCAGTATTATCAGGCTTCATTTATCCGCATATGCTCCCGTCGGACGGCTGAAAATCAGATAATTTTAGGCTTCCGCAATATTGACGCTATCGTTGAAGAGGAACGGAAAAACATAAAAATTATGGAGACTCAAAGCGAGATAATCGAAGGTCTCGGCTCGGTGTATTACTCCGTTCTTCTGGTGGACCCCGAAAGGGATAATGTGACAGTTTATCGTGCGGAAAGCGACGACGGCAAGGCTATTGCAGTTCATTTCAGCAAGCATGGTCAAAGCTGGTCAAAGGGCCTGCGCAGCTATGCGGAGGAACACGTTTCGGAAAAAAGCCGCAGTGAATTTATTGATAAGCTTTCCCTTGACCACATACTCAAAAACGGGGAAGATTATTCTTTGACATACGAAAAGCTTACAGCCGATGGTATCATTTATCTTCAGGCAAGAGTTGCTTTCGTTCGGGAAAAAGACGGGGGCTTTGTTGTCGTTATCGGAACAAGAAATGTTGACGACCTTATCAAAAAGGAACGTCAGCAAGAAATGGCGCTGCAGGCGGCGTGTGAAGCTGCGGAAGCTGCAAACAAGGCAAAGACCGATTTCCTGTCAAATATGTCCCATGATATCCGTACACCTATGAATGGCATTATCGGCATGACTGCAATCGCCGCAACCCACATAGACGATAAAGAAAGGGTTCAGGACAGTTTGCAGAAAATTTCCCAGGCAAGCAAGCATATGCTTAGTCTTATCAATGAAGTTCTGGACATGAGCAAGATAGAGTCGGGAAAGGTCGACCTTACCGAGGAGGAATTCAACCTCTCAAGCCTTATCGACAACCTGCTGACCATGACAAGCGCTCAGATAAACAAACACCGTCATGAGCTTTCAGTCAACATATCGGGAGTTACTCATGAAGAGGTAATCGGTGACAGCCTGCGCATACAAAAGGTATTTACCAACCTTATGAGCAATGCGGTGAAATACACCCCCGACGGCGGAAAGATACGCTTTTCAATTACCGAAAAGCCCTCAAATCAGGCAAAAGTCGGCTGCTATGAATTTATCTTCGAAGATAACGGCATCGGCATGAGCGAAGAGTTTATGGAAAAGATTTTTGAGCCGTTCTCCAGAGCCACGGACGGCAGGGTCAACAAAATTCAGGGTACGGGTCTGGGTATGCCTATCAGCCGCAACATCGTGCGCATGATGGGCGGTGATATCAAGGTGGAAAGCAAGCTTAATGTAGGCTCGCGGTTTACGGTCACGATGTACCTTAAGCTTCAGGATACTTCGGAGATACGGCACGACAAATTCATTGACCTTAACGTGCTTGTGGCAGATGATGACGCATTGAGTCTGGAGTCCTGCTGCGGCATACTTGAAGATTTCGGCATGAAGCCCGACGGAGTTTCCTCGGGTGCAGAGGCTGTGGAGTATGTTACCGTTCGGCATCAAAAGGGGCAGGATTATTTTGCATGCATCATCGACTGGAAGATGCCCGATATGGACGGCATTGCAACTACACGGGCTATCCGAAAGGCAGTAGGAAATGATGTGCCCATCATTATCATTTCCGCATACGACTGGTCGGACATTGAACAGGAAGCAAGAGCTGCCGGTGCAAACGCTTTTATCAGCAAGCCGCTGTTCCGTTCCAGACTTGCAAAGGCCTTCAACTCTCTTGTGGGCGAAGAGGAACAAGCCGAGCAGATGACTCCACTTGTTGCTTTATCCAATATGAACCTTGCAGGCAAGCGCGTACTCCTTTCTGAGGATAATGAGCTGAATGCAGAAATTGCCACGGAAATACTTGAAACGACGGGGCTTGCTGTTGAGCGTGCCGCTAACGGAACGGAGGCTGTGGACATGGTGTTTGCGTGCAGGGACGGTTATTACGACCTCATTTTCATGGATATTCAGATGCCCCGTATGAACGGCTATGACGCAGCAAGAGTTATCCGCTCAATGAACAGGAATTACTGCAAGCAGGTGCCTATCATTGCCATGTCTGCAAACGCTTTTGCCGAAGACGTTCAAGCTGCCAAAACCGTTGGCATGAACGAGCATATCGCCAAACCTCTTGACCTCAAGGCGCTTGCAAAAACTCTCACCAAATGGCTCCTATAACAATAAACAGACCTCACAGATTAAACTGTAAGGTCTGTTTTTTTTAGTGTATCAACGGCTGATATCAGCAGCCCGATTACTTATTCTTTGCAAGGTATTCTGCACGACCTGTCTCGTACAGGTTGTTGCCCTCGCTGTCGATGATAACCATAAGCGGCATATCCTCAACGTAAAGCTTTCTGAGAGCTTCTGCGCCCAAATCTTCAAATGCAATAAGCTCAGCGCTCTTGATGCACTTTGCAAGGAGTGCGCCTGCACCGCCTATTGCGCCGAAGTATACTCCGCTGTACTTCTTCATTGCTTCAACTACTTCGGGGAGACGTGCGCCCTTGCCGATCATGCCTCTTGCACCGACAGACATCATCGTAGGAGCATAAGCGTCCATACGTCCGCTGGTTGTAGGGCCTGCCGAGCCAATGACCTGACCGGGCTTTGCAGGTGTAGGACCTACATAGTAGATAGTTGCGTCGGTAGGATCAAAAGGAATTTCCTCGCCCTTTGCAAGAGCCTCGCACATTCTCTTGTGACCTGCGTCACGCGATGTATAAATGGTGCCTGTGAGATACACTCTGTCACCTGCGTGAAGAGTTTTTGCAAGCTCCTCGGTAAGAGGAAGTGTGATGTGCTTTTCCATTTATATCACCTCCGATTTATGACGTGTTACGTGGCAGTTGATATTGATCGCGCAAGGCATACCTGCGATATGGGTAGGCATTGTTTCAATATTCAGACCGATAGCTGTGGTCTTGCCGCCAAAGCCCTGAGGGCCTATGCCAAGCTTGTTGACCTTTTCGAGCATTTCCTTTTCAAGGTCTGCATAGAACGGGTCGGGGTTTTCGGAGTCGATAGGACGCATAAGCGCTTTCTTTGCAAGAAGAGCCGCTTTATCGAAGGTACCGCCTATACCAACGCCTACTACCATAGGAGGACATGGGTTAGGACCTGCATTTTCAACAGTTTCAAGGATAAAGTCCTTGATGCCCTGCAAACCTGCGGAGGGCTTGAACATACGGATAGCGCTCATATTTTCGCTGCCGAAGCCCTTAGGACCAACGGTAATTTTGATATTTTCACCGGGAACGATCTCGGTATAGATCATAGCAGGTGTGTTGTCACCTGTATTTCCTCTGCGAACAGGGTCTTTAACAACGGACTTTCTGAGATATCCCTTGTCATAGCCGCGGCGTACGCCCTCATTTATCGCGTCGGAAAGGTCTCCACCGACAATGTGAACGTCCTGACCGATCTCGAGGAATACGCAAGCCATGCCTGTATCCTGACATATCGGAACATTTTCAGCGTCTGCAATTTCAAAGTTCTTGATGATATCGTCAAGAATACCCTTTGCAATTTCGCCGTCCTCGCAAGCGCGGCAATTGCGGATAGCGCATTTTACATCGCCGGGAAGATGCTCATTAGCTTCTATACAAAGCTTTTCAACAACATCTGTAATAACGTCTGTTTTAATTTCACGCATTTGCTTTGCCTCCAATTATCTTTCGTGACGAGCATACTTAGGAAGGAGCAGCGGTGAAACATCATTAGTTTTAACGCCTGCAGCCTCAAGCTCTGCGTCATATGCCGAAACGTGGTTGAGGTTCATTTCGCCAAGCTCAACGCTCTTATACTTAGCTGCAGCCTTCTTGCCTGCGTTTCTTCCGAATACGATAACGTCGAGCAGCGAGTTGCCCATAAGTCTGTTTCTTCCGTGGATACCGCCTGCTGCCTCACCAGCAACGAGGAGGTTCGGGATAGTTGTTGTGAAGCCGTCGCCGTCGATCTCAACGCCGCCGTTCTGATAGTGAAGGGTCGGGTAAATCATGATAGGCAGCTTACGCATATCAATGCCGTAGTTCATGTACATACGGAACATTGCAGGGATTCTCTTTTCGATAGTGCCCTCGCCGCCGAGGATCTCAATCATCGGGGTGTCGAGCCATACGCCCTTTTCGCCGTTGGGAGCTTCAACTCCTCTGCCCTCTCTGCACTCACGGATAACGCCCGATGCATTTACGTCACGTGTCTCGAGGGGGTGAATGTAAGCCTCGCCGTTTACGTTAACGAGCTGTGCGCCAACGGAACGAACCTTTTCTGTAACGAGTGCGCCAAGGATCTGTGAGGGATAAACTGCGCCTGTCGGGTGATACTGGATTGAATCCTGATAGAGAAGAGGTGCGCCTGCTCTGTAAGCAAGTACAAGACCGTCAGCTGTTGCGCCGTAGTGGTTTGAGGTCGGGAAACCGTTGTAGTGCATTCTGCCTGCGCCGCCTGTTGCGATAACAACAGTCTTTGCTCTTGCAACAGAATAATCGCCTGTTTCCATGTTAAGCAGAACTGCGCCTGCTGCCTGTCCTTTGTCGTCCATGATAAGCTCAACTGCCGATGTGAACTCAACTACGGGGATTCCGAGGTTAATTACCTCATCTCTAACAGTACGCATGATCTCTGCGCCGGAGTAGTCCTTAGCAGCGTGCATTCTCTTGCGTGATGTTCCGCCGCCGTGGGTTGTGACCATTGTGCCGTCAGCGTCCTTATCGAACTCTACGCCAAGCTCGTTAAGCCACTTTATAGCGTCGGGAGCTTCCATAACAAGTCTTTTTACAAGCTCGGGCTTAGCTGCGAAATGTCCGCCGCCGAAGCAGTCGAGGTAGTGCTGAACGGGTGAATCGTTAGGCTTGTCAGCAGCCTGAATACCGCCCTCAGCCATCATTGTGTTAGCGTCACCGATACGAAGCTTTGTAACGATCATTACGTTTGCGCCTGCGTTATGTGCCTCAATTGCGCAGGAAGAACCTGCGCCGCCGCCGCCGATAACAAGTACGTCAACGTCGTAATCAACCTTTGTGATGTCAACCTTGTCTGTCATAAGACGGCTGGTTGAATGAAGCATATTTGCAAGCTCTAAGGGAGCCTTCTGACCCTTGTTGGGACCTACCTTGATCTCAGCAAATGAAGCCTCGTTATAGTCGGGATGAAACTCCTTTAAAAGGGCATCCTTTTCTTCAGCAGTTAAACGTCTTGGCTCTGTTGCCATACGAGCAGCTCTGGTAGCCTCAACCTTCTTGACGGACTCCATCATGCTCTCTGAATAAATTGCGCTCATTTTATGCCCCTCCTTATTTCTCAATCTCTCTTGTGTTGTAGAGTTCCTTCATCTCTGCGATAGGCTTCTGCATGATCTGCTGGATAAGCTCATCGAATGCGCCCGAATTGATTTCGTCAACACGGTTCTTAAGATGCTCTGTTTCGGGAGCGATGTACTTACCTGTAAGTCTTCTCGCAAGGAGGCCTACCATCGGGTGAGAGATACCTGCGGGGCATCTTACGGAACAGCAGCCGCACGATACGCAGTCAAAGGATTCCTCGGCACACTTCTCAAACTCGCCTCTCTGAGCGTATGCAACATACTGCATAACGTTGAGACTCTGTGTGCAAGCCTTTGTGCAGGCATTACAGCCGATACAGCTGTAAATTTCGGGATAAAGCTCCATCATGATCTGCTGTGTGGGCTTGATCTCATTGATATCGTATGTTCTCTTGTCTGTGGGGAAGAAAGGAATGCTTGCTACATACATACCCTCTTCAACCTGCTTCTGACAAGCAAGACAGGTCTTAAGCTCGTTCTGTCCCTTGATTCTGTAAATTGTAGCGCAAGCTCCGCAGAAACCGTGACGGCAGCCGCATCCTCTTTTAAGGGTGTAACCGGCATATTCCATAGCTGTCATGATTGTAAGCGAAGCGGGAACGCTGTATTTTTTGCCGTAAAAATATACATTAACCATATTTTCCATGTTATCGCTCAGTCCTTTCGATTTTAATACTCAGCGGGGAGTTCATCAATTTCATCGCAGCGGAATACAGGACCGTCCTTGCAGACATACTTGGAACCGATGTTGCAGCGTCCGCACTTACCGATACCGCACTTCATGCGAAGCTCAAAGGTCGTGAAGATCTTTTCCTTTGAAAAGCCCATTTCTTCGAGAGCCTGCAATACGAACTTGATCATGATCGGAGGTCCGCAGAGAAGAGCTGTCTTGTCGTTTGAGAACTCCAGTTCCTTCAGATAAGCAGGAACGAAGCCGACGTGACCGTCCCAGCCTTCCTGCTCGCGGTCTATCGTAAGATGTACGTTTACATCCTTGGCGTTCATCCAGACTTCCTGAATTTCCTTAAGCTGAACCAAATCGTCCATAGAACGTGAGCCGTAAAGGATATCCACCTTGCCGTAATCGTCACGGTTATCAAGAACATAGTTGATAACGCTTCTGAGAGGAGCAAGACCGATACCGCCTGCGATAAAGAGGAGGTCCTTGCCCTTGAGAGCGTCTGTTTCAACGGGGAAATGATTTCCGTAGGGTCCGCGGACTGTTATCTCGTCGCCGACCTGCAAATCGTGGAGGTAATCCGTAAGAGTACCGCACTTCTTGATGCTGAACTCCTGATACTCCTTATTTGTAGGAGAAGATGTAATTGAGAACATAGCTTCGCTTATGCCGGGTGCGCAGAGCATTGCGCACTGACCGGGCATATGCTCGAAAAGCTTTCCGCCCTCCGGAGCGTTTACACGGAAAGTCTTAACGTCGGGTGTTTCCTGACGTATATCCGTAATAATACCTACCTTGGGGATAAGTGTGTCCAAGGTGTAATTCTGATGACAGGTACATTCACTCATGAGTTGCTTCCTCCCTGTTTCTGAAAGGCTTTAACAACCTTAACGATATTAAGTGACGCAGGGCACTTCTCCACGCATCTGCCGCAGCCTACGCAGGAATACATGCCGCCGTTGTTTGCAGGGAAATATACAAGCTTATGCATAAATCTCTGACGGAAACGCTGCATCTGGCTTGTACGGTTGTTGCCGTGAGCCATCATTGTAAAGTCGGAGTACATACATGAATCCCAGCAGCGGTAACGCTGAATGCCGTGACCTGTATCATAATCCTTAATGTCGTAGCACTGGCAGGTGGGACATACAAAAGTACAAGTTCCGCAAGCCAGACACGGCTTATAAAGCTCTTCCCATACGGGAGAGTTGAATTTATCCATAAGAACGTCGCCGTTCCAGCCTTCGAGTGAAAGGTCAGAATAAGGAAGCTGCTCAACTATGCTTCTGATAGCTGTCTTTTCAGCTTCAACCTTTGCCTCGTCGGCATTCTCAAGCAGGCTTTCCGCAAGCTTTGTGAGAGCCTCGCCCTTTTCGGTAATCGGCTTCCAGAACAGCTCGTCTCCTATCATCCATGCCGCAACATCAGCAGCAGGGTCTGCGCAGTCAATTCCGAAAACCTTGCAGAAGCAGCTTTCCTCGGGTTCGTGACAAGCCATAGCAACGATAGTGCCATGGTCGCGTCTTGCCTTGTAGAAGGAATCCACAGGCTCTGCGAGGAATACCTTGTCCAGCACCTCAACGCCGCGAATATCGCAGGCTTTCATGCCGAAAACAACGAAATTCTGCTCCTTAAGAGCCTCGGGCTCAATTGATATCTTCTTGCCGTCCTTAACGCAGGAATAGAGATTTTCACTCTGCGGGAAGAAAACATCCTTAGGTGATTTAACGGTTTTAAGCTTATCAAGGTCAACCTGTGCGTCCTCCGTCCAAGCCGCAAAGTTTACTTGGTCTGCGGTGTTTACGGGAAGATACAGCTCCTGATTTTCCGCAATAAGACGGAATAATGCAGGCAGGTTTGCTTTAGCAATTTTATACATACATTATCCCCTCTCTCCCGGCTCGATATCGTCAAACGTGAAGTTTGTAAGCGGTGCCTTTGCATCAACATCAGCGCCTGCCTGATAGTCGCCGTAAAATGCGTTTATGTCCTTAATGAACTTTCTGTTGAACAGGTGGAGCGGAATGCCCTGAGGACATACTCTGCTGCACTCGCCGCAGTCGGTACATCTTCCTGCAACGTGGAAAGCACGGATAATGTGGAACATCTTCTCTTCAAAGGAAACAACGTTTGCCTTCTGTGCGCTGTCAAACTTATTGCTGTCGAATACGCACTTGCGGCAGCTGCACGCAGGACATACATTTCTGCACGCATTGCAGCGGATACACTTGCTGAGTTCCTTCTGGAAGAACGCAAATTTCTCCTCAGGGGACATAGCCTCGATCTTTGCAACTTCGTCGAAACGGTTTCCGTCTGCCGTATCCTTTGACTCGCCGATGATCTCATCGTATATCATATGCTCCTTGCCCTTGCAGACATGACATCTTTCCAGCATTGCGTCTGCGTAGGAGCAAGTCTTTTCGCCGTACATGGTATCAATTTTAAGAGTATCCGCAGCACCGTCGATCTCTGCGCCCGAAATGCTCTTTATACCCTTAATGCCCTGAGCCTTTATCTTGTCGATATCAAGCTTGCCCTTGCAGCCTACACCGATGATGTACGCCTTTTCGCGGTCAACGCGGTGTTCCTTTATAAGCTGGTTGAAGCTGTATGTATCGCAGGGCTTGAGGCATACAAGAGTCTTACCCTCAAGCTTGGAAGCTTCGATCATGTACTTGCTGAGATTTGCGCCGCAGAAGCCGTCGTATACAAAGTCTTTCAGATCCTCTTCCGTTTCAAAGTAAGCGGGCTCGGGATTGTAAGGCATATCTCCGGCTTTCCAGCCGAGAACGCGGTCAACGGTTTTGTCGGCAAGCAGCGCCTTAATGCGGCTGATTAATTCCTGCATCTCAAATCCTCCAATCTTACGTTCTTACCGAGTGAACGGATCTTTTCCACAAACTCATTCATGGTTGCAGAGAATTTTACGCCTTCTGCCGCCGATACCCATTCAACACGGGTTCTGCCCTTTTCAACGCCTACATAATCAAGAAGCGAGAAAAGCAAAGTCATACGGCGTCTTGCGTAGTAGTTACCGGTGCTGTAATGACAGTCTCCGGGGTGACATCCGCATATGATAACTCCGTCTGCGCCCTTTTCAAATGCACGGAGAATAAACATAGGGTTTACTCGGCATGAGCAAGGCACACGAATGATCTTTACATCAGCAGGATAACCGAGACGGCTGCTTCCTGCCAGATCGGCACCTGCATAGCTGCACCAGTTACAGCAGAATGCCACGATTTTAGGTCTGAATTCTTCATTCTCTTTTATCGACATATTGCATCCACCTCCGCTATGATCTGTCTGTTAGAGAAGCCCTGAAGGTCCATACAACCCGAAGGACAAGCAACGGTACAAGCACCGCAGCCCTGACAAAGCGCGCTGTTTACGCTTGCTACACGGCGTGTTTCACGAATTCCGTGGTCGTTGATAAGCTTATCCTCATAGGAAATAGCGCCGTAAGGACAAACATTTGCACAAGTAGAGCAGCCGTTACAAAGCAGCTCGTCGGGCTTAGCCGTACAGGGGTTGGTAAGGAGCTTATCCTTTGCAAGAAGTCCTACTACCTTAACTGCTGCGGCACCTGCCTGAGCAACGGTTTCCGGAATGTCCTTAGGACCCTGACATACGCCCGAAAGGAATACGCCTGCCGTCGGTGACTCAACGGGACGAAGCTTCGGGTGAGCCTCGGTGAGGAAGTTGTTTGTATCAATACTTGCAGTAAGCATTGTTGCGATCTTTCTTACGGAAGACTCAGGCTCGATCGCAGCTGCAAGAACGACCATATCGGCTTCCATCTTGATCTGCTTGTTGTCGATAAGGTCAACGCCCTGAACAAGAAGCTGTCCGTCGGGCTGAGGAAGAACCTTGCCGACCTGTCCCTTAATGTAGTTTACGCCGTATTCCTCAACGGCTCTTCTGTAAAACTCGTCAAAGTTTTTACCGGGAGTACGAACGTCGATGTAGAATACCGTAACGTTCACATCGGGGTACTTATCTCTGATAAGCATAGCGTGCTTAGCGGTGTACATACAGCATATCTTGGAGCAGTAGCTCTTTCCCCTGTTGTCAGAGCAGCGGCTTCCCACGCACTGAATGAACACGATGTTCTTGGGAGCTTTACCGTCGGAAAGACGCTCAAGGTGACCCTTTGTAGGACCTGCTGCATTCATGATACGCTCAAGCTCGAGAGAGGTGATAACGTCCTTGCTTTGGCTGTAAGCATACTCGTCGTACTTGTCAAGCTTGATAACGTCAAAGCCTGTTGCAACAACGATCGCACCGTACTTCTGAGTAATGATCTCGTCTTTCTGAGTATAGTCGATAGCGCCTGCCTGACATACCTTTTCGCAAAGTCCGCACTTGCCCGTTTTAAGCTTTACGCAGTAATCCGCGTCAATAACGGGAACATTGGGGATAGCCTGTGCAAAAGGCGTGTAGATAGCGCTTCTCTTGTTAAGTCCGCGGTTGAACTCGCTGGGAGCCTTCTTGGACGGACATTTTTCCTGACAAACGCCGCAGCCGGTACACTTGTCCATATCAACATATCTTGCCTTTTTGCGGATATCAACGGTAAAGTCGCCAACGAAGCCGCTTACCTTTTCTACCTCGCTGTATGTATAGATGTTGATCTTTTCGTGAGCCGCCGCGTCAACCATTTTAGGTGTAAGGATACAAGCCGAACAGTCCAGCGTCGGGAATGTCTTGTCAAGCTGGGACATTCTTCCGCCGATACTCGGAGTCTTTTCAACGATATCTACCTCGTAGCCTGCGTCTGCAATGTCAAGAGCAGTCTGGATACCTGCAATACCGCCGCCGATAACCAGCGCACGCTTTGTAACAAGGCTCTCGCCGGGCTTCAAAGGAGCGTTGAGGTTTACCTTTGCAACTGCCGCTCTTGCAAGAATGACAGCCTTCTTGGTAGCTTCCTCCATATCCTTGTGTATCCATGAACACTGCTCACGGATATTTGCGATCTCAACCATGTAAGGGTTGATGCCCGCCTTTTCGGCAGCCTTTCTAAAGGTAGCCTCATGCATACGCGGCGAGCAGGAACATACTACGATACCGGTAAGTCCCTTTTCTCTGATAGCAACGGCAATTTTCTCCTGACCTGCCTCAGAGCACATATACTGATAATCCTCGGCATGAACAACGCCGGGCTCAAGCTTTATCAGTTCAACTACTTTTTTAACGTCTACCGTTGCGGCAATGTTGCTTCCGCAATGACAGACAAATACTCCTATTCTCTGCATCTGACTCACCTCTTGTATTTTCTGAATGCGCTTACGAGAAGCTGCTGAGGAATATCGGGATCAAGGAGTTCAGGGATTTCGTCTGCAAGAAGGAAATCCTGACCTTTCTGCCTTACCACAAGCTGTCTTGCAGCGTCGATGAGCTTGCCGGGTTTAACGTCTCTTGGGCAGCGTTCAACACAAGCAAAGCACGAAAGGCACTTCCAGATAGACTTGGAGTTTACCAGAGATTCGATATCTTCATGGAGAACGTAAGACACAAACTGGTGGGGCTTGATATCCATTTCGTTATAGGACGGGCAGGAAGCGGAGCATTTACCGCATTTCATACATTTATACGGGTTCACGCCGCTGATTTCACGAATCAAATCAGCCTGTTTTGCTGCTGTTTCCACTATTTTGCTACCTCCTCTTTAACTCCCAAAGCTTCTGCGAGAAGCTCGGTAATATAATACACAGGAAGATCACCTGCGGAATTCTTGTTAAGGTTGTACATACAAAGAGGACAAGCTGTGATAAGCATATCCGCACCGAAGCCCGAAGCGCTCTTAACGATCTCGTTGCACATTGAAGCTGCTCTTTCCTTCTCCTTGAGGGAAATATGACCGCCGCAGCACTCGTTGCGGTAAGGATAAATCACAGGCTCAGCACCCAGCGCACGGATAAAATCCTCCATAATTGTTGGATTTTCAGCGTTGTCGAAAGCCATGATGTTGCTCGGACGGAGCAGCAGGCAGCCGTAATACGCACCGATTTTCTTGCCCGTAAGAGGATTAACAACCTTTTCCTTTATCTTGTCAAAGCCAACGCGGTCTCTCAGAACCTCAAGGAAGTGAAGAACTGTAGTCTCACCTGCATAAGGCTCGTCAAGCTGCATATAGTTGTTGGCTCTTGTACGGATGTCGTCCACATTTTTCATGTCATCGTTAACTCTTTTGATAACATGATGACAAGCGGAACACATGGTCACAAGCTCCTGACCCTTTTGCTTTGCTTCGTTAAGGGCACGGACAGAAGAAAGCTTTGTGGCGATTTCATCGCTGCCCAGCGGATATACGCCGCCGCAGCACTGCCAGTTTTCAATTTCTTCCAGCTCAAATCCCAGTGCCTTTGCCGAAGCTCTTGCATAAACGTCAAGTGACTTGGCCTTAGTTCTTAATGTACATCCGGAATAATAACTGTACTTCATAACTTATTGCCTTTCCTTCCCTGTTAAATCTGAATCTGAGCGATTACATCCTTGAGCTTGTTTGCACTTGCGCGAAGCTTTTCAATTTCCTCGTCTGTAAGCTTAACAGGAACCTTGCCCTCGATACCGTTGGGTCCGATAAGAGCAAGCGTACTGATACAAACATCGTCAATTCCGTATTCGCCGTGCATCATTGATGAAACGGTAGTAATGGAATTGAAAGCGGAAAGCAGCAGACTGCAAAGCTTGCATACCGAAGCGGAAACAGCATAGAAAGTCGCACCCTTGTTTGCGATAATTTTTCCGCCGGACTTCTGAACATAGTTGAGGATCTCTTCCTTGTCGGGAGTTTCGGAGATCTTGCCCTTGTTCTTCATAAACTCAACGTAATCATCGTAGCTTGAGCCGGAGATCTTAGCGCGCGACCAGGGAATAAAGGAAGAATCGCCATGCTCGCCGAATACGTAAGCATGAATGTTTTTCTGTGCAATTCCGAAGGTTGCGGAAATGTTGGAACGAAGTCTCAAAGTATCAAGAAGAGTACCCGAACCGATGATCTGATTTTCAGGCAAACCGGAAATTTTAGTAAATACATATGTAATGATATCTACCGGGTTGCTTACGATAATGTAAAGCGCCTTAGGTGCAGCCTTTACAATCTCGGGTGTGATGCTCTTCAGAATATCAACGTTGGTCTGAACAAGCTCAATTCTTGACTGACCGGGTTTACGTGCAACGCCGGATGTGATAATAACGATGTCGGAATCCTTTGCGTCCTCGTAATCGCCTGCAATGATGGATACAGGATCGCGGAAGCCCGTACCCTGTGCAATATCCATTACTTCGCCCTCAAGCTTGTTTTTGTTGATATCGATCATAACAATTTCTGATGCGATACTTTCGTTTGACAGGGTGTATGCAATTGTGGAACCTACACTTCCTGCGCCGATAATGGTGATCTTGCTACTCATAATGTTCGCTCTCCGTTTTCATATTTTTTTGGCAGAACCATCCTGCGCCATTCGCAATGACAACAAAATTGTTAATAAATTAACATTTATGCCTCTACTCATTGCAATGGCACACTGACACGTTTATATTATATCACAAAAAAAAATGTTTGACAAGACTATTTTGATTTTTTTATATAATATGTCGCAAATAAACGCTTTATGTCAAAATAAGGAATAAAAACAAAAACGGCGTCCGAAGACACCGTTTGTTATCATTATATATAATAGTATACCTTAAATATAGCTTTCCGGGCTAAACAGGAAGTCAAACCTGCCCTTTTCCGTACGCAGGCAGGTCTCAAGCACCTGCGCGTATATCTTCATCTTTATGCCCATGCTGTTGTTATCCGTGGGAAAAACGCTGCCGTCCAGCAGGAACGAAAGGGTCGCAACTATCATTTCAGCGCTTTCCTCGGGTGTATCGGTACGCATAGTTCCCTCGCTGTTGCCCTGAACAAGTATCTCCGAAAGTATCGGCGATATCTCACGTATCGCAAACACCTGCATTTTATGGTGAAGAATGGGGTCGTCATGCAGATGAAGCGCCAAAATAAGATTTTCACGCCTGTCGCGGAATTCCTTTTTTATAATGCTTTTAAACAACAGCTCTATTTTTTTCAGCGCAGTTTCCTCTTCGCTTATGCAGGAAAAATATTCATGCACGCCTTTGCGGTAGCTGCGCTCAACAACAGCGTCGATTATCTCGTCCTTGCTTTCAAAATAATAGTATACGCTGCCCTTCCCTATCCCTGCATTTTCAGCAATGAGATTGACCGTAATATCGTTGTCCGAAACTATCATCATCAGCTTTTCCGCCGTATCCAAAATCAAATCTCTTTTATTGTTCTTCATTGCCGCAACCATTCTTTCTTCATTTTATTTATTACATTTTACCACATATTTCTCCTTATTTCAATATAAATATTATAATTAAAGCACTTGACCCATGGTCGAAAATATGGTAAAATAAAACTAATGAAAAATCGAACGGTGGTCGAAAACTTTGCAAACACGTCATTCGATTTATAAGTTACATCTCTTGCCAAATACAAAAATACGAAGGAAAGTGATATCTTTGAATACACCCTTGCTTATAGGAGGAATTGCAGGTGCAGCATTGGTTGCAGGCGGTTCCGCTTCATTGATAGGGGCAGTTACCCTTTTTAACAAGGTCATTCCCCGTCAGGACGGGGTCAAGGTCGACCTCAATGAAATGGCTGATATGGCACAATGGGAGGAATACAAAAAAATTATTCACCCAAACAAAGAGTGGCTTCTTCAGCAGAATTTGGAGCATATTACCATAAAATCCCGTGATAATCTCACGCTTCATGCGGATTATCTCCCTGCCGAAACACCCTCGGACAAAATCGTTATTGCACATCACGGCTACACAAGCTGCGGCATGAACGACTGCTCTTCGATCTCAGTTTTTTTCCACAAGCTGGGGTATGACTGTCTTATTGTAGACAACCGCGCTCACGGCAAAAGCGAGGGCGAATACATAGGCTTCGGAATACTTGACCGTTATGATTGTCTCGAATGGATAAAATATGTAACAAATCGCTTTGAAGGAAAGAAAAAAATCGTTCTTTTCGGCGTTTCAATGGGCGGAGCAACCGTGCTTATGACAGCGGGCTTTCCCGATTTGCCCGATACCGTCAAGGCTGTCATTGCCGATTGTGCGTTTACGACTCCCTATGATGTGTTCAAGCACGTTCTGAAAAAGGATTACAAGCTTCCCGAATTCCCCATTATGCAGATAAACGAAGTTATCTGCCGCAAGAAAGCAGGCTACGGCTTCCGCGATTATTCCACGCTGACCGCGGTACAGAATACAAAGCTGCCGATTTTGTTCATACACGGCAAAAATGATAATTTTGTTCCCACATGGATGAGCGAAAAGAATTACGAAGCCTGCAAATCCCCGAAAAAGCTTCTTTTGGTTGAAAATGCGAGCCATGCCGCAAGCTATTACGAAAATCACGAGCTTTACGAAAAAACCGCTGCGGAATTTCTCAGCGAATATCTTTAATATTTTCTGAAAGGATGGTCAATATGAAGGAATTTACTGTCAACAACTCGGTTGTGCAGTGCTACCCCCTTACCGCTGCGCAAAGGCTTCACAACTACACCGTTAAGTACTGCCCTTGCCATCAGGTGCTTAACATCGGTACGGGTCTTTATGTTCAGCAGGACGTCGATTTCGACCTGCTGAAGCAGGCGATCTACAAATCCTATGAGCGTTTCGACTCAATGCGTCTGCGCTTTTTGCAGGACGAGGACGAAACCGTTTATCAGTACATCGTGCCTAACGAGGAACGCGATATTCCCTTTTATGATTTCTCACGCTGGAACGAAGAGGACGCGCACAACGAAATGCGTAAATGGACTGCCGTGCCCTTCAAGCGTTTCAATTCTCCCATGAACAAGATCGTTATGGTCAAGCTTCCGGGCGGATACAACGGAATTTACCTTAAAGTTGACCATATGACAATGGATTCAAGCTCCATTATTTCTTTCAACCGTGATATTTTGGAAATTTACTGCTCACTCAGATACGGCACACCCTACCCCAAGCCGATGATGCCATATTTAAAGGCAATTGAAAAGGATCTGGAGTACGAGGCAAACTCTGAGGCAAGAAGGCGCGACGAAGAATTCTGGATGAACGAAATTAAAAAAAGTGAGCCGATGTACACCGATTTCAACGGTATGGGCAGACTCATAACCCAGCGCCGCGAAAACAACAATCCCAATCAGAGAAGCGCAGTAATTGTTTCAAGAAGTATGGATGCTTCTATTTCGGTTTACAAGCTTGAAAAAGAGCCTACCCGCCGCTTGATGAAATTCTGCGAGGACAATCAGGTGCCGATGACAAGCCTGCTGCTTATGGGACTGCGCACGGTGCTTTCCAAGTTCAACAACGAGGAAAAGGACGTCTCGGTAAAAACCAATGTTGCAAGACGCGGAACATTGCTTGAAAAGCGTTCCGGCGGCACAAGAATTCACTTCTTCCCTCTGCGTACCATTATTGAACCCGACAAGACCTTCCTTGAGGGTATAAACATTATTCAGGCGGAGCAAAACCGAATTTTCCGTCACGCGAATTTTGACCCCATTGAGCTTAACATAAGACGTGCTCAGTACCGCAAAAATATTCCCGGTTCAAGCTATGAGAGCATAAGCCTTACTTACCAGCCCTTGTCTATAAGGCACGATACAGGCGATATGCCCGATGTAAACTACAAGAGTATGTGGTATACAAACGGCGTTGCAGCTCAGCCCTTGTATCTGACGGTAATGCACCGTCCCGAGGACAACGGTATGAACTTCAATTTCGAGTACAAGAAAGACGCTGTTACCGAGTATGAAATGGAGTACCTCTACTACTACCTCTGCCGCGTTCTTTTCAGAGGAATTGAGGACAAGGACAGAACTATTCAGGAAATACTTGATATGATATAAAAAATGTGCTATAATACGAAAAGGAGAAATTTCTATGTTTGAACAGTTAAAGGAACTTATCTGTAATTATGTTGATGTAAACGAGGAAGATATTTCGCTTGAATCCAGATTTATCGAGGATCTCGGTTTTAACTCCTATGACTTTATGAGCATGCTCGGCGAGCTTGAGGAAACCCTCGGCGTAACCGTTGAAGAGCAGGACGTGCTTGAGATACATACAGTGGGCGACGCTGTAAGCTATCTCGAAAAGCTTACAAAGTAAGGGAGGATACAGATATGGACAAGAATTCTGTAAAAACCTTATGCGACCTTATTGCAAAATCAGCGGAATGTTACGGCGACAAAACCTACCTCAAAGAAAAACGCGGCAATGACATTATCGAAAAGACATTTAATCAGCTTTATCACGACTGTATGTGCATGAACAGCTTTATCAGCTCCAGAGCAGAAGGAAAAACCGTTCACGCGGCTGTTCTCGGCGCTACCTGCTATACATATCTGGTAAGCTATTTCGGTACGGTTTTCGGCGGCAATACCATTGTTCCCCTTGACGCTCAGCTTTCCCCTGCGGATATGTGCGAGCTTATCAACCGTGCAGATGTCGAGATATTTTTCTATCATCCCCGACTTGAAGCGGCACTCCCTCAGATAAAGGAAATGTGTCCTAAGATACACACCTTTGTATCCCTCGGAGAAAGCGAAAGCTACTTTTCCGTCGAGAAAATTACAGAGGAATACGCTCCCGCTGCTCCTAAAGAGGTTTCTCCCGAAACAATGGCGGCAATTTTATATACCTCCGGTACAACAGGAAAAAGCAAGGGCGTTATGCTTTCCCATGCAAATCTCATTGATAACACAATGTGCTGCGATAACGAAAGTACACCCGAGGACGTTACCCTTACGGTTCTGCCCATTCACCATGTTTACTGCTTTACCTGCGATATCCTGCTTTCGCTCCGTTACGGCTCAACTATCTGCGTGAACGATTCTATTCTCCGTATTGCGCAGAATCTCAAGCTGTTCCAGCCTACTATCATGCTTCTTGTTCCGATGATCGCGGAGACTATTTATAAGCAGATCAAGGCTGCTGCGGCAGCAAAGCCCGAAATACCTATGGCTGCAATTGCAAAAGCCGTATTCGGCGGCAGACTTAAAGGTATTTACAGCGGCGGCGCATACCTTAGTCCTGACCTTGCCAACGCATACCGCAGCATGGGTATCCCCATGTCGCAAGGCTACGGCATGACAGAGTGTTCTCCGAGAATTTCATGTTCTCTTTTTACCGAGGAAAATGTAGGAGATGTAGGTAAGATAGTAAACGGCTGCGAGGTAAAAATCGTGGACGGTGAGATCTGGGCTAAGAGTCCTTCCGTAATGATGGGTTACTACAAAGACCCTGTTTCTACGGCGGAGACTCTTACAGAGGACGGCTGGCTCCGCACAGGCGATTTGGGCTATGTGGACGAGCAAAACCGTGTTTTCATCACGGGAAGAAAGAAAAATCTGATTATTTTAAGCAACGGCGAGAACGTATCCCCCGAAGAGCTTGAAAACAAATTCATGGATATTGATATGGTTGCCGAAGTGCTTGTATATTCGGAGGACAGCGTTATTACCGCAGAAATTTTCCCCAATCCCGAGGTTTGCAAGGATATGGACAAGGCTGAAATTGCACGTTTGCTTAACGAGCATATCAAAAAAATCAATTCTTCCCAGCCCTCTGCAAAAACTATACGCCGCCTGCGTGTACGCGATGTGGAATTTGATAAGACCACATCAAAGAAAATCAAACGCCAGCAGACCTCAAAAGGAGAGTTGGTGTAAAAACGAAAGGAAAGTAAAAACATGACTTACGAGGAAATTTTCAGCAAATCCAAGGAAATTATTATGAAAAATGATGTCAGCGGAATTGACGGACACCTTGCCGTTGAAATTGACATTACAGGTGAGGGACAAGGCGCTTTCTACATTGAGCTTCTTGAAGGCAAGCTTTATGTTGAGCCTTACGAGTACTATGACCGCGACTGCAAATTTATAATTTCGGCGGATAATTTTCTTAAGCTTCTGGACGGCTCTCTTGACGCTGTTAACGCTTTTACCACAGGCAAGCTCAAGATCGACGGCAGCATAGACAAGGCTTTGGAATTCCAGAAGATAGTTGAAAAGCTGAAGTCCGAAAAATCCCCTGCTCCCGAAAAGAAAAAGGCTCCCGAGAAGGCAGCTGCTAAGGGTGCTTCGGGAAAGAAGAAGGCATAATTTACTTATACCATATCAGGCGTGTGCGGCAACATTTTGCTGCACACGATTTTTTATTAATACTAATTCCTAATCTCCTTATAGACAAAGTCTATAAGGAGAGCCGCCTAAAAGGCGGCAAGTCAAAACCTATGGTTTTGACGGAATTAGTATTGAACGACTTTCCTGCGGCTTCGCCGCACCCACCGCAAAGCGGTTGATTAGGAAATAGTATAGATTACAATAAAAAAAACGTATATTTATTGATTTTTCGGTTGCTATTATCAAAAAATTGTGATAAAATAAAAATGTTTGAGATTATGCTTCAAAGAGGTGCTTACGTTGGTTTTTTCAGACCTTATTTTCATATATTTGTTTCTGCCGCTCTGCCTTTTGCTTTATTATATATTTCCCAACAGATTTTACAGAAACGGTATTCTTATCATATTTTCACTTGTATTTTACTCCTTCGGCGAGCCTATTTGGGTCGGCTTGCTTGTGATAAGCGCTCTTGTTGACTATATAAACGGGCTTTTTATCGGTCATTTCAGAGGTCGAAAAATTGCTGTTCTCGGGGTCGTTATGTCACTTGTGGTCAACCTTGGCATACTTGCAATGTTTAAATACAGCGGATTTATTGCAGAAAACATAAACCTCCTTACGGGAGCAAATCTCCCCGTTCCTCGATTTACCCTGCCGATAGGCATTTCGTTTTACACATTCCAGACCATTTCCTACACGGTGGACGTTTACCGCGGCAAGGCTGAGGTGCAAAAAAGCTTTCTGAATTTCCTGCTTTACGTTTCACTGTTCTTCCAGCTTGTGGCAGGTCCCATTGTGCGGTATACGACCGTTGCCAATGAGATAGACTCAAGAAGATTTTCTGTAAGTGACATGAGCAGCGGCTTCACACGCTTTATAATCGGTTTGGGCAAAAAGGTGATAATCGCAAACTGCGTGGGAAAAATTGCAACCGACGCGCTATCCTTTGATACGGCCCCTTCGTCTGTTCTTTCTGCATGGGCAGGCGTTATAATGTTTTCGCTTCAGATTTACTACGACTTTTCGGGATATTCCGACATGGCTATCGGACTTGGCATGATGTTCGGTTTCCACTTTGACGAGAATTTCAATTATCCATATATATCCAAATCCGCATCGGAATTCTGGCGCAGGTGGCATATCTCTCTCGGCAGCTTTTTCCGCGATTACGTCTATATCCCAATGGGCGGAAACAAGCGTCATCAGATTCTGAACCTTGCGGTCGTGTGGTTCCTTACGGGATTATGGCACGGCGCAAGCTGGAACTATATTCTGTGGGGCGTTTATTTCGGCGTGCTTGTCATGCTGGAAAAGCTTTTTCTCGGAAAGATATTGGAAAAAATCCCTGCGCTTTTTTCGCATTTGTATCTCATCGCAGCAGCAATTTTCGGCTGGGCGCTGTTCTATTTTGAGGACCTCACAAAGCTTTCCTCATGCCTCGGAGCAATGTTCGGCGGCGGAAATGCTGCGCTTTATGACGACATAACACTTTCCGCGCTGAAAGGAAGCTGCTTTGTAATTGCCGCAGCGGTGATTTTCTCCTGCCCGATATGCAGGATAGTTATGGATAAAACCGAAAAGCTTGCCGCAAGGTCGGGAGTTCTGTACGGTATATCCCGAACGGTAACAATGGCTGTTCTTCTGGGAATACTTGCAGTAAGCTCGGTAATGCTTGTTGAGCAAAGCTACAATCCGTTTCTCTACTTCAGATATTAAGGTGGTACTGTATGGAACACATGAAGCCTCAATCAAAAGAGTCTGTACGCAAACGCGCATGGAGCATAATAAACTCGGTATTTTTCTGCACGGTAATTTTCGGTATCGGTGCAGCTATGCTTGTTCTTGAACGTCCCTCGGTATCGGAAACGGAAAAAAGAGAGCTTACAAAGTTTCCGACTTTTTCGCTGGAAAGCTATTTCAGCGGTGAATTTGCTGCCCAGCTTGACAAATATTTTACCGACACAGTTCCGTTCCGCGATGAGCTTACCGAACTTGCTTCTGCAATAAATAAGGCAAAGGGCATAAGCGCCCCAACGTTTTACGGAAACGTTGAAATTGTAAACGATGATGATACTCCGCAGTATACCGTAATTACTCCAAGTACGGAGCAGGCGGAAAACGCAGAAACTACCGTGCCGAACGCGGTAACCGAAATAACTGCTGCTCCCGAAACCACGGAAAGCGAAACGGAAGAACCGGATGTCAGCGAATTTCTCAACAACGGTATTATTGTTGACGGGATAAATATGTACGGCGAAAAAGCGGGTATAATGCTTTTCGGTGGCAATAAAAAGCAAGGCGCAAGGTATGCACAGCTTATTAGCGAGTACAAACGTCAGCTTGGCGACGGTGTGAATGTTTACAACCTGCTTGTGCCAACGTCTGCGGAATTTTATCTTCCCGAAAAATACAGCAAATATTCAAGCTCCGAAAAGGACGCTATTGATTACGCTTATTCCTGCCTTACCGACGGTGTTATTCCCGTTGACGCATATTCGGTAATTGCAGAGCATACCGACGAATATCTCTACTTCCGCACCGACCACCATTGGACGGCTTTGGGAGCATATTATGCTTATGTCGCTTTCTGCAACGCCATAGGTCAGACCGCACCCACACTTGACCAATACCAAAGCATTACAAAGGATGAGCTGTTTGTTGGCTCGCTTTACGGCTATACAAACGACATTACGCTGAAAAATAATCCCGACATTTTCACATATTATCTGCCGAATGTCGAATATTCGGGTCAGGATTTCTACTATGACACGCTTGAGCCTTCGTATGCAAACCCGATTTTCCACGACTATGCAAGCGGAGCAAATATGTATTCCTTGTTCCTCGGTCAGGACAAAACCCACGTAAAAATCACGACTAATGCAGGTACGGGACGCAAAATCGTAATGTTCAAGGAATCCTTCGGCAATGCCTTTGCACCGTTCCTTATCAGCAGCTTTGACGAAATTTATGTTATAGATATACGCTATTTCGGACGTAATGCGGTTGAGTATATCAAGGAAGTGGGCGCAACGGACGTGCTGTTCATTGATAATATTTTTGCGGCAAATACTGCAAAGCTTATCAACGGAATCGAGCTTATGCTTACTTCCGAAACGGGCACAGTTATTACAACGCCGCCCGAAACCACGGTAACAACCGTCCCCGAGGAAAGCTTGACGGCGGACGAGACGGTTTCCGATATTACGGAAGTGACCGAGGAGCCTGCCGAAGCTGCCGAGGTCACGGTGGTTCCTTAAACAGTATAGTAAAAAACCCGAGAAGAGTTTTTCTTCTCGGGTTATATTTTTACTGAACTAAAGTATATAAATTTGAATCGTCACCGCTGATCTCTACTCCTTTTGTTTCAAACAGCTCGGATACTGTAACAAACTGATAACCCTCATCTATGAGCGAGGGAATTATTGTATCAAGAGCTTCCACGGTCTGAGAGTTTCCGGCAGAATCGTGAAGAAGGATTATTGTTCCGTCATTTACTTGACTCAAAGTGTTGTCGATACGCTGCTGAACAGTTACATTCTGATCCCAGTCGTTGCAGCCTACACCGCAGATAAACGGCATATCTATCGCCTCGTACATATCGCTGTTTACCGCAATAAACGGCGGACGGAAAAACTTTGTCGGTTCGCCTGTTATCTCTTTCACCTTGTCAGAAACAAAGGTAACTTCGGCGCTTATCTCTTCCTGAGTCTTTTTATTCATGTAGGAATGAGTTTTTGAGTGATTGTCAATTTCACAGCCCATGTCATATGCACGCTTTACTACCTCTGATGAAGCAGGGGTTATATTGTTTCCGACAAGAAAAAACGATGCAGGGACTTGATATTTTTCCAATATATCAAGGACTTGAACAGTAGTTGTGATGTTTGGACCGTCATCAAAAGTAAGTGCAACCAACGGCTTATTGGGGTCGATTTCATATGTAATTGCAGTAACCGAGCTTTCGGTTTCGGTCTGCGATGCTGCCAACGCACTTTCGCTGCCCGAATCAGCCGAGCTGCACGCTGTCAGTGTTAAAACAGCAGTTATAATAAGAGGCATAATGGTTTTTCTCATTTTATGACCATTCCTTCCATTTGTATAGGCTTATCAAATAATATTTGTATTTTTTAACATTATAACATGAAACGGTCGGGTTGTCAATTATAATGCTCAAGCTGAACGTGTGCATTTATCAAAGCACAAACAGCCGGGCTGCAATTGCAGTTCGGCTGTTTTTCTGTAACGTTTGCTGGTTGTGGTGCTTCCGTAATATTTTATACCTTGCCAAATACACTATGAAGCACCTGAATTACCTCATCCATATCAATAGGCTTGGAGATAAAGCCGTTCATGCCGCACTCTGCTGCGGCTCTGCGATCCTCGTCAAATGCGTTTGCGGTCATAGCAACTATGGGAACTGCGGACAACTTACTATCCTCCAGCGCCCGTATGCGACGTGTAGCCTCATAGCCGTCCATAACAGGCATCTGAACATCCATCAGCAACAGGTCATAATCGCCCGGCTTGGAAGCAGACACCTTATCCACCGCTTCCTTACCGTTTACTGCCGTATCTACAACGAAGCCGTATTCTTTGAGTATCTCAAATGCTATCTCACGGTTCATCTCGTTATCCTCAACAACCAAAATATGCTTGCCGTTAAAGCTTTCCGTTTCATCGGTAACAGGCAGTATCTCTTCTTTTTTCTTAATCTGCTGCTGACCCAGCGCGTTTAGCAGCGACTCACGCAGGTCGGACATAAACATAGGCTTTGAGCAGAATGAAGTTACACCTGCGGCTCTTGCTTCAACCTCAATATCCGACCAATCGTATGCTGTAAGGATAATTATAGGCGTATGGTCACCGAGACTGCGTATCTGCCTTGTGACCTCGATACCGTTCATATCGGGCAAACGCCAGTCGATAATATACGCATGGAACGCGTCGTTCACCTCAATAGCCTGTCTTGCACGAAGAACTGCCTCCTTGCCCGACACGGTCCATTCCGACCTCATTCCCACACGCAGCAGCATCTTTGTCACGCTGTCGCAGGTGTTGAAATCGTCATCGACAACCAAAGCCTTGAGTCCCTCAAGCTCCTTGATTTTCTCAACGCTTTTGCGCTCCGACTGTAACCGCAGCTCAATGCGGATAACAAATTCCGTGCCCTTGCCCTGCTCCGTGATGACGTTGATAGTGCCGCCCATCATATCAATGATATTTTTTGCAATGGACATACCCAGACCCGTACCCTGTATCTTGCTTACGGTCGAAGTACGCTCGCGCTCAAAGGGATTGAAGATACGCTCCGCAAAATCCGGGCTCATGCCGATGCCCGTATCCTTTACGCGCAGCTCGTACAGACCCTTTCCTTCCGAGGCAGTACGCAGCTGCGAAACACGTACCGACACCGTGCCGCCGGGTGCAGTAAACTTTATTGCATTGGACAGCAAATTCAGCAGCACTTGATTGAGCCGTATCTTATCGCAGTACACGTCCTCATCGACCACATCCAAAGTGTCCATATACAGCTCAAGCTGCTTTGCGTGTATTTGACCGCTGACAATGGTTTTAAGGTCGTGGAGAATATCCGAAAGATTGACCTCCGTCTCCTCAAGATGTATCTTTCCGCTCTCAATTCGGCTCATGTCAAGCACATCGTTGATAAGGGAAAGCAGATGGTTTCCCGAGGAAAGTATCTTTGACAGATAATCCTTTATCTTTTCGTCATTGCCAATATTGGCGATAGCCAGCGTGGTAAAGCCTATAATGGCATTCATCGGCGTACGGATATCGTGAGACATATTGCTTAGGAAGGTACTCTTTGCACGGTTTGCGCTTTGTGCTGCATTTACCGCGTCTTCAAGAGCCTGATTTATCTTCTTGTCTCTTGTGCGGTCAGACATTACAAGGATATACTTCTTCTCACCTTGAATTTTGCTGCAAAGTGCGATAACATGGAACCAGCGCATCTCGCCTGTTTTCTGATGGACGTATTCCCTGTCCCATTCGCCCTGTTCGCCGGGAAGAATGTTCGGAAGCTGATCCAGTACACGAACAGTATCGTCAGCCCTTACAAGATGATCTATCTCACGGATATTTGCACGAGCCTGCTTTTCGGGAATACCGATAAGCTTTTCTATGTTGGGACTGATATAATCCGTGCGGAAGCTTTCGGCGTCCAGCATGAGAAAAATGTCATCTACGTTAACCGACAGCTTTGAGAACAGCTCGTCGCGGTAGAGGATCTCGGTCTCCTTCTTTTTCAGCTTCATCTGATTTTGTCTGATAACGAAGGCGAGCATAAGTGCAGCAATGCTTATTGTGATACCGGCTGCCAACAGCAAGGTGCTTGATTGAAGGCTGTTCATGCTGGAATTTACCACATCGGTCGGCACAAGACCAAGCACCGTCCAATCATCAAAATCCGCCGACTCGTATATCAGATAATAGCTTGTTTTATCAATGCTGACAACAGTCGCACCCGAACGTCCCTGACGGAAATCCTGCTGAAGTGCGTCTATCTCCATGCTGCTCATAGTGGAATATTTCCTAAGCATAGCCAGAAAATTATAGATATCCTGCTGCTTATCGGCGGCATTATCCACTACTACGCGTCCGTCCGAATGAATAACGTAGCTGCTGGAATGACCGTCAAAAGCGGATATTTTCAGCGCGTTCACCAAGTCGGAGTTGTTGAAGCTGACAGCTATTGCCTCATAGTCAAAACCCTTGTATGTTCCCTTTACGGCAGGTGCAACAAACACCATTATCTGCGGTTTGCCGGGCACTACAGAGTTAACTACCATATCCTTGCCATGGAGGATAAGCTCGGGCAGTTCATTCTTTAGGTCAAGGTAGCCTGTTTCATCGCTCACCGTTCGATAATTTCCTTCACGAGAGATGAAATAGAAATCGGTAAAGCCCGTTTCCTCTTTAGCATGGGCAACGAAATCCTCTATCTGCTTTTCATCCGAAACATCCTGCAAATAGTCCGCCCACAGGTGCATATTGCTCCAATTTCTGCCTACCAGATTGTTGAGAGAACGATTGGACTGATGATATATCTCCGTCAAATGAGCGATACTTTCCGAGTATATCGTCTGCGAAACAAAATTGTAATAACGGACGCTGACCGCAGCTATCCCCAACAGCAGGACAACGGCAGCTATAACAGCAATCAGCCGTTTTTTCATTAAGTGATTCTCCTTTCCGCCAAATTTTCCGCGTCAGCACTTAACGCAGGATAGTCACATATTCTGTTGGTGCTTCCATCTGATTTCCGCCTTCGAGTGCAGAAACAAATATCGAGTAAATATTATCTTCCATAACTGTCATTTTGTCATTCAGCTCCGCAGGCATAGGACAATTGCAGTAAATGGGTGCTTCGATAAAATTGTCATCACCGACAGACATTACTGTATAAACCTTATTATCATCAAGAGGACTTCCGTTTATCGTTATCTCATCAAGTGTATATGTGCCGTCTCCATTGTCGGTCAGCTTGTACTCCATACCGCTTGTAACAGGTATAAGATTTTTATGGCGGATAGGGTTGGAGCTGTCCTCTTTTGCATTTACGAGCCATTCCATAAGCTGTTTAAGCTCGGCACCGGTAAGCTCTCCGCTTCTGAATATCAAACGGTTTGCCATAAGACGGTTAAGCTGCTGCCTTGTATAATCGCCCTCAAATACAGATGCGGCAACAATGCTGGAGTAACCTACCGCCACGTCGCTTCCCCACTGTCTGCGTATGGTGTTCAAAACCGCAGAAGCAGCAGGACTGCCATGCTCGCCGAAAGCATAGTCATATGCTGTATTCTGAGTTGTGATGATCTCGGGAACTTCATTATCCTTTGCTGCGATAAGCTGAGCGTTGAAATCCTCATATGCTCCCTTTGCATCGTATTCGCCTGTTATCATTTTCTGCACAACATTTTGGGATACAGCAAACATCTCGGTCGATGCCAGACGTATATACAGATGATTGCGGTCAATGCAATCCTTTACCTGTGAAAAAACATCATTTATCTCAATGTTCACATTTTTATTGTAGCTCAGCACGGCATTGTCCGTAGCCACATGGCGCTGACCTTCCTCGCTGAACATTGCCTCCAACACTCGGATAACTGCGTCGGTCTTTTTATCGTCCTGTTCCACTTCTCTGTTTACCGCGACCTGACAGGTAGGATAGGTCAAAAGCCAGTTATCCTCGGCGGTCTCACCGAAATAGGGCAGCATTACAGTATTCACACCTTCTTTTCTGAGTACGGCACAGTCGCTTGCAGTACCGCGCATAATAGCTGTTTTGCCCTCCAGCAGTCCCGATTTCATCTCGCCAAAGGACATTTGGGTATCCTCGGGTCTGATCATAGTGTTCTTCATATACTGCTCAAACTTATCAAACACAACAGGCCATACCTTATCGTCAAGACCCACCTGACTTTCCACAGTCTCGCTTTCATATGACGTACGCCACATGATTCCCTCCATAGTCATCAGCTCGGGTATTGCGCAGCCTTGAAGCGCTTCCATGCAGGAGTAATCCTCGCGGTAGTCGTTGACATATCCGCATATGCCCTGCTCATCAAAGCGGCGGCAGGCTTCCGCAAATTCAGCATAGTTTGTCGGCAGGGGTATGCCATACTCCTCAAACACGTCCGCGTTGGCAATGTAACCGTCAACCTCGGCGCACATAGGCAGCCAGCGAATTGCTCCGCCCGGCTCTCTGTTGTTCTCGATGTAGCTGTCGTAAAAGCTGCCCACTATCTCGGTCTGGCTAAGATCCATGAGCAGATCCGACATATATGCCGCGTCGTTTAGGGAAAAACGGCGGCAGGTGATTATATCGGGCAGACTTCCCCGCTCGTTCAGGTCGGCGTAAAAGTCCATGGTGTTATAGCCCACAACAAAGGTGAAGTCGATGTCAGGGAACTGCGTTTCCAGCCAAGGGGTAAGCTCCTTGCTCATGGCCTTGTCCCACAGGTACATGGTTATCTCAACCTTGCCGTCGTCTTTGCGGCTTTCGCAGCCCGTGATGCCAAACAGCATCACGGTTGCCATAAGTGCAGCGATAATTCTTTTTTTCATATATATTTTCCTCATTTCAACAGCGTCCGGTTTACTTAAGTGTAATATAATTTTCCGGTTCAGCTATTGTGCCGCCGTCTTTGATATACGCCGTCCACGCAACCTTTACCCTGTCTTCTTCTTTTTCAAACACACGGTTTTCATCATTGAGGAACGGACTCATATAAGCCGCTGTATTGAGCCATGTCACCTTAAATGTATCATCGTCGCCTACCTCCTTGCCGTCATTGAGAACGCGTACAAGAGTGTATTTTCCGTCTTTCTCCTGCACCTCTATCGAAATTCCGCTTACGGTAGGCAGAGAGCCTCGGTTAAAGGGCGTAAAGCCGCCTTCAATGCCCTCAACGGATATTTTCAGATATTCTTTAAGCTCCGCACCCTTCATTTCACGCTGCCAAGCCTCCAGTGGATTGGGCATTACCATATTTCCAACCATTTTTTCAGTATAATCTGCTTTAAAAACAGAGCCTGTAAAGCTGTATGCAGGCGCAATAAGCACATCGCTGCCGTAAAATCCTCGCAGAGTATTTGCCATAACGGAATATGCTTCATTGCCGCCGTTTTTGTGGAATATGTTGGAGTATCCCCGGTCCATGGACAGCACTATCTCGTCCGAAGCGTCCTTGGGCTGCTTTAACTGTGCGTCAAATGCTTCGTAAGCCTGCTGCGCATCATATTCACCCTGTATCATCTTGGAAACCACGTCCTTGGACGCAGCGAAAAAGTCGTTGGAGGCAATACGGATATACATATGGTTCTGCTTGATAAGCGGAATTAGATTTTCAAGTGCAGGCGATAATTCCAAATCAACATTCTGACTGTAAGAAATAACGTCTTCACCCTTTGCCAAAGCATTCTGACCCTCATCGGAAAGCATAACACTTAGCACTCTAAGAGCTTTTTCATGGCGTGTTTTGTCATTTTCCAGATCCTTGTTCAGCGCAACCTGGAATGTAGGATATGTAAGAAGCCACTGTTCGCCGTCCTGTCCGAAATAGGGAAGGAAAACAGCATCAACACCCTGATTCTGAAATGCTACCGTATTTGAGCCTCCCGAACGGATAATAGCAGCTTTTCCCTCGGTGAACATATTTATAACAGGATTAAAGGAAAGTTCCAGATCCTCGGGGAGAATTTTTGCGTCCTTGATAAACTGCTCCATAAGCTCAAAAGCGCCCGGCCATACAGTGTCATCAAGACCGGTTACATCCATATCCAAGGGATCTTCGTATCTGCTGCGCCACATACATCCCTCCATAGATGTTATCTCGGGAATTGACAGACCCTGCAGCACCTCCATGCAGGTATAGTCATAATTAAAATCGGCAACAAATCCGCGGATACCTTTTTCCTCAAATGCCTTACAAGCGGCTATCATGCTGTCATAATCCGTGGGCAGAGGAATACCGTTCTCCTCAAACACAGTCCTGTTGGCAACAAGACCGTCAACCCCGCCGCAAAGGGGAAGCCAGTTTACCGTGCCGTCATTATTGGTGAAGCTTCCGATATAGGATTCGTATATCGCACCTGCCTGCTCCGTAGTGGACAGATCCATCAGCTGATCCTTAAGACCTGCCGCATCATGCAGAGAAAATCTGCGTGATGTAATAATATCGGGAAGCGCCCCGTTTTCATTCATGAATTTGTAGAAGTCCAAATCATTGTTGCCCACAACAAATTGTATATTGACATCGGGAAGCTGCGACTGGATATACGGCGCATAGCTTTCATACAGAGCGGCACTCCACAGATATACGGATATTGTATCTGCGTCCTCCCTTGCATTGCTTGCTCCGCAGCCTGCAAAAAGCAGCGCAGACATCATAGCAGCCGTTGCAGACGATACCAAACGCATTCCAATTTTCTTTTGTTTTATCATTTTTTCCCCTTTTCCGACAACTTTTCTGTCATAAGTATTTTTATATCCAACCACAAAGGCAGAAATTTACACTATATGCCGCTTTCACATTTTACGGTACCCCTCGTCCGCTTAACGATGCTTTCAGTAAAAGAATATATACTGCCGTCTCACAGTTGGTTGCAATGGAGCCTAGTATAAAACTCCCATAAAGTGTGGTTAATCGCCATGCTTTACGGGAGTTAATATAAAAAAAACACAATTTTTTTGTACGGTTGCGGCATATTGCCATATCGGCTTCATCTCACTTTTATTAATTTAATGTGACCGATTTGTAAACTTGCAAACTCTGTAATACATTTCATTTTATTATAGCATATTTTGTAGAAAAAAACAAGGACTTTTGGATAGACTTTTCACACTATTTCACTTTTTAAGAAAGCGCTGATTGGATATGTTCAAACAGTGAAGAGTAGCCTGTATACGGACCGAAGTATTTTTCAGTTTCCGTCATATCGTATCCGACAGTACGCATCCCTTATCCTGTGGACTGCCCTCTGCATACCTGTTAATTATGGGTACCGAGCCGCAAACTGACAGTCCATACAAAAGTATAAACGACTTACCAGCGAGGGTTCCCTGCCGCAGGATACCTGTCCGAAGCTTATTATGTCTGCAAAGATGAAAATAATTGTTTGCACCCTCTCCGCATTAACTTATTTCTCCCTGCATATAAATAGTTAAGAAATACTGTGTATTGGAGTGAGCATATTGAAGGTCAAAGCAGGTCAGGATATCGAGGAAAGGGCTGTCATTCTTGCACGCTATATCCTTGAGCATAAATCTACTGTTCGTGCCGCTGCTAAACAGTTTGGAATTTCAAAATCTACTGTACATATGGTTGTCGCAAATTAGAAACGATTTGTCAAGCCCGATCTCCCCAAAAAGATTGAGGAAAATATCAATATGTCCGTCCTTATCAACTTCAATTCTGTTGATGATCTGCTTTAACTGTGCATTAGTCATAGACGAAACATCGGTTATCTTTTCTATACCGTCAAAAGTCTTGTGAAGAATGTTTTCAAGCATATCATTGCGGCTTAAATTATACTCGGTAATGGTAAGCTCATTTTTTATCTTTTCAAGCTCAGAATCGATAGTTTTGACCTTTTCATTCAGCTCGGCACGGCTTATAATTTCGTCAATATACATATCCATATATTTCTGACGTTTCTTTTCAAGAGCATTTTTCTGTTCATTCAGTTCGGCATTGTAACTCTCGTTGTCGTCCTTGTTTTTATAAACACGGTCAAATTCTGCAACAATATTTTTTACCATAGTTTCCTTATTTTTTATGAGCTCAGCAAAATATTCCTGAAGCTTGTCCACAAGCACATCCTCACACAGCACAACCGAATTCGCACAAACATCAGCTCCCCTACCATTGCGCACGCTGCAAACCCAACGTCCCTTACCCTTGTAAATAGTTCTGCGGAATGAGTAGCCACATTCCTTGCACTTGATAAGTGTGCTGAAAAGGTGTCGGCTGCTGCTTCGTTCGTGATTATTTACAAAAGCATTTTTACGTTTGTCCATAATTTCCTGCGCCTGTTCAAAAATCGAATTATCAATGATCCTCAATTCCGGACGTTCGGTAACGTACCAATCTTCTTCGTCGCGTTTCTGCCGTTTACTTGTGAGAAAATCCTGAACCTCTTCTTTACCGTTTACGATCTTACCTATGTAAATTTTGTTTGTCAAAATTCGCGCAATAGCATTCTGCGTCCAGCTGTAACCGCGTTTTGTTTTTATGCCGCGATCGTTAAGTGTATTAGCGATCCTTGCCGCACCGATTTCTTCTTTTGTATACATCTCAAATATCTCACGAACGATATTTGCCTCTGCCTCGTTGATTTTCAGATTAAAATAATCTCCGATAATTTTGTCATACCCGAAAACAAGATTTGGTACGCGCCCTTTCTCCGCATTTATTTTCTTGCCGAATTTTATACGCTTGGAAGTGTTCGCGGATTCTTCCTGTGCAAGCGCACCGAATATGGTTAGAATAAACTCGGAGTTGCCGAGAACTGTCTGATTTGCCGTCAGAAAAACGGTTTCAATATTCAGCGCTTTCAGCTGACGGATACTTTGGAGGAAATCAACAGTGTTTCGTGCAAAACGGGAAATATCTTTAACAACCACCATTTCAAAAAGTCCCTTTTGAGCGTCACGCATAAGCCGCTGAAACTCCGTGCGGTTCTTTATTTTTGTTCCGGAAATACCTTCGTCAGCATATAGTCGAATAAGGTTGTGACCGTTATTCTGCGCGTATTCCGTAAAGAACTTTTTCTGTGCTTCAAGGCTGTTGAGCTGATCCTCTTTATCCGTAGAAACACGACAATATGCTGCTATGTTCACTGCTATCCCTCCATTATTTCTGTTACTGCTTATTATGGCATAGAATAGGCAGATTGTCAAGAAAAAAATGGAAGTATAAGAATATAAATGCATCTTGAAGCACAACGTATGGTGATTTGGCGGATACGATACAATAATAAAGAGTGGCAATACATAAAAGCTGTACCTAAACAAAGGTGCAGCTTTTTCTGCATATACAGACAATTCCTAAAATGATACAAATCAAGACAAAATAATATAACAAATCCTATCAACATCATCAATACTCAAATCAGCATACATGGGCAGAGTCAGCACTCTGTCTGCTATATATTTTGCTGTTGGAGTTTTATTCTCTCCTGCCGTGGGAAAAGATTTATAACACTCAAAACTATTAGTCAACGGATAAAAATATTTCCTTGCAATAATATTTTCTTTTTTCAGCTTATCGTATACCTCATCACGGGTATACTTATATCCGTCAAACACCACAGGAAAATACGCATAATTTGGTTTAACACCTGCTTGTGCTTTGCACAGCTTAATGCCCTTTATTCCCGATAACATATGCTCGTAACGCTCCGCTGCCGCCTTGCGCTTTTCAAATTCTGTATTGATATGCCTGAGGTTACAAATACCCATTGCTGCCTGAAATTCACTCATTTTAGCGTTTCCACCCACATAAGCACAGGACTCCGGACCTCTTATGCCGAAATTCTTCATATCATTAAGTACCTGTACCATACCGTCATCAGAAAAGCACACAGCTCCACCCTCAATAGTATTAAACACCTTAGTTGCGTGAAAGCTGAACATTGAAGCATCGCCAAAATTTGCTGCACTTATACCGTTATATGTAACTCCGAAAGCATGTGCCGCATCATATATCACTTTCAGACCATGCTTGTCTGCAATATTCCGGATTTTTTCAATATTGCATATATTTCCATAAACATGTACGGGAACAACAGCAACAGTGTTTTCTGTAATAAGCGATTCTATCTTATCCGCATCAATGGTGTAATCATATTCGTTTATATCACAGAATATGGGCACAAGACCGTTTCGTACAATGGCATGAGTAGTCGAAGCAAACGTGAACGGAGTTGTGATAACCTCGCTGCCTTTTGGGAAGTTCATTGCCGCTATCACATTTTCAAGTGCAAGATGTCCGTTTGTATACAGTGTAACATGCTTTACATCAAGATACCTCTCGAGTTCAGCCTGAAACTGCTTATGCTTGGTTCCCATATTGGTCAGCCAATGACTGTCCCACAGTTCTTTTATTTCCTCGCAGTATTCCTCATATGTGGGCATTGAAGAGCGTGTGACGTTGATTTGGTAATTCATATTTATTCTCCCGATCGCTTTTTAAATACAGTCTCATTACTGCGTTTTTTTATAACCTTGGCGGGAACTCCCATTGCAATTGAATGGTGGGGAATATCAGAAACAACAGCTGCACCCATACCTATTATTGAATCCGAACCAATTTCAATTTGCTCCCTTATTGATGCGTTCATACCTATATATGTGCATTGGTTGATTGTACTGTTTCCCCCAATTACTACTCCTCCGGCAATTTGGCAATGCTTTTTTACTACCGTATCGTGTCCAACGCAGGAAAATTCACTGATAACAACATTATCCTCAATTACAGCGTCGGCATTTACTACAGCACCGTACAAAAAAACGACCCCTTTGCCTATGGCTGCTGAAGGACTTATCCATGCATTTTTATGGATAACATTCGTCAGCGAAAAGCCTGAAGCTTTTACTTTTTCATAAAGCTTTGATCTATACTGCGGCTCACCTAAAGATATCACTATCTCAGCAGTTTGATTTGTAAAATTCTTTTGGAAATTCTCAAATGACATTCTTTTTATGCCGTGAAACTCATCATATGAAACAGTATCATCAATAAACACCAGTTCGCTCCATTTATTAATTTCATTGGCAGCTTCCTTTACAGTTCTCCCCGCGCCGCCTGAACCGTAGATTCCCAAAATCATAATTTACCTCCAAGTTCTATTTATATTGCCGCTCAAATTAACTCTTAAAGATTTATGCGAAAAACCAATATCAAAAGCATTGGAAGCAAAACACAAGGGTACGTTGTTATTTCAAGCTTTTCTGACGGCAGATTTTGATAATGGCACAAACGGAAAAATTGTTAGTCAATTTGGGCAGCAATAATAAAAAAAATTAACCCTTTAAGCGATGAAAAAAATTATCAAGTAAAAAAACAAAGGGTCTGATTTTTAATATAAATGAAAACAAAATATAAAAAACAATTCCTGAAATTATTTGTACAAACAAAGTAATAATCGGGGCAAGATTCATTGTGCCTATCATTACAACAATTCCAAACATCACAGCCGACAAAAGAAACGATGGCAATATATCCTTCATCTGCTCAAAATATGAATAATCGATAAGCTTCTTATTGGGGAAAGCATTTACAAAGCTGCTTATTACAGATGTAATCCCCCCTGTCATTGCAATAGCTATCGGCGAATCAAAGCAGAACACAGCAATAATTAATGCCGCTATTCCATATATCTTTTTTATTATTTCAAGCTTAAGAAATATATCACTTCTGCCCATAGCGTTTATTGCCTGCAAATTACTTGTATGCACAGGCCAAAATGCAAATGAAAAACAGAATATCTGCAAATACGGCACACAAGGCAGCCATTTATCAGTAAGTATCAGGCTTACCAACGGTTCTGCTATACCTGCAAGACCTGCCATCATAGGGAAAATTATGTAAGCGCTTAATGTCATAGATGTCCTCATAAGTGTCTTTACCTGTTTTCTGTCCTCCTGTTTTAATGACAATGCAGGAAGCAAAACGCTTTGTATTGAGCCGTTTACTCCGTTAACAATAAACTGCGGAAACTGCTTTCCCCGATTATATTGCCCGAGCATTCCCGAATCATATTTTTTGCCTATAACAAGACTGCTCAAATCTTGATAAAGGGTATCAAGCAATGCTGAAACAAGCAGTTTCCATCCGTATGAAAGCAAAACTTTTATCCTTTTTAGATCGCACACAAGTGTTGGATGCCAATTTACTGTAAAAAGCATTACTATGCAGGCAACAGTAACATTAAGAAGCGTCTGAATAACAAGCGCCCAAAGACCAAGTCCCATATATGCAGCTGCTATGCCTGCCATTCCTGAGATAACGGTTCCTATGATATTGCTGTAAAAAACCTTTTTAAAATTCATTTCACGGCTTACTTTTGCAACCTGTATCGAGTTGAACGCACCGGGTATCAACATAAGAGAAATCACCCTGAACGGCGTGATGATATCCGGCATTTTATAGAATGCCGCAACAAGCGGAGCTGCCGCAAACAGAATTATATACAGTATGACCGCTATACCCAGCGAAAACCAGAAAACCGACGAATAATCTTCTTCAGTTACATCTTTGTTTTGTATGAGAGAAGTATTGAACCCGTTCTGTATAAATACATTAGCAAGCGTTGTAAATATTATCATTAAGGATAATATTCCGTAATGCTCGGGAGATAGCAATCTGGCAAGGATTATTTGTATTATAAACTGAACACCCTGTACACCGAAGCGTTCAAGGAGCTTCCAGATTATATTTGACCAAAAAGTATTATTTTGGTGGAGCTGACTGTCGTGCATTTTTATTCACTCCGGATAAATAGTTATATTTTAAAATGTGATTCACAATATTCTGCAAATTCTTTTGCGGATCTTTTTCCTGATTTATTTATCTCAATATATCTTTCTATCAGCTGCGGCTGCGTTTGTTTTGCAAATGCAATTTCCTTTTCGTCATATCCCCAGGCAACGCCCAAAGTATCATCATCAGAACCTATATAATCCTCCTTGCATTTTCCCGGCTCAGGTATTACTATAGAAGTGCATCCGCATAATGCTGCAATATATGAATATGCAGTTTGTGTATCATAACTAATGCAATATTCACATTTGTTAAATACATCCACAATTTCTTTTTCGGTTAGTTCATCAATAACTGTTCCATCAAATATTTCGGGAAGGTCACTTCTGTCTTTTCCTTTTCGTACAATATAGCATTTGCCGTCTCTTTCCCCGAAATTATACTGCTTATATAATTCCAAGTCAAAATACGGCGTTTTTAATTTGTTGCCTTCCGGATTTAAAGATGTATCATTAAACACTTCTCTGTAACAAAAAAACAAATCATTGCTTTCATAAGAGTCCGGATTGTTCTGATCATAAAATCTGTTATAATATAATAACCATCTTACAACATTTTTAGCTTTCAAAAAATTCCCGTAGGTTACTTCAGGATATACAACAACAGTATTTTTATCGACGAAAGGCAAAAGCTTTCTTTTGCAGCCTGATACAGCTTTATAATAATATCCGGAAAATCTTTTTGAATTTACATTAATTCTGTTTTTAAAAAATTTAACCAAAATTATTTTACAGGTATCAACAGCTGTCCTTTTTGCCCAATTGAACCAGAATTTTAATTTGCGTCCCTTTTTATAGACATATTCTTCAGAATAAAAAATTCTTGCATCATATCCCAATTCTGATAAGTATTTGCACAGAGCATGTAAAACGATCGGACCACCGCATATTTGTCTGAATGATACTATTACAAATTTTAATTTTTTTTTCATGAGAAAATATATGCTTTACAGGCATATCCTCCTTTAGTATAGATAAAATATGATTTTTGAATCTTAAATTTTGTTTTTTAATTTATCTGAAAAGATATGTAAACATAATTAAAAATTACCTAAACAACAAATCATTTACATAATCAAACTTTATTAAATAATATTTTCAATTTAAAATACAGATATTTTATACCCTTAAATTTGAAAAGATTACTGACAATAAATTCATATTTAACTCTTTTGTTTTCACGATAATGAGCCATTAGCTTAGTTGCTTTTAAATTAATATCTGACATCATCTCTCCGTAGCACTGTTCCATACGAATTGCACCCTGCACTCTGATATTGGTGCTTTTTCCAATCAGAAGATTTCCTATTTTCGTCAAAATGAATCCCAAACCGTACTTTTTTGCACCAATATTTGTTGCACCAATAAGATTATTCCCGTGCTGTCTGTAATACATATGAGCTTCATTATCAAAAACGGCTTTTCCAAAACAAGCAACTATTTTATAAACCGTCCAATCATGAATGTCAATGCCATATTTTTCGCAATCATACTTTTTCATTAGTTCCCGAGCCGCATTATTAAATACATATGTACAACCGGGAGCAATATTTTTTATCAACGAATGAGGATAGCTTATTGGCATTGTTTCTACCATATTATTACTTATAACATTAAGTTCAGCATCGGTAACTCTAACATCGCTGAAGTATAGCAGCGGTATATTATTATCTTCTTTTTCAAGCATTTTTACCGCCGTTTCAAGCTTGTCTTCATCCCAGACATCATCCTGATCGCAGAAGGCGTAATAATCAGACTCGTCACAATTACAGAGTAAATGCCAGAAGCTTTTTGCGCACCCGAGATTTTCACCGCTGTACCATTTAATAAGACCCTTTTCAGCGTATTTTTTGAGTATTTGCACAGTACCGTCAGTTGAACCGTCATCACGGACAAGAATTGATATTTTATCATATGTTTGTGCAACAATACTGTTTAATTGCTCCTCTATATATTTTTCTCCGTTATACGATGAAAGCAATACAGTTATCTTCATTAATAACTTCTCCATCCTACATTAATTTACAAATCAAAGCCTTTATCAATTTTATACGGTTGGTTATCATTTTCATTAATGGATAATGCTTAAAGCTTGAAGCATTATTGCCGTGCCTTTTATACTCCATAAGAATTTCCGGGAGAAACATTGTTTTTCCGTTCAATTCAGCAATCAGCCCGATCCACTGGTCGTGAAGGCAGCCCGAATCGGGAAAAGGAAATAGCTTTTCTTTTAATTCCGACTTAAAAGCCATACAGCAGCCGTGATATGTATTGCGTATAATATTTTTCACAAAGCCTGTCTGCACTCTTCGATATTCAAAAAATGATTTTATAATTGTTTCTCCTTCGGAATTAACAACTACTGCGTCATGTGCAATTGCTATGCAATTATACTTTTGAAAAGCTGACAAAACCGTGCTGACTTTGTTTTGATACCAAACATCGTCCTGGTCGCAAAGAAAAATATAATCCCCGCTGCAATGCTTTATGGCATTTGCAAAATTCTGATTTATATTTTTTTGAGGTCCTTCAAAAACTTTAATTCTCGAATCATTCAATGATTTGATAATTTCTATTGTTCTGTCGGTTGAGCCGTCGTCACTTATTATTACTTCATCATTTTCATTTAAATTGATCAGTACACTTTCCAACTGCTGCTTTATGTATTTTTCCCCATTATATGAAGCTAACGCTACAGAAACCATTTTCATTCACCATTATTTAAATAAAAATTTCTTGATCTTATTGAATGCTTTAAGACTTCTCTTTAGATCCTGCCAATCGTGAAGACCGACCCATAATCTGTGCAAAATATAACGCGGACGCATATAATATTTTTTTCTTGCATTATCGCAAAACTCTACCATTTCCTTGCCCGAAAGATTTGGTAATTCAAGCAAACTGTTTATTGTACCGTCTTCTTTTACATAATCCGAATATGTGCCGTTGATATAGCCGTTGCTTTTTGCCCACATATATGCTTCTGTACCGGGAAACGGCAGCAGCGGATAAAACTGTGCTGTATCTGTATTGAGCTTAAGTGCAAGCTCTAACGTCTGCTGCATTGTTTCGCGTGTCTCGCCCTTATTGCCGACCATATAGCAGGCATGTACGGCAAGCTTTGCCTTTTTAGCATCGGAAATATATTGATGCACCTGCTTTAATGTTGTACCCTTGTGTATATTTTTAAGGATCTCGTCGCTGCCGCTCTCAATACCTGGAATAATCAAGTGGCATCCTGCTTTTTTCATTATAACCATTGTTTCATAATCAAGGTTTACTCTCGCGTTGCATAACCATCTGAAGCGTTTATTTAATCCTTTTTCTATCATTAAATTGCATATTTGAATTACCCTGTCTTTGATTATTGTAAATGTATCATCTTCAAAAACAATTTCTTTTACATCAGAAAAATTTTCTGCTATGTATTCAAGCTCTGCAACAACATTTTCAGCACTCCTCATTCTGTAATTGTGTCCGTGCATTGTCTGAGGATAAACGCAAAAATTACACCGAGCCATGCAGCCTCTTCCCGTAAAAATCTGCATCTCGGGATATGCCGCTGCCGCAAAAAAATAATCCTTATAATTCAGATGCTTTTTCACAAATTCGGCAAGAAACGGGATCTCGTCCATATCGGTTATAAACGGCATATCCGGATTAGACTTTATCTCATTGTTTTTTCTGTAAGTAAGTCCGTTTGTCAAAAAAGGATCGCGTCCGTCTCTTATCGCTTCGGCAGCTTCCCGAACGATATAATCATACTCGCGTCTTGCTACCGCATCAACATTTTTGCTGTTTTTTAATGTTTCCTCCGGCAGTGCGGACGGATGCGTTCCAACTAACATTACAAATGCGTCGGGATACAGCTCTTTAATTTTATCACCGTAATCGGTGTCATTTACAATAGACGGGGTACTCGTGTTAATTACAAAAAGTTTTGTTCCGTCTGCATGGGATTTTATGTATTCATATGCTTCGGCGTTGTTCATCGGCTTTGCCGGAGCGTCAAGAAATTCCACTTCAAAACCGTCTTTTTCGCAGACGGCTGCTGCATAAATGAGCCACAACGGATAATATAAGGTTCCGCTGCGTGTTACCGCAGGACTTCTGTTTTCCCGTGAAAATTTTCCGTATTCCGACTTAAACGGAGGATTAACAAAAAAAACTTTCATATAACGGATTCTCCTTGTGCGTCATTTTGTGGGAATGAATTTTTCATTCTTCGAGCCGAGAAAAAATATTTGTGCTTTTTAAACATATACGCTAAACCTTTTATATGCTCGTAATTCATTTTACTGAACAATTTCTTCTTGCTTAATCTTTGCCATTCATGAATTATTTGTGCTTCGGGATAATAAACAACCTTATATCCCTTTTTCCAAACTCTGATACAATATTCCACATCTTCAGGTGCATAAAAAATTTTTTCGTCCAGCAAGCCGACAGAATCAATGACATTTTTAGATATCATCCAGCAAGCGCTCATAAGATAATCAACAGAATATGCTCCGACAACAACATTTTTCGGAACAAGTTCTTCTTTGGCTTCCCCTATTGCCTGCACACATTTGAGCGGGACCGCTTTGCAAAATTTTTCTGTTACAGTCGGAAAACATCTTCCCGAAATTTGAACAACATTATTCGATGTTACCATACGAGGTCCAACTATGCCGCAATCCGGATTATTATCAAGATAGCTTATCATTTTAGACATGGCATCTTCATTAACAATAGTGTCGCTGTCTAAAATACAATAATAATCTATATCATGAGTTGCCAGCTTTTGAATGGCAGCATTTCTTGAAACTGTCGTTCCCATATTTTTATCAAATTTTATAATTTCCAAAGTATGGGGAACCGTTACCTGCACGGAATTTATAATTTCCAATGTTTTATCTGTACTGCCGTTATCAACAAGAATAATATCCGCACTTATATTTGTTAATGCAGCAATAGATTCTATACAATTTTTTATTACCCTCTCGGAATTCCATGTCAGAATTACATATCCTATTTTTTTCATTGATAACCTCAAAATTTAAAAGTATCTCTAAACCCCTGCCACATTTTATCCTTATCGCTCAGATTAAGAGGCGTACCGTCAGCAAGAGCGTAACCGTCAGCGTCTGCACTTCCCTTGTATTCACCCGTAAGCTCAGGCCATTCAATGCCTATCTCCGGGTCGTTCCACGCAAGACCGCCCTCATCGCCGGGGTGATAAAAATCGGTACACTTGTAGCAGAATTCCGCAGTATCGCTTAAAACAAGAAAACCGTGGGCAAAGCCCTCGGAAATATAGAATTGCTTCTTATTTTCTTCGGTAAGCTCCACACCGTACCATTTTCCGCAGGTCTTGCTGCCGCTCCTCAAATCCACCGCAACATCGAATACCCTGCCCTTTATTACACGGACAAGCTTTCCCTGCGGATACTGCTTCTGAAAATGGAGTCCCCTAAGCACGCCCTTCACAGACATACTCTGGTTGTCCTGCACGAATTTCATATTTAGTCCTGCTTCTTCCATATCGCGCTGATTGTAGGTCTCCATAAAATAGCCCCTGCTGTCTCCGTGAACGGCAGGCTCGATTATATAAAGTCCTTCTATCGGACACGCTGTAACCTTTATCTGTCCCATTAAATTTCTCCCGTTTCCTCAAGAAATCTTTTCAATGCGTCGCGCCAATGCGGAAGTGGCTCAAATCCGCTTTCCGAAAGCTTGCTCTTGTCAAGTCTGCTGTTAAACGGGCGCGCCGCCTTTGACAAGCCATACTCCTCCGTCGTTACCGAAACGACTTTTGTATTCAGTCCTGCAAGGCGGTATATTTCCTTTGCAAACTCATACCATGAAATATATCCGCCCTCGTTTGTGGCGTGGTAATAGCCGTATTTTTCGGTTTCAACCATATCAACAAGCAGCCTTGCCAAGTCATATGTGTATGTGGGCGTGCCGACCTGATCGTTTACCACTCTGACCTCGGGATATTTTCTCCCGACGTTAAGCATAGTCTTTACAAAATTTTTTCCATTTCTGCCGAACACCCATGCTATGCGGACTATAAAATACTTCTCAAGCAGCTCTGAAACAGCAAGCTCGCCCTCAAGCTTTGTCTGTCCGTAAACATTAAGGGGCGCATAGTCCTTGCAATCGGGCTTCCACGGCTCCGTACCCGTTCCTTCGAAAACATAATCCGTGCTTATGTATAGCATTTTGCAGCCGATTTTTTTACAAGCGGCGGCAATATTTTTTGTGCCCTCGGCGTTGACCGCTTTTACCTTGGGGATATTTTCTTCCTCCTCGGCAGCGTCAACAGCCGTCCATGCAGCGCAATGAATTACTGCATCGGGACGTATTTCGGAAACCGCCCTTTCGACCGCATTTTTATCGGTAATATCAAGCTTTACATCTGCATTTTCCGTAATATCTGAACCGACCGCTTCATAGCCTCGCCGTGCAAGCTCGTTCATTACATCAAATCCAAGCTGTCCGCCTGTACCTGTTACAAAAACCTTCATCTAAAAAACCTTACCTGTAAGCATACATTTTTTCATAATATTTCTTATACTCTCCGCTGATTATCTCTTCCCACCAGTCACGGTTATCAAGATACCATTTTATCGTCTTTTTAATTCCGTCCGCAAACTTTGTTTCGGGAAGCCAGCCAAGCTCATTATGTATCTTAGTAGGATCGATCGCATACCGCAAATCATGTCCCTTGCGGTCGGCAACGTAAGTGATAAGACTTTCCGGCTTGCCAAGCTCCTTGCAGATCATCTTCACAATGTCGATATTTTTCATCTCATTATGACCGCCGATATTGTAGACCTCACCGACTCTGCCCTTATGTATAATCAAATCTATCGCCTTACAGTGATCCTCAACATAAAGCCAGTCGCGGACGTTTTCTCCCGTTCCGTAAACAGGCAGCGGTTTGTCGTTAAGGGCATTTGCTATCATCAGCGGAATAAGCTTTTCAGGGAAGTGATACGGTCCGTAATTGTTTGAGCAGCGGCTTATCGTCACGGGAAGTCCGTAAGTTCTGTGATATGCAAGCACAAGCAGATCCGCGCCCGCCTTTGAGCTGCTGTACGGGCTGCTGGTATGAATGGGCGTTTCCTCGGTGAAGAACAGGTCGGGTCTGTCAAGGGGCAGGTCGCCGTATACCTCATCGGTGGAGACCTGATGATAGCGTGTTATTCCATACTTCCTGCAAGCGTCCATAAGCACCGCCGTGCCCATAATATTTGTCTGCAAAAAAACATCCGGATTTTCGATTGAACGGTCAACGTGGCTTTCCGCCGCAAAATTCACGACAATATCGGGGTGTTCCTCCTCAAAGAGCCTGTTCACCGCCTCACGGTCGCAGATATCCGCTTTTACAAAACGGAAATTCGGGTTATGCATAACCGTTTTAAGCGTTGAAAGATTTCCGGCATATGTAAGCTTGTCAAGGCAGACAATGCGGTATTCCGGATACTTTTCAAGCATATGAAAGATAAAGTTTGAGCCGATAAAACCTGCTCCGCCTGTTACAATTACAGTCATATTTACCTCCGAAATCATCTCAAAGTATCAATAAATTTTCCGTCCAGAACGTCCTTCAAATATTGACCGTACTGATTATTTTTCATCGTCTCACACACCTCAAGAACGTCCTCTTTCGAGATCCAGCCGTTAAGATATGCAATTTCTTCAAGGCAAGCTATCTTTCTGTGCTGATGGGATTCGACCGTCATCACGAAATTTGTTGCCTCAACAAGGCTTTCGTGGGTTCCCGTGTCAAGCCATGTAAAGCCCTGCCCCAAAAGCTCAACGTGCAGGCTGCCGTTTTCAAGATATATCCTGTTCAAATCGGTAATTTCCAGCTCGCCTCTTGCAGACGGCTTCAGGTTTTTTGCATATTCGACCACACGGTTATCGTAAAAATACAGCCCCGTAACACAGTAGTTGCTTTTAGGCTTGATTGGCTTTTCTTCAATGGAAACAGCTTGACCAGCGGAGTCAAATTCCACAATACCGAACCTTTCCGGGTCATCAACATAATAGCCGAAAATCGTCGCGCCATTGCCGCTTTCGGCGTTTTCAACAGCTTTCAGAAGGCGCTTTTTTAAGCCGTGTCCGGCGAAAATATTGTCCCCCAGAACCATTGCGGCGCAATCGCTGCCGATAAAATCCTCGCCAATAATAAACGCCTGTGCAAGTCCGTCGGGGGACGGCTGAACTGCATAGCTTAACCTTACTCCGAAACGGCTTCCGTCACCGAGCAGCGCCTCAAACCTTGGCGTATCCTGCGGTGTAGAGATTATCAGAATATCACGTATACCTGCATTCATCAGCACAGACATAGGATAGTAGATCATAGGTTTATCGTAGATAGGAAGCAGCTGCTTTGATGTGACCTTTGTCAGCGGATAAAGTCTTGTACCCGATCCGCCTGCTAAAATTATTCCTTTCATGCCTGCACCTCCCAAAATATGTTTTCACGAATATGACTTAAAGCGGACAACTGCCGCACTTACCAAATTCGGATATTTGTGAAAAATAGTAATTACCAAATCAAATATAATATAATTATATCGTTAATACGACAAAATGTCAATATATCATACATATATAAATGACAAAATATTAAGATTTAAAGTTCCCCCCCAAATTAAGCCGTGACGCAAAATCGGTTATCAGCCGACGTTTTACTCTCAAGTCCTCGATGGAGGGCACATTGTCCATAAACCTTCCTTTGTACCTGCTCTATGGTTTCTGCAAAGAGCAGCATTAATTTATTCATTCTAAGCCCCCTGTTGCTTTTAATATACAACAGCTGTATGGACATTTGATAATCAAATATTTTTTCCTACAGGACTTCGGTGATTACACATCACCGTAAGGCAGATTTTTAAATTCTGCCTTTCCTGCAGGTTTCAATATAGTTAATGTGTTATAAATGAAAAACCTAAAAAAATAAACTCTTCCCGTATAAATACGAGAAGAGGAAGAATCACTCATCATTTACTGAAGATGATTCATCTTTATTATTTTTTTCAAATTCAGTTATAGCTTCCTTGAGTTTCTTACATCCTACTTCTGTAAACACCTTCATAAGAGCATTATATGTAGCTTTTTCAGTATTAGGGTTATGAAACCTAAAAACAAGTTCCTGCTTCATAATGACAACTCCTTTGTCGTAATGTCAAGCTTAGCTTGTCCATTCTCATTATATTTCTCAAGGTTATAATATATGACCGAAACTCTTGTGAATTTCATTTTTTAATTGAGAATAGAATTAAGTACCATCGGGTTATTGAACACTTCATAGCATATTGAAGCAACCTCGTCTCTGATAAGTGGTACTGAAATTCTTTCACCATTCAGTGTTACAGTATTCACCATAAAATGTGCATGAATATGATCGCTGTCACTATGAATACCATAGACAACCTGAGTTGAGTTCAAGCCTGACGCTATAAGTCTTGCACAAACAAGCATACCTGTGTCAGTAACACAATATTTTATGGGCAACGACACAATGAAATGTATAAGCATTTTGCCTTTATTTTCACCATATAAGTTTTTTATGTCCTGCATCATTTCAACAGCATGTTCAGGCAAAATATTATATCCGCCATTCAAACCTCTGCATTTTTCAAACTTGGTGATATAGTTATGTACATCATTAAGCGCATTTTCATCTTTGTATTCACCATGAATAAATTTCAGAACATATTCCATAAATTGTATACTTCCTTTCTGAGTTCTTTATAGGTGTCAATACCGTTATCATAAATAAAGTTTTCCATCTTGTTGACAATATTGCACATTGTACTGACTTCTTTTACAAATTTTGCCTTCACAACTGTATTGTCAGAATTCAAATAATCAAACAAACAATTATGAGAATAATTGCTAACGTTCATTCCACTTTTAGAAGCGTTAATACATAACTGATCGTACTCTTCATCTGTTACCCTTATGCTTATTGTTCTTTTCATATTAAAATTCTCCAAACGTAACATATTATTAAGGCAATACCGCACAAACCATTGAAAAATGGCAAGAAAAATGGTATAATATAGGTATGAATAAACAACTAACATTCTCGCTTATAAGCGATGAACTGGCGCAAGCCAAAACAAGCAAAAAAGAATTTCTTGAAAA
>JAGAUA010000064.1 GCA_017847885.1 Oscillospiraceae bacterium
CAGACTTCTCTGCGGCGACGTGGGCTTCGGCAAGACCGAGGTCGCATTCCGCGCGGCGTTCAAGTGCATGGAGGACAGCAAGCAGTGCGCGATACTTGCGCCCACAACGGTACTTGCGTGGCAGCACTACCAGACCGCCTTGAAGCGGTTTGAGCATTTTCCCATGAAGGTGGAGCTGCTTTCGCGCTTCCGCTCCAAAAAGGAGCAGGAGGAGATACTCCGCCAGCTTAAACGAGGCGAGATAGACATGATAATCGGCACTCACCGTCTTGTGCAGAAGGACGTTAAATTCCTGAACTTAGGTCTTGTCATAATCGACGAGGAGCAGCGCTTCGGCGTTGCACATAAGGAGCGCTTCAAGGAAGCCTTTGCAGGTGTGGACGTGCTGACCCTTTCGGCAACGCCCATACCCCGTACCCTTAACATGGCTATGAGCGGTATCCGTGACATGAGCGTTATCGAAGAGCCGCCTGTCGACAGACACCCCGTACAGACCTACGTTATCGAGCATAACGACGGCGTGATAATCCAAGCGATATCAAAGGAGCTTCGCCGCGGCGGTCAGGTATACTATATCCATAACCGCATTGACAGCATCGACCTTTGCGCCGCAAAATTGGCTGAAAAGCTTCCCGACGCGCGCATAGGCGTTGCCCACGGTCAGATTACCGAGGAGCAGCTTTCGGAAATATGGCGGCAGCTTATTGAGCATGAGATAGACATTCTTGTGTGTACCACCCTTATCGAAACGGGTGTGGACGTCCCCAACGTGAACACCCTTATCATCGAGGACGCCGACAGGCTCGGTCTTTCACAGCTTTATCAGCTCCGCGGCAGAGTGGGACGCTCCAACCGCCGCGCCTTTGCGTATTTCACATTCAGACGGGGCAAGGCTCTTACCGAGATAGCTTCACGCCGCCTTGACGCGATACGTGAGTTCACCCAGTTCGGCAGTGGCTTCCGCATTGCCCTCCGCGACCTTGAAATTCGGGGAGCAGGTTCGATTTTGGGCGGAAAGCAGCACGGTCACATGGAAGCCGTGGGATACGATATGTACCTCCAGCTACTTAATGAAGCGATTGCCGAGGAAAAGGGCGAAATGCCGCCTCCCAAGCCCGAGGACTGCCTTGTGGATATTCAGATAGAAGCGCATATCCCCGACAGCTACATTGAAAGCCTTGCAGGCAGGCTTGACGTATACCGCAAGATTGCCGCTCTGCGCACCGACGAGGACAGCATTGACCTTCTTGACGAGCTTATCGACCGCTACGGCGACCCTCCCAAGGCGATACAGGGACTTATCAGCGTTGCTCTCATACGCAACATGGCAAGCGAGCTTACCATAACCGAAATATCCCAGAAAAACGGCATAATGTTTTTCTACCTCAAATCCGCGGAGATAGGGCAGATTCAGGCGCTTACCGCCGCCTTCAAGGGCAGGGTAACGGTCAACGGCGGCGAAAAGTCGTATATTGCGGTAAAGATGAAAGGTGAAAAACCGCTTGACCTTATGAAGCAGGTTATTGACATTTTACGTGAAAAATGTACAAAAAATGAAGTAAAAATGTAATTTTGTTGTAATAATTTTGTGCAAATTCCTTATTTTTGGTGTAAATTGTTGAAAAAAGTCGAAAAAGGTATTATAATGTTTGTTACATTATTACTAATCGGGAGGATTCGACATGAACTATTTATCGGAATTTGCAGGCAGTTTTATCTTTCTTTTGGGCGGATATGCTTATATGAGCAATATCTCTTTGAAAAAAACCTTGGTATCAAAGCTTAACTATATCGAGCTTGTTGTTGCATGGAGTCTTGCCGTAGGTTTCGGTCTTGCGGTAGCGGCTATCATGGGAGGACCTGCTTACCTTAACCCCGGCGTTGTAATCGGAAGCGTTATCTGGAACGGTCTGTCTATCGCGGAAGCGGCAATGTATCTGCTTATGGAATTCCTTGCGGCAGGCGCGGCGATAATAGTGTGCATAATCTTTTTCTACGACTCGCTCAAGGCGTCGGGAGATATGCCAAAAAGAGGTATTTATTCGGCATACCCCGTTGAAAGAAATATACCCCTCAACTTTGTTCAGGAGGTTCTTGCGACCTTCGTGTTCCTGTTCCTGGTGTTTATCAGCATTGCAGGCATAACCGCAACAACTGCCGACAATCAGTCCCTTGTTATCGGCGCGGTAGGCTTCGGCGCAGTTGCGCTGCTGTCCCTTACCCTTAACAGCACGGGCTTCAGCATGAACGCCATGCGTTCCGTTTTCAGCAGCATTTGGTTTGCTATCCTGCCTATCCCCGGCAAAAACGGCGAAAAGGTCGACTGGAGCTATCAGCTTATCGTAAACCTCTGCGGCTCGACTCTTGGTGCAGTTCTTGCGGTAATTGCAACATCTCTTATCAAGGCAAGGCTGTAATACGGCTTGCCCTGCGGTGCCAGCTTAAACTATTCGGGTGTTGGCACATTTAATTTGGAGTAAAGTTTGAAAATAAATTTTCAAACCCGAGTTTTGTTTTCCTTGCTGCCGCAAGAAATTTGCTTAGCTGACTTTGTCAGTTTCAAACCACAAAACATCGGAAAGGAGTGCATTTTCCCTTCGGGAAAATGGTAATAATTTTGGAAAATTTTGATGTAATACTTTTTGACCTTGACGGAACTGTTATCGACTCCGAGGAGGGCATCACAAAATGCGTCCGCTATACCCTTGAAAAATTCGGCATTACGGAAAACAGCCGCGAAAGGCTGATACGCTTTATCGGACCGTCGCTGATATATTCCTTTACGGAGTTTTACGGCTTCGACAAGGCGCAGGCGGAAGCCGCAGTCGCAGTATACCGCGAAAGATATTCGGTGACGGGAATTATGGAGTGCAGGGTCATCGACGGCATTCCCGAGGCGCTTAAGCTGCTTTCGGAGTCGGGAAAACGGATAGGTCTTGCAACCTCAAAGCCCGAGGTGTATGCGGAAAAGATACTGAAAGCCTTTGAAATCGAGAAGTATTTCGATGTCATAACAGGTGCGGAGCTTGACGGCAGCCGCATTGACAAGGCGGACGTTATCGAGGAATGTCTGCGGCGCATGGGCTATCCCGACAGAAAAAGCGTGCTGATGGTCGGTGACAGAAAGCACGATATTGAAGGGGCAAAGCTTTGCGGCGTATGTTCCGCCGGTATACCCTATAATTTCACGGAGCCAGGCGAGTTTGAAGCTGCCGGGGCGGAGTATATTTTTGACAGTCCCGTTTCTCTTGCACGCGCTGTTTTGCGGCTTTGAAGCAGCCCGTAAAAGGAATATTCCGCTGTACAATAATCCGCCGCGGATTATGTGCAGGTTGACAAAAAAATTGTATGTATCGGATAATGCCTTGACATAATTCCACGAATGTTGTATTATTATAAATGAAAAATAGTTTGTTTTTGGCTGCTCAAACAGCCATTTTATACCAAATTCTATATTGTAAAGAAACGGGGCTTCATTATGGTTGACGTAAAACTTACTGATTTGATCGACGTTAAAACTCTTCAGGAAATTCAGGACGGGTTTGCCGCTCTTACGGGTATGGCTGCGCTGACGACAGACGCAGACGGCAACGCTGTAACAAACGGAAGCAATTTCACGGATTTTTGTATGAAATATACAAGACAGTCACGCTTGGGCTGCTCAAGATGCGAGCAGTGCGACAAATCCGGCGGCGAGGAGACTATGCGCACCGGTAGGGCGGCTGCGTATTTCTGCCATGCAGGTCTTGTTGACTTTGCTGCACCTATTATGCTTAACGGACAGTTTATCGGCTCGTTTATCGGCGGTCAGGTTCTGCCCGAAGCTCCCGATGAGGACAAATTCCGCCAGATCGCGGAGGAGCTTTCCATTGACCCCGACGCATACGTTGCGGCGCTCAGAAAGGTAAAGATCGTTGAAAAAAGACAGATCGACGCTGCTGCGGATTTCCTGCGCATAATCGCAAAGGTGCTTTCTGAAACTGCGTACAGCAACTACCTTGCAAGCCAGTCCAATGCAGGACTTACATTGAGAAACCGCAATATGATAAGCAAGATCGCCGAGTCCGAGGCTGCGTTAAGCCGCAGCACAAAGCGTATCAATACTCTTGAACAGGCTTTCGACGATGTAAGCCGTGTTGCGGCAGAGTCTGCAAAGGAAGTCGCTTCAACTACCGATACCGTAAAGGTTATCCAGGATATTGCCATGAACACCAAGATCCTCGGCTTTAACGCTTCCATCGAGGCTTCAAGAGCCAAGGAAAGCGGAAAGGGCTTCGGCGTTATCGCGCAGGAGGTAAGAAACCTTGCAGAGACCAGCAAGATATCCGCAGACAAGATAGAGTCGGCAATGCAGCATATCGGCGGATACTCCAAGGAAATGACCGAGCATATCGGACAGACCAGAGAGGCTGTTAAGGAATGTCTCGAAAACCTCAAGGAATTTGCAAATATCCTTGAAGAGCTTAAATCAATGTCCGAGGAATAAAGTTTGAAAATAAATTTTCAAACCCGAGTTTTGTTTTTCAAGCTGACGCTTGAAATTTTGTGCAGCCGACTACGTCGGGCTTAAAGCCACAAAACATCGGAAAGTAGTGCATTTTCCCTTCGGGAAAATGGTCATAATTATGATACCGATCTTTTAAGATCAGTATAAATAAGCTGTGCAAAGGAGGATCACATATGGATCTGGCTAACTCGATCGCTCAGATGTCTATGACAATGAGTACCGCAAAGCTTCAGCAGAGCGTGGAAACTTCCATGATGAAGAAGGCTATGGACACAAGTGCAGATATGATAAAGGGCATAATGGAAATGGCCGATTCAGTGCCTAAGTTCAGCGGAGAGGTCGGAAGTATGCTTGACGTAAGAGCATGACCGATACAAAATATTTGAGAGTACCGTGTAAAAACGGTACTCTCTTTTTTGCTTATTCGGGAAGAATTCCTTTATCGCGGGCAGCGCAGAGCAGCTTCAGCATATAGCTGTGAAGGCTTTCGGAGCCGTCCGCCATGACTGACATACGTTTTTCAACCTGCCCGAAGTGTATGCCGTGTTCCTGCCATGAAAGCCCGTCCCTGCTCAGATTGAGCAAAAGGGGCTGGATACGGTCCATAACGTGGGCAAATCGCGCTTCGGGAGTCTCGCGCTCCTCAAATTCGCGCCACAAGCCGATGTATTCCTCCGCCTGCTCGGCAGGGAGCAGCCCGAACAGCCTTTTTGCCGCCGCATTTTCGCGCTCCGCCTTTGTGGAGTTACCTGCCGCGTCATAGCAGTAGGTGTCTCCTGCGTCGATTTCCACAATGTCATGCACCAGCACCATCTTCATGGTTTTCGGCACGTCTATCGGCTCGTTGGAATACTCTGCCAGCACCGTCGTAAACAAAGCCAGCGAAAAGCTATGCTCCGCGTCGTTTTCGCGTCTGGGGTACGGCTTTGTAATATTGGAATTCTCGGGCATGGGCGGCAGGTCGTCCGTTCTCGTGTAGGTCTGCCTGTAAATATTTTTCAGCTTGTCGGCTTCCATGAGGAAAGCAAGCTGACTTTCAAGACGCTGCATATCCGCGTTTTTCGCTTTCGGGACACGGCTTTTCTCAACCTTTAAAATGGGGTAGCCGTCCTCGTACGGCTTAACGATGTAGGGGTGGGCGTCCGCAAAGGCAAAAATTTTCTCGCCCAAGCCGTCCCGTTCAAGCTCGGCGCACAGCTCCTCAAGGGGCTTTTTGTACATCGTGGGGCATATCGAGGCTATCGAGATGACTCGCGAGCCTCCCAGCGACATGATGCGGTAGGGCCATATGCGGCAGTCAAAGGGCTTTTCGTCACCAAGCCTGCACCCCGTCTTGCTGTCCAGCATGGGACAGTAGTAAAGCCCGTCCTCCGCCTCGCTCATGCGGAATATCCAGCCGTCGCCCTTGCGCACAAAGCTTGCGTCGGGAAAACGCTCCGCCGTTTTGGCTTTCAGCTCATCGTCCAGCACGGGGGTCTCCCAAAGGTCGTATTTATCGAAAATGCAGCAGATCTTACAGCTTGCGCAGTCGCTGCCGCTGAGTATATTTTTCAGCATTTTATGCTTTCCCTCCGATCAAAATGCGAATTTATCCGATACACATAATTATATCATTTGCACCGCAATAAGTCAATCGCAGGAAAAAAAGCTATACTATTACATATGTTTTTTTGCTGCAATGCCACCTTTTATTTGCATATTTGGGGAAAATATCCTAATTTAAAAATAGACAAAAAATATGATAAGCTAACCTAAACGGTTGTACAAAATGCCGAAATAAAGAGACGAAAATGTTAACTTGTGCAGGAAAATTGTCTACTAATGTTGATTATTATACCAAAAATGGATAAGTGTTACATTTTGCCTGCCGACGCAAAAAACGATTTAGCGGAATTGCATAAAAAGCAAAGGCAAAATTTAGGTTAATTCAATGAAAAATGGGATTAACTGTTATTCGGGTTATAATGATTTTACATTGTTTTGTGCAAAATAGACAAATTTGCACCGCATGAAAAGCTTGACAAACAGCAACTATGATATTATAATTGCTAACAGTTGCTAAATGGTTACGAAAAGTATGTCCGAAAGGAAATTTTGTAACCGATGTGTAACCTTTTGAAAGGAGTCTTTATGAGTAATAACTGCAAATTGAAGAACCGCGCTCTCGGCGCTGCTGCAAATTGTAAAAAAATCCTAAAGGACTTGAAAATCAGAAAGTATCTTGTTTCTGTCGGCGCGCTTTGTGTCGCTTTGACAGGCGCTGTAATAATTTCGGCAGACAGAAGCGACGAGGCTGCTCTGACAGCTTCTCTCGTAAATGAAAACGTAAGCGTTTCCTATGCGTTGAGGTCGCCTATTCCCCCGAAGAAATATGATGTAAAAATAGACGTTGACGGAAAAACTCTGGGCGTTAAGTGTGCAGGTACGGTTGCCGACGCTCTCAAAGCGGCAGACGTTGACGTTTTTGACGACGATCTTATAAATATCGGCTTTAACGAGCCGCTGAACAACGAAACACGCATTGTCATCAACCGCGTTGACATCGTTGAAGAGGTCAAGGTAAAGACTATTGATTATGCAACCAAGTACCGCGAGGACGACGGCTTTATGGTCGGCTACACCGAGACCGTTGTAGACGGCGAAGAGGGCGAAGTTGAGACGACTCTCCGACACGTTTATATTGACGGCGAGCTTGTTTCCTCCGACGTTATCGACGAGGACATTACCGCGCCCGTGGACGAGGTCATTGTAGTTGGTACCTGCGAGCCTAAGTCGACTATTCAGCCTCCCGACGACCTTGCGCTGGACGCTGACGGCGTTCCCCTTGAGTATTCGGGTACTGTAACGGGCAAGGCTACCGCTTATACCGCAAAGCCCGGCGCTCTCACAGCAAGCGGCAGGGAAGCCCGTGTAGGACACGTTGCCGTTGACCCCGACCTTATTCCTTACGGCACAGAGCTTTACATTGCTTCAAACGACGGCTCAAAGGACTACGGCTATGCAATTGCCGCAGATACGGGCGGAGCAATGCTCAGCGGCAGGGTTCTGGTCGACCTTTATATGGATACCTACGACGAATGCTGCCAGTGGGGTCTTAGAGATGTAACGATTTATATTCTTGGCTGACATTTTATTTAAAATACCGCCGTCTGTGTGTATGCGCAGGCGGCGGATTTTTTTCACAAATAATTAATCAAAATGTCTGTATTTGCCCTTGAAAAATCACGGAGATTGGTATATAATATACAATATGTTATTTCTAAAGGGGTGACAAGGGTGTTTTATTGCTGCGGAATTACCGACACAGGCGCTGTGCGCGACCATAACGAGGACGCATTTTTGATAAATAGGATAGTTATGTCTTCCGCTGAAATGGAAAGCAGCGTTAGAGCGCCTATGATTGCCGCCGTTGCGGACGGAGTTGCGGGGGAAACCTCGGGCGAAGTTGCTTCAAGGCTTGCGCTGGAGCTTCTTTCCACGATAAAACCGGGTCCCAAGACAGACTATGAAAAGAAAATAATGGGTATACACAAGACCCTCCAGCGTTACGGAGTGACCCACGATACAGTGAATATGCAGACCACGCTCTGCGCCGTTGCCATTGACATCGAGGGCAATGCGGTGATGATAAACGTGGGGGACTCGCGGCTGTATCTCTACCGCGGCGGCAGGATAAAGCAGCTTTCCCGTGACCAGTCGCTGGTGCAATTCCTTTACGAGCACGGCCACATAACAAGCGAGGAGCGCATCAACCATGCGCAGAAAAACGTGATATTCCCCGTTATGGGAAGCCTTGCCCAAGAGCCTAAGCCCCAGATTGCTCCCATTGAGGGGGGGCTTTCTCACGGCGACATACTGATAATATGCAGCGACGGGCTTTCGGATCACCTTACCGCAGGGGAGTTTGAGGAGCTGCTTGCCCAGCCGAAAAAGCTGCCGAAGCGTCTGGCGGATATGGTCAAGCGCGCCATTGACAACGGCAGCCGCGACAACGTTACGGTGGTGGGAGTGACCTGCTTCAACGAGGACTGATCAGCGCAGGAAAAAGTAGTAGATAAGCCCGTAGATCACCGAAGCAACGGTTCCGTAGAGAATTACGGGACCCGAAATAATGAAAATTTTTGCGCCCAGACCCAGCACGTAGCCCTCCGATTTGAATTCGAGGGCAGGGGAGACAACGGCGTTTGCAAAGCCTGTTATGGGCACGAGAGTGCCTGCGCCGCCGTGCTTTGCGATTTTTTCGTACAGCCCCAGACCCGTCAGCAGGGCGCTGAGAAATACAAGGCAAACCGACGTCCACCCGGCGGCGGTTTTTTCGTCAAAGCCGTAGTTGCTGAAAACGTTCATTATCGCCTGTCCCACGCAGCAGATAATTCCGCCTATCACAAATGCTTTGGGTATGCTTACCCAGCTTTTGGAGTTGGGGGACGCCTTTTTCACCATTGCATCGTATTGCTGCTTTGAAATATTCATAGGTTTGAACTGCCTTTCCGATTTTGTATTGCTCTGTAAATTAACTTTTGTCGGTTAATTTACAGAGCAATGTTATTTTTTGCAGTTTTTCAAGTAATATACCGAAAAATATAAGAATATGTGCATACTTGGAAAGGTATGGTATAGTAATGTAAAAAATATTTGTCAGTATATATATATTTCCCCCAATAATTTGTACATATAGATATATTGACATTTTTCTATTTGACGCTTATAATAGATAGAGAATTATCTATATGAGGTGAGCAAATGAAGGTTTTCGTTGTATATTGTCATCCGAGTGAGGAAAGCTTCACAGCAGATGTCCGCGGCGCATTTCTCAAAGGTCTGACGGAAGCGGGACACAGCTTTGAGGTCTCCGATTTGTACGCAATGAAGTTCGACCCCGTTTTTTCGGAGTCGGAATATGAAAGAGAAGCGTTTTACAGAGCCGACTTGCAGGTACCGCCCGATGTTCTTGAGGAACAGCGCAAGATAAACAGCGCCGATGCAATAGCGTTTATCTATCCCGTTTTCTGGACGGAATGTCCTGCGCTGCTGACGGGCTGGTTTCAGCGTGTGTGGACTTACGGCTTTGCTTACGGCGGCGACGCTTCCATGAAGCAGCTTGACAAGGCGCTTTTCCTTGTAACGATGGGCGGAAGCATGAAGGATACTGTTCGTCTTGAGCAGATAGAGGCGATGAAAACCGTTATGATAGGAGACCGCATACACGACCGTGCAAAATCGGCGGAAATGGTAGTTTTTGATGAAATGACAAGGGGGTACGGCAACGACAAAAACCGTGCCGAGCGCGCAAAGCGTTTTACCGAGCAGGCGTATAAAATCGGCTTGACTCTGAAAGGAGGAGCATAATGGAGCTTGACGCAAAAAAGACAGCGGTAATTTTCAAGGCATTCTGCGATGAAAACCGCATAAGGATATTGCAGCTTTTGCAGGGCGGAGAAAAATGCGCCTGTATGCTGCTTGAAGAAATGCACATCACCCAGCCGACTCTTTCCCACCATATGAAGATACTCTGCGACAGCGGTATTGTTACGGGGCGCAAGGAGGGCAAGTGGATGCACTATTCCATTTCCGCGGAGGGGGTAGAATGTGCGCAGGAATATCTTATTTCGCTTAAAGACATCAAGGAGGAAAATTACAATGAGTAAAACAGACAAGGCTTTGGAGCTTTTTTCAAACAATTTCAACTGTTCGCAGGCGGTGCTTACAGCGTTTGCGGCGGATTTCGGGCTTGACGAAAAGCTTGCGTTAATGCTTGGAACATCATTCTGAGGGGGTGCAAGAAACGGCGAGATATGCGGTGCTGTCTCGGGTGCGCTGATGGTGCTGGGACTCAAATACGGTCATTTTGACGCTTCCGACAACGAGCAGAAATCAAGAGCATATTCAATTGCTGTTGAATATACAAAGCGGTTTAAGGAAGCTAACGGTTCGATTGTCTGCCGCGACCTGTTGGGGTATGATTTGTCAAAGCCCGATGAAATGGCTTGTATCAAGGAAAAGGGATTGTTCGGCGATGTTTGCCCCAAGGCGATAAAAAGCGCAGTTGAGGTACTGGAAGGCGTTCTTGCCGATTACGAATAAATAAACATATTTATACATAGAAAGGTATAGCTCTTATGGAAATTCTCAAAACCGTCTGGGATTTTTTCCAGACGGAAATTCTGGGCATGGCTTGGCTGAACAGGCTTATCGGCTCGGGGCTGAACGCCCTCGGTCTCGATACAAGCGTAAAAATCGGCGGCAGCGTTCGTTTTTTCATCTATGACATGATAAAAATAATGGTGCTGCTGGGTGTGCTGATATTCATTATTTCCTATATCCAAAGCTATTTTCCGCCTGAACGCACAAAGAAGATACTGGGGCGCTTCCACGGCATAACCGCAAACATCATCGCCGCCCTGCTGGGTACGGTAACGCCCTTCTGCTCCTGCTCGTCCATACCCTTGTTTATCGGCTTTACAAGCGCGGGGCTGCCGCTGGGAGTAACGTTTTCCTTCCTCATTTCCTCGCCTATGGTAGACCTTGGCTCCCTCGTGCTGCTGATGAGCATTTTCGGCTGGAAGGTCGCCGTTATCTACGTTATTGTGGGACTTGTCATTGCCGTCGCAGGCGGCACACTTATCCAAAAGCTTCATCTTGAAAATCAGGTTGAGGAGTTCATACGAAACGCAAAAGCCCTCGACGTTCCCCAAGAGGAGCTTCATTTCAAGGACCGCGCCAAATATGCCTTCGAGCAGGTATGGGAAACGGCGAAAAAGGTCTTTCCCTATGTTCTCATAGGCGTGGGAATAGGCGCTGTTATCCACAACTGGATACCCGAAGAATTTATCGTAAATGCTCTCGGAAACAATAATCCCTTTGGCGTAATCATTGCCACGGCGGCAGGCGTTCCCATGTATGCCGACATTTTCGGCACTATCCCCATTGCCGAAGCGCTGCTTGCAAAGGGGGCGCTGCTGGGCGTGGTGCTGTCCTTTATGATGGCGGTAACGACGCTTTCCCTGCCGTCAATGATAATGCTTCGTAAAGCTGTAAAGCCAAAGCTGCTGGGTGTATTTATCGCAATTTGTACGGTTGGTATCATCATTGTGGGATATTTCTTTAACGTAATTCAAAGCTTTATTATTTAGGAGGAATTATTATGGCATTGTTTGATTTTATGAAAAAGACGGAAGAAAAAAAGCGTCCCGTTGACAAGGCTCTTATTGCAAAGATAAAGAGCGTAAAGGTGCTTGGCGCAGGCTGCAAAAACTGTCACAGGCAGCTTGAGAATGTGAAAAAGGCTCTCGAGGTAATGAGCATTCCCGTTGAGGCGGAGTATATCACCGACATGGCGAAAATTGCGGAATACGGCGTTATGAGTATGCCCGTTATCGTGGTGAACGAAAAGGTCGTATCACAGGGCAGAGTGCTTAAGCCGTCGGAGGTTGGAAAGCTTCTGACGGAGGCGGAGTAAGCTTTTCTGCAGCACCGCATTGCCTGCAATAAACCGGCATATTTTACAGCCCCTTGAGCATACTATATATTATCACCTGTGAAAGGAGCTGCCGCTGTGCCGAGGACACATATGAGAAGAAAAACAGGACTTCGTACCGCCGCCGCTGTGGGGGCGTTTGTGCTTATGCTTCCGCTTATGGCAGCCGCGGTCTATGCCGCAGCTCCACCTGCCGAGGCGGTAGCTTTCTTTGCGGCAAGCGCTTCCGCACGGCTTTCCTCGGGAACGCTTTTCGAGGGCGGCAGGAGCGCTGCCGACACGGTAAATGAGCCACAGGTTCAAGACGTACCCCAGCCTGCGGACAAGCCCCGTTCGTCGCTTTTGGAGATAGACGACAGCACGATGCTTTCCTACGGCGCACTTGAAATTCCAAGCAGCCGCAACGAGGAGATATTCGTTACCGACGACAGCTATGATGTTGGTCCCGAGCCGTACCCCGAAAGCCTTGAAAGCCATGACGGAGCAATAACCGCCATGAGCTACGGAGTGATGACGGGCGACAGCTACATTGACTTGGACATCGCAGGGCAGGTGCGGAATGTGACGGATATTCCCAATGAGGTGCTGCTGAAAGAGAGCCGTCTTGCTCCCGATTTTGAGATAGAGAAAAACGGCGAGCCGCAGGTTTTGATCATGCACACCCACACCACGGAAAGCTATGAGCCCTATGAGCGTGATTTTTACGACAAAAGCTTTAATTCCCGTACCACCGACGAGCGCATGAACATGATCGCCGTGGGCAACGCCCTTGCAGAGCAGCTTGAAGCCGCAGGAATAGGCGTGATACACAATACCGACCTGCACGACTATCCCTCCTACAACGGCAGCTACGACAGAAGCCGCGAGACGGTCGCGAAAATTCTTGAGGAGTACCCCTCCATAAAAATTGTTCTGGACGTCCACCGCGACGCCATTGAAAGGGAAAGCGGCGAGAGAATTGCTCCCACCGCCGAGATAAACGGCAGAAACGCCGCGCAGGTCATGATAATAAGCGGCTGCGACGACGGAACAATGGGAATGCCCGATTATATGAAGAATTTTCGATTTGCGTGTATGCTCCAAAGCCGTCTGGAAAGCGACTATGAGGGTTTGACGCGCCCGATTTTGTTTGATTACCGCAAATACAATCAGGATATGACAACAGGCTCGATACTTATAGAAGTGGGCGGTCACGCGAACAGCATCGACCAAGCGGTGTACAGTGGCGAGCTTGTGGGCAAGGCGCTGGCGGAATGTTTTACATAACCATACCGTAAAAAAGGAAGGAAAAAAGCATGAAAAACCCATTTAATTTCCGCATAGACATAAGCGACGGAGAGCGCGTCCGCCGCCGCAAAGCATACGCGCTCACCGCCGTTGTTCTGACCGTGACTTTCACCGTAGGGTTTATCATCGTCTATGTCAATTCCTACAACATCATGCACACAGCGCCCCTTGAGGTGTTCGGTTTTTACCGTACCGCCGAGGGGATAGGCGTTGTGCTGTTCGGGCATTTTTTTCAGCTTTTTGCATAGAAAAAACGGACGGCGAAAACCGTCCGTTCAGCCTGTTGACAAACAATAAATTAACGGGCGGCTGATAGCCGCCCCTACAAAGGAATTATATATTTAAACCATTTTGTAGGGGCGGATATTATCCGCCCGATATTGAAAAATTATTTTTTAACAATCTAAACGGACGGCAAAAAGCCGTCCGTTAAATTATTTCCTGCTGATTTTCGTGCCCTCACGGGTCTCGGTGATAACGTATCCCATTTCGGCGATCTTGTCTCTCAATTCGTCGGCAAGGGCAAAGTTCTTCTCCTTTCTTGCCGCCTTTCTCTGCTCGACAAGCGCCTTTACTTCCTCGGGGATATCGTCCTGCGCCGCCTCCGCAGTCTTAGCTTTCTGCTTCTCCGCAGCCTCGATAAGTCCTATGGAAAGCACCCTGTCGAAATCCTTTATCAGCGCAAGCTTTGTTGCGTTGTTGGTATCCGCTTTAAGCACGTCATAAACTGCCGTTACCGCAAGCGCCGTGTTAAGGTCGTTGTCCATAGCGCCGGTGAAGCCCTTTTTCAGCTCTTCAAATTTTGCATTGTCCACATCGCCGCTGCCGTCGAGAATGGAAGCGATTTTCGCGGTAAGCTTTTCGTATGCCGCAGCCGCGTTGTCAAGGTTTTCGTAGCTGAAAACAAGGGACTTGCGGTAGTGGGACTGCAAGCAGAAAAAGCGGTACACAAGAGGGTCGTAACCCTTTTCTTCAAGCAGGGAAACGGTGAGGAACTCGCCCTTGGACTTGCTCATCTTTCCGCCGTCAGTGTTAAGGTGATGAACGTGGAACCAGTAATTGCACCACTCATGTCCGAGGTACGCCTCGCTTTGGGCAATTTCGTTGGTGTGGTGGGGGAAAGCGTTGTCGATACCGCCGCAGTGAATATCAAGGTAATCACCCAGATTTTTCATGCTTATGCAGGAACACTCGATATGCCAGCCGGGGTAACCCGTGCCCCAAGGGCTTTCCCACTTAAGTTCCTGATTATCGAATTTGGATTTGGTGAACCAAAGCACGAAATCCGCCTTGTTCCGCTTGTTGGAGTCCTCCTCAACGCCCTCGCGGACGCCCACAGCCAAGTCCTCCTCGGTAAAATCGTTGAAAACGTAGTATTTTTTCAGCTTTGAGGTGTCGAAGTAAATGTTTCCTCCTGCCTCGTAAGCGTAACCCTTTTCGATAAGTGAGGAAATAACGCGGATAAACTCGTCAATGCAGCTTGTTGCAGGCTCAACAACATCGGGCATCTTGATGTTCAGCTTTTTGCAGTCGGCAAAAAACGCGTCGGTGTAGAACTTTGCTATCTCCATAACGGTCTTGTTTTCGCGCTTTGCACCCTTGAGCATCTTGTCGTCGCCTGTGTCGCCGTCGCTGGAAAGGTGTCCCACGTCGGTGATGTTCATCACGCGCTTTACATCGTAGCCAACATAGCGGAAGTATTTTTCCAGAACGTCCTCCATGATGTAGCTGCGCAGGTTGCCGATGTGAGCATAGTGGTACACGGTCGGTCCGCAGGTGTACATACTTACCTTGCCGTCAAATCTGGGTTTGAAATCGTCCTTTGTACGGGTTAATGTGTTGTATAATTTCATATTAATATTCCTTTCTGTATATATTCTCGCTTATAAAACGGAACTTTTCCGCTCTTTATTTATCATTAAACCATCGGGCGGGTATGGAATCCGCCCCTACGAAAAATGAACGCGTACTTTCGTTCATTTCGATGTGTTAAGCCAAACAAAGCCCCGACGTTTTACGGTTTTGCGAAGCAAAATTTCTCACGTCAGTGAGAAAAGTAAAACTCGGAAACGAACGCAGCGCGTTCGTTTTAATTCCGAATTTACTTATTGTTCAGCTTCTTACCAAGCTCGGCAATTTCCAGCTTGTTCATCTGCTTTTCAAGCTTTTCGATGCGCATAAGCTGCTTGCAAAGCTCTTGCGAAACGGGGTCGGGAATGTGTATCTGGTCAAGGTCGCCGTTCACGCGTCTGCCCTTGCATCTTACCACTCTTGCAGGAACGCCCACCGCCGTGCAGTTGGGGGGGACTTCCGCAAGCACCACCGCATTTGCCGCGATTTTTGCGTTATCGCCAACCTTAAAGGGACCCAGCACTCTTGCGCCCGAGCCCACCATAACGTTATTGCCCAAGGTCGGGTGTCTCTTGCCCTTATCCTTGCCCGTACCGCCAAGGGTAACGCCCTGATATATTAAGCAGTTATCGCCTATTTCGGTGGTCTCGCCGATAACTACTCCCGAGCCGTGGTCGATGAAAAGACCCTTTCCAATCTTTGCGCCGGGGTGTATCTCAATACCTGTAAAAAACCGCGATATCTGGGATATACACCTTGCAATGGTGAAAAACTTCCTCTCGTAAAACCAATGTGCCGCCCTGTACATAAGCACCGCATGGAGTCCCGAATACGTCAGCAGTATCTCCGCCGTGCTTCTTGCGGCAGGGTCGCGCCTTTTTACAAGCTCGACCTCAGCTTTAATGTTTTTTATTATAGTATCAAGCATATGCTTTCTGCCCCTTTCGATATTACACATAGTATAAACCGCCTTTGTTTATACACAAAAACCGCCTTCACGGGACATTTATCCCATGAAGGCGGCATAAACCGCGGTTCCACTTCACTTGGTTCTCTCGGCTCTCTAACGCAAGCAACGCGCAGGCAGATACGCAAGGCGAAAAGCCCCTTCCCTGCCCGAACTGTCAGCCGCACTTCATCTGCAATCCGCTGCGCCGTCCCACCGACCCGACGCTCTCTGCAAGCCTTAGAGCAGACTACTCTGACTGATATGTTTTTCTGTTATGTTTTTCGCACAATTATTATACCACACTTCTGCGGCAATTGCAAGTATTAATACTCTGTTTTGGTAATTTCAAGGTCGGCAACAAATTCCTCAAATGCCGCCGACTGCTCCTCCCAGTCAGCCTCGGTGGTATCAAACTGGATAGCATAAGCGTCCTGCTCGGAATAGAAATAGTAAGCCCTTGCCTTGTATATAGCATTGACGTCAGCCTTTGTGCCGTCCTCGTTAAAGTTGTAGGTAGTGATGTCATAGTCGTACTTTATTCCGTCAAAGCCGCATACCTTTACGTTTTCCGGTTCTTTGAATTCGGTATCGCTCGAAGCGTTCAAAACGTTGCTTATCTTGATTATCGCGCAGGCGCTGTCCGCCCATGTTGCCATATCCTGCAAATCTTCATTATAATTATATGCACGTATCACAATTTTTGACTTTCCGTTGTTGTATAGCTTGCCCTGATTTTCTTCGTCATAGCCGCTCATGGTGTATCCGCCCTTGAACGAGCCTTCGGGGGATTTGGGGTTGATCTTGTTAATGGCATAATCGTCGCCTTCTTCAAGGGGACGCGTTTCGGTCACAATGTCAGTATTCGGAGCATCGGTTTCCGCGGTTGAAACGGTAGTGGCTGTGTTATTCTGTATAAGCGTAGCCTCGGTAGTATCACCGCCGTTTTTTCCGCTGTCTGAACAGCCTGTAAGCGCCGAAACGGCAATAACGGCAGCGCATACTGCCGCAATTATCTTTGAGTATTTCTTCATTTTAAAGCTTCCTTTCTTTCTTTTATACAGATTTGTATCTTTCCTCGCAGCTTATCCCCGAAAGGACAAGCGCCATATTACAGAACCGTTTTGAGCGTACCCCAAATCCGGCAGAAGTCATGGCAATTGCCGTAGAGCCGTCCTTTATAACATCAAGCTCCATTGCAAAGGAACGTCCGCCCGGCAGCTCCTTTTCGGTAAAGACCGCGCCGTATTTGCTGCATAAAACGCCGCAGAAATAGTCGAAAAACAGCTTTCTGCCCGTTTCCGAATTTTTCTCCGCAATGTCGCTGCGGCTGTTGGGAGCGCCTGATTTGTTCACGCACTCGACCTTTATCTCTGCACGCTCGGGGGATATCCTCGAAGATGAAATAGTTACCTCCTCGGGAAGAAGCTCGCCGCGGCAGCATTCGGCAGTCATTTCCGCAACTATCGTTTCAAAAGCGGAGCGGTTGAGCCTTGCAAAAATATTGTCCTGAAACTCTGTTGTTACCTTTACCCCTTTGCCAAGCACATGAGCCGCGTCCGCAGCGTACTTTTTCAGCTCGTCCGCAATGCATACCGTTACCTCGGTGCTTTCGGGGTCAAGCAGGCAGTATATCTGCTCGGGAGTAATTACTTCTCTGAGAAGCGTCATTATGTTTCCGTTGATAACGTTGAGCCTGTCGGTTATCTGACCAAGGTCCACAGCACCGTCGGCTATCTCGGAGTATATCTCGTCTGCGGAGACCGTTACCGCACCTGCGGAACGTCTTATCCGCGCGCAGATGTAGGAGATATAGTCCTTCACCTCGGGAACGGCAAGAACATTTTTCAGCTGTTCCTGTCCCGCAAGCTCTATTATATAGTAAGTACCGCTTTCCTCCGAAAGCTTCATAACGTTAAAAGAGAACACGTTTTCGCCGTCGATTTTGCGGTGAAGTCCCTCGCTCATGTCCGTGCCGATAAGCTTTGAGAGCTTATCCCCGTCAAGCTTCCAGAGCTTGTTTTTCCAAAGCGGATTAAGCTTTTTGTCCGTTATAACTGTCGGAAGCCCCGATTTGTCGTATATCTGTTTTAAAACAGCAGGAAAAATTTCCGTCATAATTACCCCATGCTTCCCGTCGGAAGCAATCTCCTTTCGCATTTTTTGCCCGATGTTTGTTATTATACCACATTTCCTGCGGTTTTGCGAGTGGTTTTTTAAAATTATTATGATTTTTTTGCTTTTTCCTCACAATATTTTCACCTTAAACGGGGTTTGACCATATAATTCCATTGATTTTTGCTTGGGGTTATGCTCCAAAATTTAAAAAATAACCTACTTTCTGTTGACATATCGTCAAAAAAGGTGTATATTATAAGGTGTGTAATTGTCATTTTCAAGCCGCGTCTTCCGCAGGGGATACGGCATGACATATAAAGGGTTCACGGCTTTTATCGAAAGAAGTCCTGCGGAGAATGGATACGGATCAATATGTATTTCGGCAGCGTAAAGTTCTTTAAGCACCTTATATACACGGTTTTCTTCACATGGCTTGCTGCGGCGACCTTTCTTGCGGTGTTTTTCGGGATAAAATATGCTCTTGCGGTAAAGCAGGCGGCTCCCGTTTCAGCCGAGCAGGACGGCGCTGTGCAGCAGAGTGAGCAGATCGTTATTCCCGACGGGACAAGCCTTGACCAGCTTTACCTTGTTATGACGGCAAAGGGCTATTCCTCCGAGGATATCATGATGATCGTGGAAAGCGCGGAGCCGGAGGTGTTCAAAAGCTACGTTCAGGGCTACATAGCTGCAAATCCCGAGCTTAAAGAGGTCAAGTCCGAGGATATGGGTTCGGGCGCGGCTGACACGTCTGCCGATTACACCAAGCTTTATCCCGACCTTTATGCCGAAGATCCACCTGCCGAGTACAAAGAGGACAACGGCACGATATACCTCACATTTGATGACGGTCCCTCCGACAGAACGCCGGAAATTCTGGATATCCTTGCAGATTACGATATAAAGGCGACGTTCTTCTTCTGCGGAGGTACGGACGAACACTCCAAGGAGATAATGAAAAGGGTTGCCGATGAGGGGCATACCGTGGGTATCCACTCTATTTCCCATGATTACGGAAAAATTTACGAAAGCGTTGAAAGCTATCTTGCGGACTTTAACGAGACATATAACTGCGTTTACGAGGCAACGGGTGTAAAGCCCCGTATTTTCCGCTTCCCCGGAGGCTCGATAAACAACTACAACAGGTTTACATATATGCAGATAATTGCCGAAATGACACGCAGAGGCTTTGTTTACTACGATTGGAACGTAAGCGGCGAGGACGCGGTTAAGGGTGCGGACTGGACGAGCATTTACAACAATGTTCTGAACGGGGTCAAGGCTAATACCTCCGACAGGGCGATAGTCCTGCTCCACGACAGCAGACAGAAGGAAGCGACGGTAAACGTTCTGGAGGACGTTATCAACGAGCTGCTTGATGACGGCTATCACTTCGGTCAGCTTGACCCGAGCGTTAAGCCTGTCACATTTTCTTATAAAGATTAAAACGGATAGATAGGAGCATTTAAAATGAGTCTTAAAGACAATTTTAATCAGGCTGTAAAGGAAATTCTTAAAAAGGACGGTCTTGTGGGAGACGACCTTTCAAAGGAGTCAAAAAAGAAATCCGAGCTTGACAGATACATCGATCCCCCCAGACAGGCTGAGCCTGTTGTGACCGAGCCTGAGACGGCTTCTGCCGAGACGGAGACGGAGCAGTATACTGCCGCTCCCGTTATGCCAGAGCCCGAGCCTGAGCCTATCGCTCCGACTCCCGAGCCCGTGCAGGATTACGGTTACAGCAGCAAAAGCCCTTATGTTCAGCCGACACAGACTACCTCACAGTTTGGCTCAAGACCTTCTTCAAGAAACGATAATTTCGGCGCTTCACAAAGCGGATTTAATTCGGGCGCAGGCAACTACGGTGCAGGCGGCTTCGGAGGCGTAGGAATTCCCCCCGTGCCTCCCAGGACTCCCAACACACCTCCTCCCTATGCAGGCGGAAGCTCCGACAAGCCTTACTATGAGACCGAGGAAACCACGGTCATTTCAAGAAATACCATCATCGACGGCAACATTCGCTCCTTTGCAAACATCAATATCGACGGCAGCGTAAAGGGCGATGTGAAAATTACCAAGAATATCAGCGTTACAGGCAAGGTAGTGGGCGATATCGAGTGCAACAACTCCATAATGACGGGCGCTTCGATGCAGGGCAACCTCGCTTCAAAGGGTCAGGTGCAGCTTGACCGTGATAGCCTTATTCTGGGCGATATTTCGGCGCAGTACCTCGACCTTAACGGAAAGATAAAGGGCAATATCGAGGTGGGCGGAAAGGCAGAGTTCAAGACCGACGCTGTTGTTCTCGGCAATATTACGGCTTCCACAATCACTGTTCTTGACGGCGCTACCATTCAGGGTTACGTAAACACCACATTCCTTCAGGAAAGCTCCTCAAGTATTTTCCCCGATACGATAGCAGTTTCGGATTGATTAATGCCCGAAAGGACGGATTAAACAATGTCAGATTTTATGTCAGATGATATTTTCGATACAGCAGGAGGCGGAGAGCCGCAGAAGCCGTATGTGCCCCGTTTTGAACGGGACCTTCAGAAGGCAGGCGGCGATCTGAACGCTCTTGCGGAAGAAAAAAAGTCTGAAAAGAATAACGGTTTTGACGAAATTGCTTCGGACGTTGATGTAAGCGGTCTGAGCATCGGTAGGGACAGCGTAGGGGTGAATTCCTCCAACGGACTCGAGATAGAAATTGAAGTTGCGGACGAGGAATATCCCGATGAGGATATTACGGTAGAGCCGGAAATTGATGAAGCGTCTATCGACTATGTTTACGATGACGACGGTACATACGATTACAGCAGTCTTGACGCAATTTCCGCCGACAGCATCGTGCTGGACGACATGAGCGTTAACGTTAAGCTTGAGGAAATGCGTACCGAAAAAAGTGCGGCGGCAAGCTCTCTGAAAAACCGCATGATGCTTGACGACCTTGCAATGGAGCTTGACGGAAGCCGTCCGCAAATCGACGATATGTCAACGGAATACGCTCCCTCAAAGAAAAATGCGGAGGATATCATTTCCGCTAAGGAAACTCTTGACCGCGATGAAAAGGAGCTTATCAAAAACCGTCTTAAATACGAGATAGAATCCAAGCCCGAGGGCTTTAACCAGAAAAAGAGCCTTGAAATGTACAAAAAGCTCATGGCAGAGCAGCACGCAAAGGAATCAAAAAGCGGATTTTTATATCTGCTTGTGCTTGCGGTATTTGCTCTTGGCTGCACAGCGCTTGAATATTTTATCGACCTTAACAAGGCCGGTACAATGCCTATTCTGGACTATGTTCCCATTGCGTCGCTGGTGTTCTCCCTGCTTATGCTTGTCCGTTCGGGAGGAGCAAAGGTGCTTTCAACGCTTTATTTTATTTTGAATACCATTGTTCTTATCGGTCCGGGACTGGTGCTTTACGCTGTAAACACCGACAATGTGCAGAATGACGACTACCTGCTAAGGCTTGTGCTTTTTACCGTGGCTATTGTTTTCAGCGCGGTGGTATGCTTCAAGCTTGCAACAAGCAAGAAAATTGACGCGTATTATTCCTATAACCCTAAGGCTGAAAAGCAGGCTGAAAAACAGAAACAGAGACGAAAGGAATAATTATTCTTTTGCAAAAAACAAACCGCTTTTGATACACGGTATCGAAAGCGGTTTTCTGTTTGCAAAAAACGGGCGGAAGTTATCCGCCCGAAATATTACTGCATATTACTGTTGGGTCGCAACAAAAATATCGTAGATAGCCTTTACTGCTGCTTCAAAATCCTCGGTGGCAACGCCGATGATTATGTTAAGCTCGGAGGAGCCTTGGTCTATCATCTTTACGTTTATCTTTGCATGGGCAAGGGCGGAGAAGATCCTGCCTGCCGTACCGCGCGCCTTTCTCATTCCGCGGCCTACGACTGCGATAAGTGCAAGGTCGTCCTCGACTTCCAGATGGTCGGGCTTTACGCGGAATTTTATCTCGTCAAGGACACTCTGCTGAACGGGCTTGAGTGCGTCGGTACTTACGATAACGCTCATTGTGTCGATACCCGAGGGCATATGCTCGAAATTCAGACCGTTCTTTTCAAGGGCACGAAGCACGTTCCTGCCGAAGCCAAGCTCGCTGTTCATCATGTCCTTTTCGATGTTTATCGCGGAAAGTCCCTTTTTGCCTGCGATACCCGTAATAACGTAGCTGCTTGCTTCGTTGGACTCGGCAACTATCATTGTACCTCTGTCCTCGGGACGGTTGGTGTTTCTGATGTTGATGGGTATACCTGCTGTGCGCACGGGGAAGATAGCGTCCTCATGGAGAACGGTCGCGCCCATGTAGGCAAGCTCACGAAGCTCGCGGTAGGTAATGGTGGTGATAGGCTCGGGGTTGTCAACGATTCTCGGGTCGCAGATAAGGAAGCCCGAAACGTCGGTCCAGTTTTCGTATATCTCTGCGTTTGCCGCTCTTGCAACGATAGAGCCTGTTACGTCAGAGCCGCCGCGGGAGAATGTACGGATAGTATCATTGGGCATTGAGCCATAAAAGCCGGGGATAACTGCGTGCTCGCTCTTTTCAAGGCGCGGACGGAGCAGGGAAATGGTCTTTTCCAGGTCGAACACACCGTTTTCGCCGAATTTGATGTATCCTGCCGGGTCAATAAAGTCGAATTTAAGGTATGCGGCAAGGATTATGCTGTTGAGGTACTCGCCTCTGGAAGCGGCATAGTCGCGGCCTGCACGGTGAGCGAAAGCGTCCTTGATGTTGACGAACTCTTTTTCGAGGGAAAGGTCAAGACCCAGCTCGGAGATAATTCCGTTGTAGCGCTCCTCGATAGCGGAGAAATCAGCGGAGAAATCCTCGCCCTGTGCAGCCTTTGCATAGCAGGCATAGAGCATATCGGTTATCTTGGTATCCTCGCTGAAGCGCTTTCCGGGAGCGGAAGCGACCACATAGCGTCTGTTGGGGTCAGCAAGGACGATATCCGCAACCTTTCTGAACTGTTTAGCGTCGGCAAGGGAGCTGCCGCCGAACTTTACAACTTTAAAATTACTCATGGGACTTTTTCCTTTCAAAATGTATTGTTATGTATTTTCTGTACCGCAGAAATCCATATTATTTATAGTATACGATATACCTTGCCGCGGTGAAAACACGCGACTATACTATTATAAATAAATTTGTCCAAATAATCAATAGGTATATAAAACAAAAAAATGCGTATTTTTTGTGTACGTTTGTGAAAAACAGCTGTATTTACAGAGCGGACATCACATAAAAATGCTTTATGGCAATGTGTGGCTTTTGTGACAAAATGATAAAAACTGATATTTTTTTGAGAAAACCCCTTGACAAATAATTGTGGGGGTGTATAATATACTTAGCACTCAAGGAAAAAGAGTGCTAACACCGCTAAGCTTTAAGTGCTAACACTTGCACCGTCTAAGTGACAGCGTATGGGCTTTGCCGAAAGGATGTGATTGAACTGCTGGACGAGAGAAAAAGACAAATTCTTGCCGCCATTGTGGATACCTACATTATAACAGGCGAGCCGGTGGGTTCAAAAGCACTTGCGGAAATGCTCAAAATTAAAGTTTCGCCTGCAACCATAAGAAACGACATGGCGATGCTTGAACAGCTGGGGTATCTTGAACAGCCCCACACTTCGGCGGGAAGGATACCTACCTACAACGGGTTCAGGCTCTATATCGACGAGCTGATGGACGCAAAAACAATTTCGGACGAGGATAAGAAACTGCTTGACCGATGCCTCGACGAGGTTGAAGCGCCTACGGCGGACGCACTTATAGAGAGCGCTTCAAAGGCGCTTGCGGAGCTTACCCATTGTGCCACGCTTGTGAAAAACGTTGCGCCGAAATTTTCGGTAATAACCAAGGTGGAAGTCATACCGACAGGCAAAAGGATGTATGTGCTGTTGATGATAACCTCCTCGGGCAACATCAAAAACAAGGTGTGCAGGCTGGAATTCGACCTTACAAGCGAGCAGATGGAGTTCTTTACAAGCTATATGTCAGAAAACCTCCACGGGGTTGCTGTCGACGAGCTTTCGGAGGACGTCATCGACAAGCTGATAGCGGCAATGGGAACTTACATGGTTACGCTTACGCCGCTTCTTCAGGGCGTGTGCGAGCTTGCCGAGGGCTTCAGGGACAACGAGATAAAGGTCTCGGGCGAAAAAAATCTGCTGGAACGGCAGGACATAAACACGGCGCAGATCGTGCGCTTCCTGGAAAACAAAAACGAGGTTGTAAAAGGTATGCTTGACGACAGCTTCAATGATTTGCAGGTGGTGTTCAGCGAGGACGGCGGATTTGTTATTGAAAATTCCAGCATGATAGTTTCAAAAATAAAAAAAGACGGCAAAACCGCAGGAAGTCTGGGCGTTATAGGTCCCATGAGGCTGGATTACGCAAAGGTGATCCCCTATATCGAATATCTCACGGACAGAATTACCGAAATGATTTCCGATGATGAGAATGAGGAATAACGGAAAGGAGCAATACCCGATAATGAGCGAAACAGAAAAGGACATAAACACACAGGAGCAGGCGGAGGAAACCGAGGCTGCTGCAAATTCCCCCGAAAATGAGGTGGAGGAAGCTGCGGAAAAAGACCCCGTTGCCGAGCTTGAAGAAAAGGTGAAAGCCCTTGAAGAAGCGGCTGCTGCGGACAAGGACAAATACCTGAGACTCCTTGCGGAATATGACAACTTCCGTAAGCGCTCCGTGCAGGAAAGGCTGAACGCTTCTTCGGAAGCTACCGCAAGAGCGGCTCTTGCGGTGATTTCCGTTATAGACAACTTTGAAAGAGCTGTTGCGGCGGAATGTACCGATGAAAATTATAAAAAGGGCGTCGAGATGATTTACGGTCAGTTTACCGAGGTCATCAAGAAGCTGGGCGTTGAGGAGATAGATGCTGCTGGAGTTGAGTTCAACCCCAATTTCCACAACGCAGTAAGCCACATCGAGGACGAAAGCCTCGGCGAAAACGTTGTTGCGCAGGTTTACCAAAAGGGCTATAAGCTGGGCGACAAGGTTATACGCTGTGCGATGGTGGTTGTTGCAAACCCGTGATTATGCATACAATTAAAACTGTATAGATAAATAACCGAAAGGATATGATTTTTATGGCAAAGATTATTGGTATTGACCTTGGTACAACTAACTCCTGCGTTGCAGTTATTGAGGGCGGCAACGCAACAGTAATACCCAACGCAGAGGGCGGAAGAACTACTCCTTCCGTTGTAGGCTTTACAAAGGCAGGCGAGCGTCTTGTAGGTCAGGTCGCAAAGAACCAGGCTGTTACAAACGCAGGCAGAACTATCGCTTCCATCAAGAGACACATGGGCTCCGATTACAAGGTAGAGATAGACGGCAAGAAGTACACTCCTCAGGAAATTTCCGCTATGATACTCCAGAAGCTCAAGGCTGACGCGGAGGCTTTCCTCCACGATACGGTAAGCGAGGCTGTTATCACAGTTCCTGCATACTTCACCGATGCTCAGAGACAGGCTACAAAGGACGCAGGTCAGATTGCAGGTCTTACAGTTAAGCGTATCATCAACGAGCCTACTGCTGCTGCTCTTTCCTACGGTATCGACAAGGAAGAAAACCAGACGATCATGGTTTACGACCTTGGCGGCGGTACATTCGATGTATCCATCATCGAAATGGGCGACGGCGTAACAGAGGTTCTTGCAACTGCCGGCAACAACCGCCTCGGCGGTGACGACTTCGACCAGCGTATCATCAACTGGATGATCGAGGAATTCAAGAAGTCCGACGGAATGGATCTCTCCGGCGACAAGCTTGCTATGCAGAGACTCAAGGACGAGGCTGAAAAGGCTAAGATCACACTTTCCGCTACACCTTCCGCAACTATCTCCATTCCTTACATCACAGCTGACGCAAACGGTCCTAAGCACCTTAACATGACTCTTACACAGGCTAAGTTCAACGAGCTGACAAGCGACCTTGTTCAGGCTACAATGGGTCCCGTTAAGCAGGCTCTTTCCGACGCAGGTCTTAAGCCCTCCGACATCAAGAAGGTTCTTATGGTCGGCGGTTCTTCCAGAATTCCTGCTGTTCAGGAAGCTGTAAAGAGCTTCATGGGCACAGAGCCTTTCAAGGGCATCAACCCCGATGAGTGCGTTGCTCTCGGTGCCGCATATCAGGGCGGTATCCTCTCCGGCGACGTTGACAAGGAAAACGCGGTTCTTCTCCTTGATGTTACACCCCTTTCTCTCGGTATCGAGACAGCAGGCGGCGTATGCACAAAGATGATCGAAAGAAACACCACTATCCCTACAAAGAAATCACAGGTGTTCTCAACATATGCTGACAATCAGACAGCTGTTGATATCAACGTTCTCCAGGGTGAGCGTGAGTTCGCTAAGGACAACAAGCAGCTGGGTATATTCCGTCTTGACGGTATCGCTCCCGCTCCCAGAGGTATCCCTCAGATCGAGGTAACATTTGATATCGACGCAAACGGTATCGTAAATGTTTCCGCTAAGGATCTCGGCACGGGCAAGGAGCAGAAGATATCCATTACCGCTTCAACAAATATGTCCAAGGACGACATTCAGAAGGCTGTTGACGAGGCTGCTAAGTATGCGGAAGAGGACAAGAAGCGCAAGGAAGCTGTTGACGCTAAGAACGCAGGCGAGAACATGGTATTCCAGTGCGAAAAGGCTCTGGGTGAGTTCGGCGACAAGGTTTCCGAGAGTGAAAAGGCTGACATTCAGTCCAAGATCGACGCTCTCAAGGCTGCAAACGCAACAGACAACACCGAAGATATCAAGGCTAAGACCGAGGAGCTGCAGAAGGCATTCTATGAGGTTTCAAGCAAGATATACCAGGCAGCAGGTGCTGCGGCTCAGGAACAGCAGGGCGCTGACATGGGCGGTGCAGATACTTCCTCAAACGGCGGCAATGACGAGGGCTTCGTAGACGCTGACTTTACCGAGAAGAACTGATAGTTTAATTGATACATGACGGGCGGCAAATTGCCGCCCCTACAAGGGAAATCGTTATTTCGGTAGGGGCGGATATTATCCGCCCGTGTGTTATTTGTGTACATTGAGAAATATTTGGCTAAAATTATACTTTATGTAAATTATTTCAGCAGAAACAGGAAAGGATTTGTTCCATATGGCTGATAAACGAGATTATTATGAAGTGCTCGGAATCCAAAAAGGAGCGTCCGAGAGTGAGATAAAGCAGGCTTTCAGAAAGCTTTCAAGACAATATCACCCCGACTTTAACCCCGGCGACAAGGAAGCGGAGGAAAAGTTCAAGGAGGTCAACGAGGCGTACGAGGTCCTTTCCGACCCGGATAAGAAATCCCGTTACGACCAGTTCGGTCATGCGGGCGTTGACCCGTCCTATGGAGCAGGTGCAGGCGGTTACGGCGGATTTACAGGCGGCTTCGGGGATATGGGCGACATCGGCGACATATTCTCCAGCTTCTTCGGTGGCGGTTTCGGGGGAAGCTCCCGTTCAAATCCCAACGCGCCCAGACGGGGACAGGATATTCAGACAAACATCAATATCAGCTTTATGGAGGCTTGTCAAGGCAAAAAGGTTGATATAAACGTAAACCGAATGGAAAAATGCTCCGACTGTAACGGCACGGGTGCGGCGGCAGGCTCGTCTCCCGAGACTTGCCCCGAATGTCACGGTACAGGTCAGGTCAAGGTTGCACAGCGTACGCCCTTCGGTATGATATCCTCCCAGAAGGCGTGTACGCGCTGCGGAGGAAAGGGAAGCATTATAAACAATCCCTGCTCCAAGTGCCGCGGCGGCGGACGGGTAAGCGTGTCCAAAACCATTTCCGTTGACATTCCTGCGGGTATCGACGACGGTCAGACAATCAGGCTTTCGGGTCAGGGTCACGGCGGTCTTAACGGCGGTCCGTCCGGCGACCTGCACGTAACAGTTTCGGTACGTCCCGACGCAATTTTCGAGCGCGACGGCTATGACGTACACACCGAGCAGCCTATCACCTTTGTTCAGGCGGCTTTGGGCGCGGAGGTCACGGTTCCTACCATTGACGGTCCCGTCAGCTACACCATTCCCGAGGGAACCCAGCCCGGAACGGTATTCCGCTTCAAGGGCAAGGGCATCAAAAAGCTTAACCGCAGTGAACGCGGCAATCAGTTTGTTCACGTCACTATCGAGGTGCCAAGCGGTCTTACCAAGAAGCAGAAGGATCTGCTCCGCGAGTTTGACGAGTCCCTTGACGACGGCAAAAACTACAAAAAGCGCAACAGCTTCTTTGACAAGATCAAGCAGGCGTTTGAAAAATAATATTATTGCTCCGCGCAGAATTCTGTGCGGAGCTTTTGCGTTTAAATATCGGGCGGATAATATAAACCCCCACAAAACGTCATTTTATCGTAGGAGCGGAATCTATTTCCGCCCATTATTTTTACATAATTATCAACCTGTTTAAAAAATAGGTTGACAATAACGGCGCGGTGTGATATAATAGCATTGCTAATCAATCATTTGGAGGTTTTTGAAATGGATACAAGTTGTGAAAAAAAGGCATTTTCAACGCTGGAGCTGGCGTATACCGCCCTGTTTACGGTGCTTATCGCGGTCTGCTCGTGGATAACCGTGCCGCTGCCGGGAGTTCCCTTTACGCTTCAGACGTTCGGCATATTCTGCGCGATGGGAATAATCGGCGGCAAGCGCAGCTTCTTTGCTGTGCTGACATATATTCTTCTCGGCGCGGTTGGAGTACCTGTTTTCTCGGGCTTCCGCGGCGGTCTGGGCGTGCTGACGGGTCTGACGGGGGGATACATAGTCGGTTTTCTTGCTTCGGCGGCGGTTTTTTGGCTGCTTACGAAGGCTTTCGGTGAAAAGCTTCCCGTAGTTATCGGCGCGATGGTATGCTCGCTGGCGGTCTGCTACCTGTTCGGCACGGTTTGGTTTGTAATTGCAGGCACGGGCAGCATTACCATGGCAGGAATTGTGGGCGCGCTTTCAAAGTGCGTTATCCCATTTATAATTCCCGACCTTATCAAAATGGCGCTGGCGCTTACGCTTACAAAGGCGGTAAAAAAATTCGTTAAAATTTGAAAAGAGGTTCTGCTGCAAATGTGCGGCAGAACCTTTTTTCTCCAAAATTTACTTCTTTTCGTCAAGGAATTTCGACCATGATATACCCATAAGCAGCCAGAAAAACGGTGCAACGGTTATCGAGCTTGCGCTGAAAAATGCTTGTACCGAATATGCCAGAATTGCGGCAAGAAGTGCCGGACGGAACCATTTCTCCCTGTCCGAGGAAAACTGCTTTACCCCTTTAAACAGCTGGATAAACGTCATGACAAGCAGCGCAAGGTATACCAGCAAAGACGGTATGCCCCTTGTTGCCGCGACATAAAGATACTCGTTGTAGCTTCGGTCGATACTGTCGATCATCAAATTTTCTTTATAAACCTGATATTTCGCCATAAGGTCGGGGCCGACTCCGAGAAGGGGATGCTCCTTTATCATAATAAGGCTTCTCTCCGCGCCTATTTTCCAATGGGAGTCATAATTTATCGGAGAGGGAGAACCTACGATAAACAGCCTGTTGAACGCGTCGCTGTAAGCGATGGACTTATCGCGCCAAACCGCTTCGCCTTGGTCATTGGGCTTGTCTTTCAGATTTATGCCTTGAAATGCAAAAACAAGTCCGAAAACTGCGGCAAATGCAAGGAGCAATGCAGCAAGTCTTTTTCGTGAGCTGTTCAGTACGCCGCTGTCAAACTTTGTGCCGCCCTTGCCTGCGGTAAATTCGTTAATTATGAGAATAACAAGCGCAGAGCCTATGCCGATAAGGGGCACTACCGATGAGGTGAAAAGTCCCGTAAGGAAGAAAAATACCGCCGAGCAGCCGTATATCTTTGCACGGGTCATATTTTTTTCGTACATTGCTCCTGCAATTGCGACTCCGCTGACGAGGGTAAGGAACGAGCCGTAAAAAATCGGGCTGTCGGCAAGTCCGCTGGAGAGGTGGACGTCCTTCATAAGCACAAGGGCAGGGAGCTTTCTGAAATCCGAGGGGAAAGCCCACGGGATATGCTGCATGACCGCCACGATGCCCTGAACTATTCCTGCACCTATAAAAATGTCAAAAACAAGCTTGACGGAGGAATATTTCATTACGGCTGTTGCAAGCAGGAATATCCCGAAATATGCAAACAGGGCGAGAAGTCCTTCGTATCTTCCAAGCTCGCCCAGCATTGCTGTGTTTATCTCCTCTTGGGAAGCACCGCTGAGTGCCACGCGGTAGTAGGATGCAAACGCCAGCAGCGCAAGCCCGACGATAACAAAAGCGGCAGGACAGTCCTTGAATTTTATGTCCTTTCTTAGCAGCAGGACGAGATAGAACAGTATGCATGAAAATCCCGTTGCATAGAGAAACGAGCCAAGAAAAGTGTTTGAGCCTTTCAGACCAACGATAAGTGCAGAGCCGATAAGCGGCAGGATTATGCAGGCGCAGAGAAGTCCCGTTATCCATTTTCTGACGGTTGTCTGACCCATGTTAAGGATAAAGTTGGATTTTTCCGTTGTACCGAAAATTGTTTTTGGCATATGATACCTTCTTTCGCTTTATACTATTTCCTAATCAACCTATAGACAAAGTCTATAGGTTGATTCCACCGCTTTGCGGTGGGTGCGGCGAAGCCGCAGGAAAGCCGTTCAATACTAATTCCGTCAAAACCGTAGGTTTTGACTTGCCGCCTTTTAGGCGGCTCTCCTTATAGACTTTGTCTATAAGGAGATTAAGAATTAGTATTACAAAGGGTAATATTTCTTTTTAAAAATACCCCGTGCAAATTCAACACGGGGTATATCTTTATTTTGCGTACTCAACCGCGCGGCTTTCTCTGATGAGGTTAACCTTGATCTGTCCGGGATAATCCATCTCATTTTCAATTCTCTGAGCGATCTCACGGGCAACAATGGTCATCTTCTCGTCGTTGATCTTGTCGGGGAATACCATTATGCGGACTTCGCGGCCTGCCTGAATAGCAAAGGATTTCTCAACGCCCTCGTAGGAGGTGCATATCTCTTCAAGCTTCTGGAGGCGCTTGATGTAGTTTTCGTAGTTCTCGCTTCTTGCGCCGGGACGTGCCGCTGAAATAGCGTCGGCAGCCTGAACAAGAGTTGCCACAACGGTTTTTGCCTCAACATCGCCGTGGTGAGCCTCGATAGCGTGGATAACGTCTGCGTTCTCCTTGTATTTGCGGCAAACGTCAACGCCGATCTGAACGTGAGAGCCCTCGATCTCATAGCTGAGCGCCTTGCCGATATCGTGGAGCAGACCTGCGCGGCGTGCAAGATTAGCGTCAACCCCAAGCTCGGAAGCCATGATGCCTGCAAGGTGAGCCACCTCGATAGAGTGGTTCAGAACGTTCTGACGGTAGGATGTGCGGTAATGGAGACGACCGATAAGACGTACCAGCTCGTGGTTAAGACCGTGAACGTTGGTCTCCAGAACGGCGCGTTCGCCCTCCTGCTTGATACGGTGTTCAACCTCGCGGCGAGCCTTGTCAACCATTTCCTCGATACGGGACGGGTGGATACGTCCGTCGGCGATAAGCTTTTCAAGAGCAATACGTGCGACCTCGCGCCTTGCCTGGTCGAAGCAGGAAAGTGTGATCGCTTCGGGTGTGTCGTCGATGATAAGGTCAACGCCTGTGAGGGTCTCAAGGGTGCGGATATTACGTCCCTCACGGCCGATGATGCGTCCCTTCATTTCATCGTTGGGCAGCGGCACCACGGAAACTGTGCTTTCCGAGACCTGATCTGCGGAGCATTTTGATATTGCAAGGGAAATAAGGTCTCTTGCACGCTCCTCACATTCGTCCTTGAGCTGTGTTTCGTACTGCTGGATCTTCAGAGCCTTGTCGTGGACAAGCTCGTTTTCCAGCATGGAAAGCAGGTGTTCCTTAGCCTGCTCCATGGTAAACTGGGAGATCTTCTCCAGAATTTCCATCTGTGACTTTTTGATCTTGTCGGCTTCTTCAAGCTTTTCATCAGCCTGCTTCAGCTTTTTCTGGAGCTGCTCCTCTTTCTTTTCTATATTGTCGCTTTTCTTGTCGAGATTTTCCTCTTTCTGCTGGATACGGCGTTCCTGACGGGACATCTCGTTCCTGCGGTCCTTGATCTCTCTTTCAAGCTCGGAACGGCTTTTGTGTATCTCGTCCTTCGCCTCCACAAGTGCGATCTTCTTTTTGTTTTCGGCTTCCTTTTTAGCGTCCTCAACGATGCGCTCGGCTTCCTTTTCGGCGGAACCGATTGCGGATTCAGCCTGCTGCTTGCGGTAATTGACGCCGACCTTGAACAGGATAGCGCCGGAAATTGCCGCGCCTGCGATAAAGGCAATAATTCCTATTATGAATTCCAACCCGAATACCTCCTTTAAAAATGATTAATAGTAATACTTCGGAGGCAAAAATACAGGATTTTCATGCTTGGCTTCGAAAAATTGTCTGACCTTTTTGCACATATTTATATGACGCGCCCGTGCATAAAAATGCCCCAAGCGTTTAAAATACAGGCAGAGCCGTAATAATAATTATACCGCGTGTAATGGGATATATTTAAAATACGAATAGTAAATATGCCTATAAGCTAAATATATGATATATGAAAACCTTCTATTTAAGCCATAGAAGTAAGAAAATAATTGAACAGCAATTTATTTGCACGGATACGGCAATATTTTCCGCATCCACATAAAAAATACATTGCATTCATTCTTATATTTTAATATAAAACGTTTAACTTGTCAAGGAAAATTATACAATTTGACACTATTTCATAATAAAAATATAATTTGTATGTGAAAAAAGACGGTTGACAAAATTGAAGAATGGTGTTATAGTAAATATATATTTCAAAACGTTGATAAGGAAGGCACCTTACGCCGAGGTTTTCAGAGAGTTCCGCATATGGTGAAAGCGGAATATTCCTTTGTACTGTGCACACCGCCTTTGAGTCCGTTTAATACACGGCGGCAGCTCCCGTTACAGAGCATAACGAGGTATACTATAATAATGTCATGTTATTCGGTATATGAACTTCGGGTGGAACCGCGATAGGTTATTTATCGCCCCTTAGTCTGCTTTTGGCAGATTAGGGGATTTTTTGTTTTTCGGTTCTGTGAAAAATTGTAGGGGCGGATATTATCCGCCCGATGGTTTAACGTGTATTAACGGGCGGCTGATAGCCGCCCCTACAAAAGTGCTTTTCCAATCACCGTTGTATCTGACAGAAAAGACGTACTCTGCATTACGAATTAATTTATAAAAAGGAGAATTGCTATGATCAAGCTAACACTGAAGGACGGCTCTGTCCGCGAAATCGAAGGCGCTATGCCTGCGGCTGAGATCGTCAAGGGAATCGGCATGGGACTTTACAAGTCCGCCTGCTGCGTAAAAATCGACGGAAATGTCTGCGACCTGCGTACAGTTATCGACAAGGACTGCACCTTTGAGGTAATGACCTTTGACAGCGGGGAGGGCAAAAAGACCTTCTGGCATACCGCTTCACACATTCTCGCTCAGGCGGTAAAGAGACTTTACCCCGGCGTTAAGCTTGCTATCGGTCCTGCAATCGACAACGGCTTCTACTACGATTTTGACATCGAAAAGGCTTTCACAGCAGAGGACCTTGAAAAAATCGAGGCGGAGATGAAGAAGATCGTCAAGGAGGGCATTGACATCGAGCAGTTCGGTCTGCCCGTTGACGAGGCTGTGGCTATGCTTGAAAAGATGGACGAGCCTTACAAGGTTGAGCTTTGTAACGAACACGCAGGCAAGGGTGAGGCTATCAGCTTCTACAAGCAGGGCGATTTCACCGACCTTTGCGCAGGTCCTCACCTTATGAATACCGCTCCCGTTAAGGCGTTCAAGCTTACTGCCTGCACCGGCGCTTACTGGAGAGGCGACGCAAAGGGCAAGCAGCTCTGCCGCGTTTACGGTACTGCTTTTCCCAAGGCAAGCGAGCTGGAGGCTCATCTTGCAGCTGTTGAGGAAGCTAAAAAGCGCGACCACAACAAGCTTGGACGTGAGCTTGAATACTTCACAACTGTTGACTGCATAGGTCAGGGTCTGCCTATAATCCTGCCAAAGGGCGCAAAGGTAATTCAGACGCTTCAGCGCTGGGTCGAGGACGAGGAAGCAAAGCGCGGCTACCTGCTTACCAAGACTCCTTATATGGCTAAGCGTGAGCTTTATAAAATTTCGGGACATTGGGATCACTATCTTGACGGTATGTTCATCCTTGGCGACCCCCACGACGAAACAAAGGAGTGCTTCGCTCTCCGTCCGATGACCTGTCCCTTCCAGTATCAGGTATTCCTTAACAGAGCCCGTTCCTACCGTGACCTGCCTATGAGACTGGGCGAGACTTCGACGCTTTTCAGAAACGAGGACAGCGGCGAAATGCACGGCCTTATCAGAGTACGTCAGTTCACAATTTCAGAGGGACATCTTATTCTCCGTCCCGAACAGCTTGAAGAGGAATTCAAGGGCTGTCTGGAGCTTGCAAAGTATTGCCTTGATACAGTAGGTCTGCTTGACAAGTGTACGTTCCGCTTCTCGCAGTGGGACCCTGCAAACCCCAAGAACAAGTACGAGGGCACAAAGGAGCAGTGGGAGGAAGCACAGGCTGTCATGGGCAAGATCCTGGACCACCTTGGAGTTGAGTACACTGTGGGCATAGACGAGGCTGCTTTCTACGGACCTAAGCTTGACATTCAGTATAAGAATGTGTACGGCAAGGAGGATACCCTTGTAACAATTCAGATAGATATGCTTCTTGCGGCAAAGTTCGGCATGGAGTATACCGACGTTGACGGCAAAAAGAGAATGCCCTACATTATTCACAGAACGTCGCTGGGTTGTTACGAAAGAACCCTTGCATACCTTATCGAAACATACGCAGGCGCGCTGCCGCTGTGGATAGCTCCCGAGCAGGTGCGCATACTCCCCGTAACGGACAGAGCCGCAGAGTACTGCGACACCGTGCTGAAAAAGCTTGAGCAGAGAGGTATCAGAGCAACTGTCGACTCCCGTAAGGAGGGCGTGGGCTACAAGATACGCCAGGCGCAGCTTGAGAAGATACCCTACTTCTTCATCGTGGGCGACAAGGAAGCGGAAAGCGGAACACTTTCCCTCCGTTCGAGAAAGGACGGCGACCTTGGCGCAATGCCCATGGAGGACGTGCTGAACAAGATTTTCGAAGAAAACGAAACGAAAGCACGCTGATTTGGGTATACTATATAAAATATGAAAAATCCCCTCTTGACAAAAGCGTCGGGAGGGGATTTTTGTTGACAAATTAAAACATAAGTGCTATAATAGCTATGGGTATACCAGACGGTGGACGGTTGCTCCCGCAAGGGAGGTGATAATCGAGATGGTAACGTTGACGGACTTGTTCCAGTTCATGTCGCTCATTGTTGACATTATCACGCTATGCTTTCTTGTGTTCAGAAGCAAGAAAAAGTAGTCGTTTTTTATTTACATAATAAAAAATAACCGCCCAGCTCCAAATGTGCGGTTATTTTTTAATCCTATCATTTCGGAGCAACCGTCCACGGGTATGCCCTCTATATACATTATACTTCCCTTTGGCGGATTTGTCAAGGGGGATTTTTGTTGACAAATTAAAACATAAGTGCTATAATAGCTATGGGTATACCAGACGGTGGACGGTTGCTCCCTTTCAAACCATTGAAAGGGGGTGGTAACTATGGTAACATATGAAGGGATTTTTACATTCGTGATTATGCTGACCGGCGTTATCTCCCTTACATATTCTATTTTTCACGGAAAAAAGAAGTAAGGCAGACAAAAAAATAACCGCCCAAGCTCCCCAGCAGCGGCGGTTATTTTTTAACTAAAACTTTTAGGGAGCAACCGTCTTCCGGGTATGCCCTTACATACATATTATACATCTAATAGGCGAAGTTGTCAAGGCTATTTTTATTTACATAATAAAAAATAACCGCCCAGCTCCGCAAAAGTTGACGGTTATTTTTTAACTAAAAACTAACGGGAGCAACCGTCCACGGGTATGCCCTCTATATACATTATACTTCCCATCGCCCCGTTTGTCAAGAGAAAATTTCGGGGGAAAAGTGAAAACCACGTCATATATTGGTGTATGTCCGCCGGGGAGATAATTACAAAACTGTTACGAAAGTTTCAAGGCGGTTACTGAAATTTTCCCTGTCGGGTTTTTATTTGTGCAAAATTTAGTGAAAAGTATGCACTGTGACCTAAAATGGTGTATAATTTTTGGGATAGATGTACATTGACACTTTTCGCTTGAAATGTTAGAATAATAGCGTGATATACAGAAAGCGTTTAAGTGATCTGCATATTGCAAATATCTATTTGATTTCCATTTAAATTTGGAAATAAATAAAGAAAAACTCAAAACAAAACAAGGAGGAATTTTTCATGAACATGAAAAAGACAATTGCTGCAATCGCAGCAGGCGCAGTAGCAGTTTCTGCAGTTGCTACTTCTGTTTCCGCTCTCGAAGCGAAGACTCTTACTTATTCTCTCGTTGAAAACAGAGAGATGAAGAAGGATGACATTAAGTTTAAGGTAACAGCTCAGTTCCGTGGCATTGAGCTCAAGCCCGGCAGCACTCTCCAGTTCAGATTCAACAACATTGATCCTTGGTCCGGCGCAATCACAATTTCCGGTAACTACGTTGACGGCAACAACACAGCTATCAAGCCTGTTGTTATCAACGAGATGGATTGGCTCGACGGTTCTACATCTAACGGCCTTATTTCTTGGGGCGCTGGCTTCATTGCTGGTGTTGACGTTCCCGTTCTTGCTGAAGGTACTTCCAACGGCGTTGGTATCGTAGGCGGCGAAGTAAAGTCAGAAGATACTGTAACCCCTGCAACACCTGCTTCTCTTAAGTCAACATACACACCTGCTACAGGTCTTGTTCAGGTTATCACATCCGATGCTGATGCTATTACACAGCTTGAAGCAAATGGTTTTGATACTACTGCTAATTCTAAGGTTACTTATATAGCAGCTGGTGCTGGTCCTCGCTGGGAGACAACTGATGCTGCTGGTGCTGCTTCCGGTACAGCTGCTCCTGCATATCTTGATCTTATTCAGCCTGCTGCTACTGCTGGCGACAAGCTCGTAGTAGACTTTACTAAGGCAACACCTGCTCAGACTACACCCGGCACTGTTACCGGCTACGCAACAGCTAACCTCACATTCTCCGCTACAGTTAAGCTCAGCAAGGCTAACTTCCCCGGCGTTAGCGGCATCGGTGATGTTAAGAAGCTTTACGCTAACGGCGTTCTCACAAGCGCTCTTAACGGCACAACTACAACAGATATCACTTACAGCGGTTTCGAGACAGGCGAGAACAAGGCTAAGCTCCCCCTCCTCACAACTACTGATAAGGAAATGGGCAGCGTAATTGCTAAGCTCGAAAAGGTTGGCTACAAGAACGTTCAGGCTGTTCTCAACGACGCTATCGAGAACTACTCTGATGTTACATTCACATTCAAGACTGCTGCTGATAAGGTTTCCTTCATCATCACAGATAAGGCTACAGGCAAGATCAAGATCCAGGATAAGGATCAGGCTCTTATCTCAGGTACTGTATACAAGAGCGGCGATGTAAACTTCGCTTCTTATGAGGCTGCTGTTGCTGCTCTTGATAAGTTCGGTTCCGACTACAACAGCGGTATCTACAAGAGCTACAAGAAGGATGACTACCAGGTTGAGGCTATCTACGATGGCGGTACAGACAAGTACATGAGCTTCGGCGAGCACCTCTACACCAACCTCTACATTCCTGAGAATACAACATTCACAGGTTATGATTGGACAGGTACAAACCTCTTCGCAGGCGCTCTCGTAATCAACGAAGGCATCACAATGTCCCTCGCTGATACTTCTAAGTTCGACTACTCCAAGACATCGATCTCCTTCTCTTGGGATGCTATCGAGGATGCAGCTATGACTCAGAACGCTTACGCTAAGTACATTCAGTCCATGAAGCTCGTTACATCTACTCCTTGGGTATGGGATTCTATGGATCTCGTTCTCGCTTTGGACGAAGATGAAGATGCTGAAGCTGGTGAGGGTGATAAGGTAGACGACGATACACTCGACGAAGACGATATCACAGCTGACGACGAGGTTGACGAGCCTGCTGATGAGCCCGAGACTCCTGCTGAGCCCGAGACTCCTGCTGAGCCCGAGGCTACAACTCCTGATGTTCCTAACTCCAACACAGGTAACGCTTCTGTTGCACTCGCAGTTATCCCTGTAGCTCTTGCTGCTGCTGCTGTAGTTGCTAAGAAGAGAGGCTAATTGCCTTGCTAAGATTGTTTAGCAAATCATGAAAGTATAACAACGGTTACAATGTGTAATTGTACGTTATTCTAACATCGCTTGGCGGTGTCCGTATGCAGAACGGACACCGCCTTTTTTGTGTCTCATCTTAAACGTTTAACCGGAAAATCACCATTTTTTTAGGTCATTTTTGAACGAAAATAACAATAAAAGCTTGACAACAGTTAGGCAGATTGTTATAATAATTATATAACTCTATATATTTTAAATGGTGTATAGCGCATTTTTTGTGTAAAAAATCAACTTCGGGTTTGGGTTTGCATAAAAAATATACATTAAGTTAAGGTGTTCTGACCGTTTTTTGCTGTTTGACGGTGCAGGCGCCCTTTGAGTTAGGTTATATGAAAGGTGGTCTATCTGTTGTCAAGGAAAACGAAATCTAAGAGAATTTTGTCCGCGGCGCTTGCGGCGTTGATCTGTATTCCTGCTCTGCCTGCTTTCCCCGCTTTTGCGGATGAGCCGACGGAGTCCTCTTCTGCTTCGGCGACCCTTTTTACCAAGCAGAAAACCTACAGCGAATACTATGACGAGATCGAAGGCAAGCCCCGTCCCGACGCTGAAGCGGTGCTGAATTATTCCTCCGCCAAAAATGGCGCCAAGGTCGAAGTGACAACCTTCGAGGGCAAAGACAATGTTATAGTTTGGTCCAATGAGGAAGGCTGCGTTGATTTCAGCGTGGACGTTCCCGAGTCGGGCGCTTACCAGCTTGAGGTGGGATACTATCCCCTCGCGGAAGGCGCGACTACTACCGAGTTCTCCGTCCTCATCGACGGCGAGTCTCCCTACGACACCGCTACCCGTGTCACTCTGCCCCACATCTGGACCAGCGCTTATCCCATAAGCACCGACTCCAAGGATAATGAGGTGCGCCCTCCCCAGATCCAGGCGCCCAAGTGGGTCACAACTACTGTTGTAGATGTTGACGGTCTGTTTAATGAGCCGCTTTATTTCTACCTCGAAAAGGGCGAGCATACCATTTCCTTCGACTCCGAGCGCGCTTCCGTTGCTATCGAATATGCAAAATTCTGCAACAAGCCTGCTCCCGAGGCTTATGTGAAGCCCTCCGACGCTGAGCTTGCCAAGAATTCCGGCGCTGAGCCTATCAAGGTTCAGGGCGAGCATTATGCTTACACAAATTCCCAGACCCTGTTCCCTACATATGACAGAGGCTCTTACCTTACCGAGCCGTCCCACCCTTCCAAGCAGCGTTATAACACGGTGGGCGACGGTACTTGGCATACCGCAGGACAGGCGATAACTTGGGAAATGGACGTTGCTGTTGCAGGCTACTATAAGGTCGGCATCAAGGCGCGCCAGAACGAGCTTCGCGGTCTTTACACCAACCGCCGCCTCTATATCGACGGCGAGGTGCCCAACGATAAGTTCGAACAGATCAAGTTCTATTACGACGACGACTGGATAATGGTCGTTCCCGAGGACGATAACGGCGACCCCGCTTACGTTTACCTCGACGCCGGCAAGCACGAGCTTACCCTCGAGTGTATCCCCGGCGAGATCGGTGAATCCATGCGCCGCCTTGACAACATTGTTTATACCGCTAACCAGTATTATATGCAGATCCTTATGATAACGGGTCCTTCTCCCGATAAGTACACAGACTACTTTATTCATAAGGAAATACCCGAAATCCTTACAGTATTCACAAACCTTTCCGGTCAGCTCCTTGCCGAGGAGGCAAATATCGAGTCCCTCGCAAATCAGAAGGGTACCGAGGCTGCCGCGCTGGAGAGACTTGCTACTGTTCTTGACAAGTGCGTTGAAAAGCCCAACAAGATCCCCGATATGATCTCCAACAACTCTATCAAGGATAATGTTGCGTCTGTTTCAACTTGGATGAGACAGTACCGTCAGCAGCCCCTGGAAATTGACTTTATTGAGCTTGTTCCCGCTGACGGCAAGTTTACTTCCGTTAAGTCTAAGATAGGCAAGAGCATGGCTTTCGGCTTCAAGGGCTTCATCAACTCATTCTTTGAGGACTACACCGTGCTTTCCGACATCGAAGGCGAATCCATTAATGTCTGGGTATCCCTCGGACGTGACCAGGCAAACGTTATCAAACAGCTTACAGACTCCGAATACAACACTTCACATGATGTTCCCGTTTCGGTCAACCTTGTACAGGGCGGTATCATGGAGGCTGTTCTCGCGGGCAAGGGTCCCGACGCGGCTCTCTTTATCGGCGGCGAATTCCCTGTAAACCTTGCTGTCCGTGACCTTGTTGTTCCTCTTAACGATATGGAGGGCTTTGACGAGGTCAAGGCAAGATTCCAGAGAAACGCTATGGTTCCCTATACATTTGACGAAAAGGTATACGGCGTTCCTATCAATCAGAGCTTCCCTATGATGTTCTACCGTAAGGACACCCTTGCTCAGATAGGCATTACCGAACCTCCCAAGACATGGGACGAACTTATTGATATGCTCCCTGCTATCCAGAGAAAGTATATGCAGCCCGGTCTTATTCTTCCCGGTGTTGTAAACGGCGTATCTATTTCTCCCGCAACTGAATCGGGTCACACATTTGCTCTGCTTATGCTCCAGTCGGGTACGAATTACTACAACGAGGAGCAGACTGCTACGACCTTCGATTCCCAGACGGCTGTTGACGCTTTTGCAAAGTGGACAGACTTCTACAACATCTATAAGTTCGACCAGACATACGACGCATTCACACGTTTCAGAACAGGTGAGGCTCCTATCGTTATTCAGAACTACTGCACATTCTACAACCAGCTTAACGTTGCGGCTCCCGAGATAAAGGGTCTGTGGGATTTCTGCGCTGTTCCCGGCACCGTACGCGAGGACGGCACTATCTCCAATGCAGCAAACTCCAACGGAGCAGGCGCAATTATCCTTTCAAGCTGCGACAATCCCGAAGCGGCTTGGGAATTCATCAAGTGGTTTACAGACACGGAAACAATGGTTGAATACGGTCAGAACGTTGAGGGCGTTATGGGTCCTCTCGGCCGCTTCGACTGTGCAAATGTGGAGGCTCTCAAGCAGCTTAACTGGTCTAACAAGGATATGGAAAAGATACTTGGTCAGATGGATCAGCTTGAGGAAATTCCTATCGTTCCTTCCGCTTACGTTGTAACGAGAAGTATTATGAACGCATTCCGCTCTGTTGTAAACGACAAGGAAAACGCGCGTGAAACCCTGCGCTGGTACAACATCGACATCAACAGAGAAATTACAAGAAAACGAGAAAATCTCGGTCTTGATGAAGAAGATTAAGAATGGAGGGTCAACCTTTGGCTGCTGAAACTCAGAAAAAGGAAATTCTGCTTCCCAGCGAACGCAAAATGTCCTTTAAGGAAAAATGGGGCTACACATGGCATGAGATGAAAAGGAACAAGATGTGCTACCTGATGCTGCTTCCTTTTATGGTATTTTTCATCATGTTTACGGTAATCCCCGTATGTATGTCGCTGCCTATCGGTTTTACAGATTTCGATATGGCGCACTTTCCGCCGAAATTTGTCGGCTTGCAGAACTTCTACACAATGTTTCTGGAAGACGACGTGTTCATCGGCTCTATCAGAACCACGCTTATTTTCGCGATCTTTACGGGACCTCTCAGCTACGCCCTCAGCTTTTTCCTTGCGTGGCTTATCAACGAGCTTCACCCCGTACTCAAAACAGTATTTACCCTTATTTTCTACGCTCCCTCAATGGCGGGCAACATCTACTTCGTATGGCAGCTCATCTTCTCGGGCGATACATACGGCTACCTGAACGCTATGCTCAGCGAGCTTGGCATCACCACTTCCGCTATTCAGTGGCTTACCGACGCTAACTATGTTCTCCCCTGCGTTATCGTAGTTCAGCTCTGGGTATCCATGGGCGCAGGCTTCCTTGCAATGCGTGCAGGCTTCCAGGGTATCGACAAGGCGATGTATGAGGCAGGCGCTATCGAGGGTATCAGCAACAGATGGCAGGAGCTTATTTACATCACTATCCCTTCAATGGGTCCTCAGCTCATGTTTGCTGCTGTAATGCAGATCGTTTCCGCGTTCACAGTTGATATCGTTGGACGAAGCCTGGCAGGCTTCCCCTCCACAGACTATAAGGTACATACGATCATGACCCACGCATTCGACTACGGTTGGGTACGTTTCGAAATGGGCTATTCATCTGCAATATGCTTCGTTTTGTTCCTTGTAATGCTTATATGCAACAACCTGGTGGGCAAGCTGCTTGGCAAGTATATGAACTGAGAAACGAGGTGAGGATTAGATAATGGCTAAAAAAGAATTAAAGCCCTCTCAGATCAAGGCGCAGCAGGAGGCTGAAAATGCGGCTGCTCTTGAGGCTCTGAGAAAAAGGCGTGAAAAAGAACACAGAAAAATGGAGCGCTCAAAGGGTACCAACAAGCAGGTAGGCAAGAGCTGGAAAAACGATATTGGCATTTTCCTTTTCCTTACGCTGCTGGGCGCATTCATGCTCCTTCCTATTTATGTCGCTGTTATTACATCTGTAAAGCCGGTAAATGAGATCTTCATCATGCCGCCGCGTCTTTATGCGATGGACCCGACCTTCGACAACTTTAAGGACCTTTTCGTTGTTGCAAACAACTCATGGGTACCGTTCTCGAGAAACGTGTTCAACAGTATTTTCGTTACTGTTGCCGCAACCGTTCTCCATGTGCTTTTTGCCTGCACAGCCGGCTTTGTGCTTTCAAAGTGCAAGTTCCCCGGTGCAAAAGCGCTTAACAAGATCATCGTTATCGCCCTTTTGTTCAACAGCCAGGTAACATACATCATGCAGTACATGGTAATGGCTAAATTGGGCATGATCAACACATATGCAGCGCTTATCTGTCCGCTTATCGGCTCGTCAATGGGTCTTTACCTTATGATACAGAGCGTGAGCCAGATCCCCGACGCAATGATCGAGGCGGCTAAGGTGGACGGCGCAGGTCTTATGCGTATCTGCTGGGGCATCGTTATCCCCAACTCAAAGCCTGCTGTTATGACTATTATCATCTTCGAGTTCCAGGCGGCTTGGAACGCAAACGGCGGTTCGCTTGTATACGACGAGGCGTTGAAAACCATTCCTACCGTAGTACAGCAGATTGCTGCCGCGGGTCTTGCAAGACAGGGCGCAATTGCCGCTTCGGCAGTAGTCCTGATGATCCCGCCGCTGGCAATCTTCATTGCTGCGCAGAGCAACGTTATGGAAACGATGGCTCATGCCGGAATGAAAGACTAAAGCTTGTCCGCGCACTTTGGTGCGGAGGATATGCTCGGAACTTACACGGCACGCGCTCCGTATGTTTTGCCGAAGTGCAGGATGTCCGGCTGCGATTGCTGCTTAAATTGATTTATGGAGGGATAATATGTCAGGCTTGAAAAAGCTTATTTCAATAATTTCAGCCGCGGCTGTTTCCGTTACGGCTCTGACCGCAAACGTATCCGCGCTGGAAACATATGACCCTTACAGCTATGACAGATGGGGCGACCCCGTCGCTTCACAGGTGGGCTACACCGCCGAAAAATATGTTGACGGAGAAATGATTGGCTGCGGCAACTTCTATGAGCCTGCCGACCTGTTCATTTCCCACGACAACCTTATGTATATAGCTGATAAGGGAAACAACAGAATTGTTATTACCGATCTTGATTTTAACTTCAAGAAGGAGCTGAAAGAGTTTAACTATAACGGTGAAACTCTTACGCTCAAAAAGCCTACGGGCGTTTTCGTGGATCAGTACACAGGACTTGTTTACATCTGCGATACCGAAAACGACCGCGTTCTGAAATCCGATACCGACGGCAACGTTGACAGGATCTTTACAAAGCCCGAAAGCGAGCTTTACGACCAGGGACTTACCTACCAGCCAAGCAAGGTGCTTGTTGATAAGGCGGGAAATGTTTACGTTGTTATCAAGTCCGTTACAAAGGGTGCGGTAATGTATAACGCTGACGGAGAGTTCCTTGGATTTTACGGTGCAAACCGCGTTCAGCAGACTGCCGAAGTTCTTGCAAACGCTTTCTGGAACTTGATCTCCACCGAGGCGCAGCGTGAGCGTCAGGCAAAGCAGACTCCTATCGGCTTCTCAAACTTTGATATCGACGATGACGGCTTTATCTTTACTGTTACCGACTCACAGGAGATCAATACCGACCTTGTGAAGAAGCTTAACCCCAGAGGCGACAACATTCTTGACTCGCTGGGCGTTTCGGATATGACCTTCGGCGATATGCCGCCTACGTACTATTCGATCTATTCCAAGCGTTCAAGCCTTACCGATATCGACATCGGTCCCAGCGGCGAGCTGAACATTCTGGACTTCCAGCACGGACGTATTTTCCAGTACGACAAGGAATGCTGGCTGATGTTCATTATGGGCGGCACGGGCGACCAGCTTGGTCTTTTCCGTTCAGCTGCGGCAATCGAAAGCTATGACAACAAGCTTTATGTTCTCGACTCCAGAAAAAACAACATCACGATATTTACAAGAACTGTTTTCGGCGAGATCGTTACCGAGGCGGCAAACCTCTACAACGACGGTCTTTACGAGGAATCTCTGGAGCCTTGGCGCAATGTCCTCAAATATGACGGAAACTACCGCCGTGCATACATAGGCATAGGCAACGCGCTTTACAACAAGTACGAATACAAGGAAGCTATGGAATACTTCGAAATTTCCATCAGCCGCGGAAGATACAACAGAGCCTTTGAGGGCTACCGCGACCAGTGGCTCAAGGAAAACTATATGACTTGTATTATTGTAATTGTTGCGCTTATAATTCTCCTTACCGTGTACAAACAGCTCCGCAAGCGCGGCAAGATCGTTTATCCGTGGGAGAAACGCAGAAAGGGCGGTGTGTGATATGCTGGATCTGACAAAGGGTCAATTTGTTAAACACGTTATCCTTCACCCCTTTGAGGGCTTCGAGGATCTCCGCTGGAAAAAAGGCGGTTCAATGAAGATCGCATTTGCTATCGTATGCCTGCTTTTTGTTCAGCAGATCGCATACAGCAGACTTTACGGTTTTCAGTATTACTCTGATTATGACAAAATTTTTAACATCGTGCCTTACATTTTCAAGAGCTTCATCTTGTTTATAACATGGGTCGTTGCAAACTGGGCGATGTGTACGCTGTTTGACGGCGAGGGAACGATGAAAAATATTTTCATCAATTCCGCCTACGCGCTGGTTCCGTACATTTCAGGCTATCTGATCGGTACGGTAATGTCCCACTTCCTTATCAGAGACGAGTATGTTTTCATTCAGTCCGTTGAGATAATCGGTCTGTGCTGGAGCTTCGTCCTTCTGATATCGGGAATAAAGGCGGTACACCAGTTCTCCTTCGGAAAGACGATCGCGCTTATGCTCCTGACAGTAGTTGCAATGATCGCGATGCTCTTCCTGCTCGTACTTCTTCTTACGCTGTTCCAGCAGGTCATCATCTTCATTCTTTCCATTTATACCGAGCTTTCTTACAGATTCAGAGTTTAATACTAAAAACGAAAAGTGGTGAAATATCGAATGCATAAAAATATGAAAAAGCTTCTTGCCTGCGTCTGCTGTGCGGCGATGATGATACCTATGTGTGCATTTCCCGCAAGCTCCGACGCCGAGCCTGCTGCCGAGGCAGCTGCCGAAACAGGCGATGAAAGCGATGCTATATCCGTATCGGACTACGATATGGAAAGCGATGAGCCTCTTGTGACCGAGGAGCAGGCAATGGCTGAAATGGAGCTGGCTGTCGAAAACGACAAGATGGCTCTGTATTACAACAAAAAGGAAGTTACCTTTGCTCTCGTTGACAAGAACACCGGCAAGATCTGGTGGTCCAATCCTATCAATGCCGACGCTTCCGCAGGTAAGAGCGCTCAGAAGCAGGAGCTTAAATCCGGTATGGCGCTTATCTTCGGCGAGCCGTCGAAGAGACGTACAACAACAAACAACAGCAAGGCTAAGAGCAAGGCTAAAATGAAAGCTACCTCTGACGGTCTTGAGGTAACCTACGACTTTAACAGTGCCGAGATCAAGATCCCCGTTACATATAAGCTTAACGATGATTACCTCAGCCTGCACGTTGACACATCTGAGATCGAGGAGAAAAATTACGACAAGATCGCTACCGAGCTTGCATTTCTGACGACTTTCGGTGCGGCTCAGATGGACGAGGAGGGTTATTTCGTTATTCCCGACGGAAGCGGCGCGATAATCAACTTCAACAACAACAAAGCCGGCTACAAGATCTATCAGGGCAAGGTCTATGGCGAGGATCTCACTCCCGTTGACACGACAAAATCTACCGTGACACGTCAGGTTTACTTGCCTATGTTCGGTATTGTCAAGGGCAACAGCGGCATGATGGTCGTTGCCGACAAGGGCGACACCTGCGCTACTATCAACGCTTACGTTGCAGGTCAGAAGAATACAAGCTTCAATGCCTGCTACTTCGACTTTGAGATAAGGACCTCCGACGAATACCTCATGGGCGGCGAGGCTAACCCCCTCAAGGTTTTTGAAAAGCGCGGAATTCTTGTTCCCGAGATAGAGGTAAGATATTACCCCGTTTCAAACGAGGATAAGTCCGATGTTGACTATGTTGACATTGCGGGAAAATACAGAGAGTACCTCAAAAAGGAGCAGGGCGTTACAAAGTCCGAGGCTGTTGATACCAACGCTCTTTACGTTGATTTCTACGGCGCAACGCTGAAAACCGAGCCTGTTCTGGGTATCCCCGTTACAATGCAGCACCTTACCACAAGCTTTAAGGACGCGAAGAGCATCCTTGAGCAGCTTAAGGGTCTGGGCGTTGAAAACATGGTTGTTCAGTACAACCAGTGGACGACCGCAGACATCAAGGAAAAGGTTGCCGACGCTGCAAAGCCTTCGTCCCTTCTGGGCGGCAAAAAGGACTTCAACGCACTGATGGATTATGCGGACGCAAACGACATAACCATCTACCCTGCGGTTGATAACCTTACCTTCAAGTCGGGCAACGGTTACTTCACAATGACCGATACCGCGATAAGAGTTTCAAACGCATACTCCAGACAGATAGAGTACGACCTTGCACACGGCGTTGAAAACAAGTTCTACGACGCTATGTCTTTGCTCAGCCCGAGAAAATATGCAAAGATGTTTGAAAGCCTTTCAAAGAGCTACAGCAGCCGCGGTCTTGACACTATCTGCGTAGGCAGCGCAACTACCGCTATCTACGGCGATTACGGCAAAAAGTCCGTTTCAAGAGAAATGTTCAAGGATAATCTCCGCGGTTACATGGAAAACCTCCAGAGCTCCGTTGGCTCTATCCTTGCAGACGGTGCAAACGCATACACCCTTAAATATGTAGACCACGTTTCCGATGTTCCGCTCAACTCCAGCAAGTTTGACGTGTTCGACCAGGAGATACCGTTCTACCAGCTTGTTATGAGCGGTCTCAAGCCTGTTTCCACAACAGCGATAAACGGCGACGCTCAGATCGCAGATCTTGTGCTCAGAGCAATTGCAAGCGGCACAAATCTCAGATTTGACTTTGTTGCTGAAAAAGCAAGCGAGCTTAAGGATACACGCTATGACACGCTTTACTATGCGGATTACACCTACTGGCTCGAGGACGCGGCAGGCTGCTACAAGTTTGCAAACGCCGTGCTTTCCGATCTTGCAGGCGTTGAGATCACGGAGTATAACATCATTTCCGATACTGAGATCGAAACGGTTTACGCTAACGGCACAAAGACCCTTGTAAACCTGAAGGACAAGACAGTTACAAAGAACGGAAATGTAATCAGCATTTATGACTATATCGGAGAGGAGGTAATCGGCTGATGAAAAGACTTCATATGTCCTATGAAAAGAAAAAAGGTCTTTACGGTTACGGTTTTATCGCCCTCTGGTTTGTGGGAGCGCTGATGTTCTTTATCGTTCCGCTGCTTCAGTCCTTCTACTATTCGTTCCACACGGTAACTCCCGAAACAGGTTACCTTGATATCAAGCCGCTGATGGAGACCCTCAGCGACGGAACACAGAAAAGCAATATCTTCCTTAATTATAAGGACGCATTTATGAAAGACCCGTCCTTCAGAAAATACCTCGTTGAGGCTTTGAAGGATATGGCGCTTAACCTTCCCGTTATCGTAGTATTCTCACTGTTTGTTGCTATCGTAATCAACCAGAAATTCCGCGGAAGGACCTTCGCAAGAGCGGTATTCTTCCTGCCGGTTATCGTTGCTACCGGACCTGTTTACGCCATTATCACCGGCGACCTTCAGACGGGCGGCAACAGCGAGGCTGCACAGTTCTCCACAATGTTCGAGGCGGACATGGTTGACCAGCTTCTTGAGTTTATCGGTATTTACGGCTTCGGAACAAAGTTTACCGAGCTTCTGACAGAGATCACATCGGATATCCTTAACCTTGTTTGGAAGTGCGGTATCCAGATCATCATCTTCCTTTCCGCTTTGCAGGGTATCCCTACTTCCGCAAAGGAAGCTGCCGCTATCGAGGGCGCAACAGCATGGGAATTCTTCTGGAAGATCACCCTTCCCTACATTTCCCCTATGATCCTCGTAAACATCGTTTATACGGTTATCGACGCATTTACCGACCCGACGAACCAGGTCATGGAGCGTCTCCTGAGCGTACAGAGCGAATGGAAGTACGGTTACTCCGCTGCAATGGCGTGGAGCTACTTCGGCATCATTCTCTTGGCGCTGGGAATTATATTCGCGATCATGAACAAGCTCGTCTGGTACGATGATTAAGGAGGTGGGTAAATGAGCGCATTAACAAAAAGAAAAGCTAAAAAAGAAGCAGAGGCTACTCTCAGCGAGGTAAAGCTGACGCGCAGGGAGAAAAGAGAGCGCTTCAAGAAAAGACTTGAATGCCTTACCCCCGAAGAGCAGAGATATCTGAAGCGTAAGCAGTTTATGGAGGCTGTATGGCCTATATTCAGAGGACTGATAGTATTCGGTCTGTGCTTCATCATTCTTTACCCCCTTATCTTCATGATATCCACCGCATTCCGTCCCAGCTCCGACATGAACGACCCCACAATAATGTGGATACCGAAGCATCTTACCCTGTCAAACCTCAAGCAGGTTATCAAGGCAATGAATTTCGGCAAGACCCTCAGCAACACGCTGGTGCTTAATATAGGCTGTTCGCTTGTACAGGTTGCGACCTGTGCGATCACGGGCTACGGTTTTGCACGTTATCAGTTCAAGGGCAAAAAGATACTGTTCTTTGTAGTTATCATGATGATCCTTGTTCCGCCGCAGATCATCCTTATCCCGCAGTATATGTTCTTCCGTTACTTCAACCCCTTCTGGGTTTATAACGCAATTACAGGCAAGTATATCAACCTTATCAATACAGCGGTAACAATGTATCTGCCGGCGCTTACTGCAAACGGTCTGCGTGCAGGTCTGTTCATCTTCCTGTTCAGACAGTCCTTCCGCGGCTTGCCCAAGGAGCTTGAGGACGCTGCTGCACTTGACGGATGCTCGCCGTTCACGACCTTTGTAAGAGTAATGGTGCCCAACGCAGGCTCAACATTCCTGACGGTATTCCTTTTCTCGGTAGTTTGGTACTGGAACGACTACTATGTAAGTACCTCGTTCTTTACTGAAAACGAGACCATCGCGCTTACGCTGAAAAACCTCAGCACAAACATCAAGGTGCTTATTTTCGGCGACGCAAACGCACAGGTAAACACCCGTGAGATCATCGTATGGATGGAAGCGGCGTGTCTTATCTCGATCACACCTATCCTCATTTTGTATGTCTGCTTGCAGAAGTACTTCACAGAGGGTATTGCCCGTTCGGGTCTTACAGGTATGTAATGTTAAAAAACCACTTTTGGCTTCGCGCCGAAAGTGGTTTTTATTTTTTTGTTGCATATTTTTTTGATATGTGGTATAATAAAAATGCGGCACAATTGAATAATAAGCAAGGGTAAAGTATACACTTTTACTATCGGTAAAAGTGTATACTCTATTTTCCGTGTACTTTATTCTTGCGTTCGGAAGTTGTGTCGCAGCAATCGGAGTTATGCATTTTTCGGTGCGTGGCTTCGGCTGCGCACTTTTTATTTATCAAGGAGAGTAAAAGACATGAAAAAAACAAGAGCATTGGTGATCGCGCTTGCGGCTGTAATGTCAATATCAATGACAGCCTGCGGTGCAAAAACAGATGACGCTTCGGCGGCTCTGCCCGAAACGGCGCAGGAGCAGACGACGGTCGCTGCGGAAACCGAAAAGGAAGAAAAGTCCGAAGAAACGACAGCGGAGGAAACAACCGCCGAGGAGACTACCGCTCCCGAAACCACAACTGAGGAAACCACAACTGCCGAGCCTGCAATTGAGTACGTTGAGCCTGCTGTGGAGGATTTTGAGTATCAGTATGATGCGGCGATTAAGGGTGCAATAATTACAAAATATAATGGTAGCGATAAAGCTATACGTATACCCACGGAAATTGAGGGCGACCCTGTTAAAGCATTTATGTTAGATAATAATAACATTACACATGTTGAAATACCCGATAGTTTTACTGTTATAGGTGAAAAAGCATTTTACGGCTGTTCTAATCTTGTTGAAGTTTCCATACCCAATAGTGTTACAGAAATCAGCAAATTTGCGTTCTGGGAGTGTGAAAGTCTTGAAAGAATAACTATACCTAATAGTGTAACATTTATTGGTGAGGCAGCATTTGAAAGCTGTAAAAGTCTTACAAGCGTAACTATTCCTGATAGTGTTACAACAATTGAAAACCGCATATTCCGCTGCTGTTACAAACTTGAAAGCGTAACGTTTTCCAATGGTGTTACAATGATTAGCGGCAGCACATTTGAAAGATGTGACAATCTTAAAAGCGTAACTATTCCCGACAGTGTTACAACCATAGAAGAATGGGCATTTGCTGATTGCAAAAGCCTTGAAAGCATAACACTTCCCAATAGCATAACAACTATTAGTTACAACGCATTTGATAGTTGCATCAATCTTAAGGATATAAATATACCGGAAAGTGTTGCAATTATTAAAGGTGGGGCATTTGATGAATGTACGAAATTAAGAAATTTAAATATCCCCGATGGAGTTGCAACTGTTGAATCAGGTGCGTTCTTTGATTGTGACGCCCTCACCGTTACATACAAAGGAAACGAGTACAACTACACCAATTTTGAAGAGCTTTACAAATTGTTTAACTGATATTGCATACACAAAAGCGTGGGCCAACCAAAGCGGCTCACGCTTTATTTTTTTGCTCAACGAATTATGACAAATTTTAACATATGAGTTGTTATAAAATAAATTAGTACCATAAAAAGGAAGTGAGAAAATGCCCGTTATCATTGATACCGAGGAAAACACGGTCATTGCCCGTCTTTCGGGGGAGATAGACCACCATACCGCCAAGGAGCTTCGCACCGATATTGACCTTGCCATAGACCGCCTAAAGCCTGCAACCCTTATTCTGGATTTTGACGGCGTGACCTTTATGGACAGCTCCGGGATAGGACTTGTTATGGGGCGCTATAAAATGCTGAAACCCTGGGGCGGAAGCATTATCATCGAAAACACGGGAAACCAGATAAAAAAGGTCATGCGCCTTGCAGGTCTTGACAGGCTTGCGGTAATCAAATAGCAAAGGATGGTCAGAGTGAATATTCTAAACGAAGTAAAAATGTCGTTTCCCTGCAAGAGCCGCAACGAAGCCCTTGCCCGTACCGCGGTGACCGCTTTCTCCGCACAGCTTGACCCCTCCGTAAACGAGATAGGGGAGATAAAAACTGCCGTCTCCGAGGCGGTCACAAACTGTATCGTTCACGCCTACCGCGGCAGGACAGGCAATATCGAGCTTGTTATGCGTATTCTGGATAACAACGTGCTGTACATAAAAGTGCGCGACCGCGGCTGCGGAATACCCGACATAAAGCAGGCTATGGAGCCGCTTTATACCTCCGCCCCCGAAGAGGAACGGGCAGGTCTGGGCTTTGCGGTCATGGAAAGCTTTATGGACAAGGTCACCGTCCGAAGCAAAGAGGGCAGCGGCACCTCCGTTACCATGACAAGGAAGATACTTTCGGACAAGGCGGATACATAAGTTTAGGCGGCAATACCGCAGAAAGGATATGCCTGCTTTGAATACGCTTAAAGAAAACAAGCTTGCCGAGGAAAACCTTGGGCTTGTGCATTTGTGCGCAAACCGTTTCCGCGGCAGGGGAATAGAATACGACGACCTTTACGGCGCAGGCTGCATCGGTCTTGTAAAGGCGGCGGCAGCCTTTGATACGGAGCGGGGCGTGAAGTTTTCCACCTATGCCGTGCCCGTGATTTTGGGGGAAATAAAGCGGCTTTTCCGTGACGGCGGCTCTATAAAGGTCAGCCGCTCTGTAAGAGAGCTTAGCTTGAAGCTTTCCCGTGCAAAGGAGCGCTTCTGCCTTGAAAACGGGCGTGAGCCCACCATATCCGAGCTTGCGGATATCACGGGGGCAAGCTGCGAGAGCGTGTCCGAGGCAATTGCGGCAGGAATGCCTGCGGTGTCCCTTACGGACAATTCCGACGGCGAGGACGGGGGACAGACGGATATTTCCACGCCTGCTCCCGATTTGGAGCTTGTGGATATACTCTCTCTGCGGCAGGCATTGCAGTCCCTTGACGAGACCGACCGCAGGCTGATATACTGCCGTTACTTCAAGGACATGACCCAGACCAAGACCGCCCGTGAACTGGGCATGACCCAGGTGCAGGTGTCACGACGGGAAAAAAAGCTTCTGATGACCCTAAGGGGAAATCTTACCGAATAAACCAAAAAATATTGGGCGGATAATATCCGCCCATGCAAAATGGATAAAACATCATTCCAATGTAGGGGCGGCTATCAGCCGCCCGTTAATTTTATGGTTAATCTGAAAAAATTATTTTTTCGATATCGGGCGGATAATATCCGCCCCTACAAAGTGGATAAAAACACCATCTCATTGTAGGGGACGGGTCTCCCGTCCCGTTATTTTTACAGATAAACCAAAAAGAGGATATCCGAAGATATCCTCTTTTGTTATGCAATAGGGTTTACTTTATGCCGTCTGCAAGTGCGCCCTTGTATGCAGCGTCAAGGTTTGCCGAAGCGTTGGTGTTGTTTACATAAAGAACATATACCATTCTGCCGCCGATGTAGGTGCAGTCAACAGCTTCATTCTTGGTTGTGTCGGCAGTAGGAGAGGTGGAGTACATTACGTTGTATTCGTAAACTCCCGTATCCTTCTGAATGATGTCGTTTACCTTAACAGCGTCGTAGCCGGTCTTGGGAATAACCATATACTTGTATGTGCTGCCGCTTGCCCAAGCGATCCTCATATCGGAAGCGTTTGTTACGGTAGGACGTGTTGTGTAGGTAACGTAGTAAGAATAAGCGTTGTTGTTGTTCTGATCTTCTGCAATAATATTGTCGACCTTTTGAGAGTCAAAGTTGTACGGAACAAGCATATATCTCGTTATGGTTCTGCCGGTGGACGGGTCAATGATCGTCCAGGTCTTTACATAATCCCATGTGTCGGTCTTATTGGGGGTCTCGCTGTAAATTTTGTAATATTCAAATGAGCCGTTATATTTTGCTGTGATTGTATCGTACTTGACCTTGTCATAGTTTGCAGGGAGAAGAACATATCTTGTGCCGTAGCTGTATTTGGTTCCGTAGTAGGTAAATACTTCATAAGTATCCGTTGAAGCGATCCTTGAAGGAATTTCGCTGTAAACGGTATAGTAGGAGTACTTGTTCAGCTTCTTTGCAATGAGGGTGTTGGTATATGCCGAGTCATAGTTTGCGGGGACAAGCATATAGTAGTTTGTGTAGGAGTTTACTTCGATCTTGATGATCTCATCGGTTGCAAGAAGCTTAGTGGGGATCTGGGTATACATCTCATAGTACTTTGCAACCTGACCTGTTACCGTAACATAAACGGTAGTGCTGTTTGAGGTATCGTTCTTGTCGTAGAACTTGATAGAAGCCATACCTGCCGAGATACCCTTTACAGTGTATGTTGCGTAGTTGCCCGAAACCTTCGAACGTGTAACGTTTATCACTCTTGAGTCGGAAACGGAATATTCCAGATTATTGATATCGGAGGAATATACCTGAAGGCTGTAGCTGTCGTTTGCATTTACATTTACCTGAGATGTATAAGGCATGATGACCATATCATCGCCCTCTACATTTACGGTTATGTACTTGTAGCAGGTAGAAGGATACTTTTTAAGGTAAACCTTGATTTTTGCAGTACCTACGCCGTTTGCGGTAATTCTGATGTCAATGTTATTGCCGTCCCACTCAACGGGTCTGATCCATGAAGCGGAAGCGACCTTTTTGTTTGTTGAACCAACGGTAAGACCGCTGTGTGAGCCCTTGACTGTCATTGTAACGACCTTTGACTGACCAACCTCGTCAAAGGTTATGCTTGAGGTGCTTGCGGTTATTTTTGCCGCAACGACCTTGACCTTGCATTTAAGGGTAGACGAGCCGACCTTTGCGTAAATGTATGTGGTGCCGGGAGCCTTGCCCACTACCTTACCCTTTGTGGATACTGTAGCGATTGACTTATCGCCTGTGGACCACTTTACGGAAGATGACGAAGCACCGCTAACGCTGAGAGTCGTCTGATAGCCTTGAGTAAGGGTCACGGACGTCTTGTTCAGCGATACGCTTGCTGCGCTTGCGGGAATATACATCAGCGAAGCGACCATGAATACTGCCAGAAAAAGACTTAGCAGAGTTCTAAAACTTTTTTTCATATAAGTTCCTCCTTCTTTTAGGAAACACCGCATAATGTGCGGCGCTGTCTCTATTTCTTTAAGCATATTTTAGCATTAAATTTGGTTAAAGTCAATGAAATATCGAGAACAATACAGTGACAAATAGTGACAATTCAGTAACAATATTCTATTCGCTCCGCATTGTGACAAATTGCGCCGCTATATTATGGAATACGACATCTCCGCGCTGCCGTTTTCAAGGCTTTTCACGGTGAATACGCCGTCCTCGTATATCATATAGCTTTTCTGCCTGCCCTCTTTTGGGAGGGATACCGAGCCGGGGTTCATGTAAACATAGCCCCTGCTGCCGTCCAAGACTTGAACGTGGGTGTGACCGTGGAGAAGAACGTCTCCGTTTTTCAGCGCAGGAGGATTATCAGTGTTGAACTTATGCCCGTGGGTAACAAAAACCGTCCTGCCCTCAAGATACAGCAGGGCATACTCCGCCATTATCGGAAACTCCAGCACCATCTGGTCCACCTCGGTATCGCAGTTGCCCCTCACGCAGAGCAGGTCGTTTTTGCGCTCGTTAAGCATTGCAATGACCTTTTTCGGCGCATAGCCCTCTGGCAGGTCGTTTCTCGGACCGTGGTAAAGGATATCCCCCAGCAGGAAAAGCTTCTCCGCTTTTTCCTCGTCAAAGCGCCTTAGCATAAGCTGACAGCTTGGCGCGCAGCCGTGGATATCCGAAGCAAACATCAATTTCATGCGCGTACCCCTTATTTCGTAAAGAACCGCTGGGAAACTGTGTAGGTCTCCTTGGGCGCAAGCTCCTCGTAGCCGCTTTTTTCTCTGGGCATATCAAGGTTTGGCGCGTTTACCTGGGCGGTCATCGGCTCGGGGCAGAAATAATTCATAAAGCCCTCGTGGTTCCATACTATCCAGAATTTGTATTTGTCGTCCACCTCGTAGCAAATCTTCTTGCCGCTTTCGGTATCGGTCATCACGCAGCCATAGAAGTCCTTTCCGTCCAGCTTGACCGCGCCTGCGGTGTACATATCGTTGCAGATGTCCTGCAAAACGGGGCATTTTGTGCCGTTGACGTACTCCATATCCCAATCGTTGAGGGCAAGCTGTCTGCCGTTGGGAAGCCACCTTTTCTTGTTGAACTGAAGCTTCTTAACCGCAGGAACCTGCAAACGGATATTTTCCTGCTTGCCGCCGTCAACAAAGGGAGCGTTGATAGTGGTGTGTGTAGCAATGGAAACGGGCAGCATTTTCTTTGATTTGTTGGTCAGAGAAATAGTGTGCTTCAAGCCGTTTTCGGAAAGCTCTATCGTTATCTCCACGCTGAACTTTACGGGGAAGCAGTTGAAGAAAAAGTCGTTCTCGTCATATGTAAAGGACGTGGTGACATACGCCCTGCCGCCCTCCGTACCCATAGCCTTTATCTTGTGCGCGCGCTTGTGGATAAAGCCGTGAAGATGGTTTTTGAACCTGCTTTCGTTTACGGGGAAATGATACTCCGCGTCGGAGGTCCGCAGTACGCCGTTGTCGAGACGGTTGGGCAGATACAGCGTAGGCAGACCCCATATCTCGGGGGAATTCATAAACTCGCTTATCGTCAGCTCGTCGCTGTAACGGAATATCTCCATGCCCTTTTCGTTGTCGCGGAAACGAAGCACGTTGCTTCCCAGCGACGGCGCAACTATCGCATAATAGCCGCCTGCCGCCAGCTCAACAGCCTCTATTCCCTTGTGCATAGCTTTTCTTGCGTAAAATTCCTTTGCCATTTCGGTTTGCTCCTTTATAATAAATTTTGGTCGTTCACTTTGCAACGGTCAGCTGTCATATGTCCTTACCCTCAGCTCAATCCCCAGCCTTTCGGACAGCTCCCGACAAGCTTTGATGTCCTCCTCGGGGATAACGTCCACCACCGTGAACATCACCTTGGGCACGTATTTTTTGCAGTCCTCCGCAAATTTCAGCATTGCCTCAAAAGCGTCCTCCCATTTGGGACGGGTCACCGCGTTGTACTTTTCGGCGCTGCACTGATTAAGGGAAATGGAAACGATATCCACCGCGCCCTCAAGCAGCTGAGCCGTGGGTCTGCCGTTTATCTTGTCCCCCAGACCGTTTGTGTTGAGCCGCACGGGCAAGCCCAGCTTTTTCCTTATGTGCTTTCCAATCAAAGCCACGTCCTCGGCACGCTCCATAGGCTCGCCGTAGCCGCAGAAAACCACCTCGGTGTACCTGCTTAAATCGTACTTCCCAAACTCGGAAATGACCTCGTCGGCAGTCGGCTCACGGTCGAGCCAAAGGCTGTCTGAGCCGTACGCGCCGTCTCCGTTCTGTCTTATGCAAAAGGTACACGCGCAGGGACAGCGGTTTGTAAGGTTGACATAAATTTTATTGCCAACCGTATAAAGCATAGTCATCATTTTGCAAAACCTCTTTCAATGGGTACGTTTTTTCCTGATCTATTTATGGTATTTTCCGCCGTTCAAAATCTGAAAGCCGCGGTATATCTGCTCCAGCACCATTACTCTTGCAAGCTGGTGGGGAAAGGTCATCTCTGACATTGACAGCCTGAAATCGGACATTGCCTTGACCTCCTCGGCAATGCCGCAGGAGCTGCCGATAACAATGTTCAGCACGCTTTTGCCGTCAACGGATATCTTGCCTATCTTCTCGGCAAGCTTCTCCGAAGAAAGCTGCTTTCCCTCTATACACATTGTAATATTATAGCAATCTTTTCCGTTTAGTATCGGCAGCATGGCCTTTGCCTCGGCGGAAAGCGCCGCCTTTATTTCCTTTTCCGACGGATTATCGGGCAGCCTGCTCTCGGCAAGCTCGGTAATATTCAGCTTGCAAAAAGCACCCAGCCTTTTGGCGTACTCCGCGCAGGCGTCCCGAAGGTAACTCTCTTTCAGCTTGCCCACAGTAATTATATTAACGTTCAGCATATTTTTACTCCATAAAACATTATGATAAAATTATATAATAATCCGCCGCAAATGTCAATGAATTACAGACCCGTACCGTAAAAAAATCCGCAGAACAGTCCGAGCCGTCCTGCGGATTTGATGTTTATGAAATCAGAATTCAAGCTTCTTGCTGAGGTAATCAACCAGCTCTTCGATCTTGACTCTTTCCTGCTCCATTGTGTCTCTGTCGCGGACGGTCACGCAGCCGTCCTTTTCAAGAGTATCGAAATCGTAGGTGATGCAGAAAGGCGTACCGATCTCGTCCTGACGGCGGTAACGCTTGCCTATCTGACCTGCCTCGTCGTAATCCACGCTGAAATGCTTGGAAAGCATGGTGTAAACCTCCATAGCCTGGTCCTTCAGCTTCTTTGTAAGAGGAAGTACCGCAGCCTTGATAGGTGCAAGTGCAGGGTGCAGGTGCATAACTGTGCGGACGTCGCCCTCGCCGATAGTCTCCTCGTCATACGCCTCGCAGACAATGGAGAGGAACAGTCTTTCTACGCCGAGAGACGGCTCGATAACGTATGGAACGTACTTCTCGTTTGTCTCGGGGTCGAAGTATTCAAGGGACTTGCCGCTTGTTTTGATGTGCTGTGTAAGGTCGTAGTCTGTTCTGTCCGCAACGCCCCAAAGCTCGCCCCAGCCGAAGGGGAAGAGGTACTCGAAGTCGGTCGTTGCCTTTGAGTAGAAGCAAAGCTCCTCGGGGGAGTGGTCGCGGAGACGGAGGTGCTCCTCCTTGATGCCGAGGCTAAGAAGGAAGTCGCGGCAGTAGCCTCTCCAGTATTGGAACCATTCAAGGTCTGTACCGGGCTTGCAGAAGAACTCAAGCTCCATCTGCTCGAACTCGCGAACGCGGAAAATAAAGTTGCCCGGGGTAATTTCGTTACGGAAGGACTTACCTATCTGTGCAACGCCGAAAGGCACCTTTTTACGGGTGGTGCGCTGAATATTTGCAAAGTTTACAAAGATACCCTGAGCGGTCTCGGGACGGAGATAAAGCTCAGCCTTTGAGTCCTCGGTAACGCCCTGGAAGGTCTTGAACATAAGGTTGAACTGACGGATAGGAGTAAAGTTCTTCTTTCCGCAGTTGGGGCACTTTACATCGTTATTTTCAATGAATTCGCTCATCTGGTCGTTTGTCCAGCCTGTGGGGTTTGTGCCTGTCTGGGACTCGATAAGCTGGTCTGCACGGTGACGCGTCTTACACTCGCGGCAGTCCATAAGGGGGTCGGAGAAGCCGCCGAGGTGACCTGAAGCGACCCATGTCTGAGGATTCATAAGTATAGCGCTGTCCAGACCCACATTGTAGGGGCATTCCTGAACGAACTTTTTCAGCCACGCGTTCTTGATGTTGTTCTTGAGGAGAACGCCGAGAGGGCCGTAGTCCCAAGTGTTTGCAAGACCGCCGTAAATTTCCGAGCCGGGATAAACGTATCCTCTGCCCTTACAAAGCGCAACTATTTTGTCCATGCTTTTTTCTGCCATAACAATAACCTCCATACCATATTAATTAAATCCGTTTTTATCAAGATATTCCTGCAAGCTGCGGCAGTTTTCCGCAAGCTCGCTGTCCTGCCCGTAGCCGTTTCTGTAAAGCTCCAGAATAAGGCAGCCGTTATATCCGTTTGCTTTCAGCGCTTCAAAAAGCGCTCTGTTGTCGTAATCTCCCAAGCCGAATTTGAGGCAGTCGCCGTTTTCCCCGAAGTCGGAGTAATGGACGTGCCTTATGCTGCTTCCGAGAGCCAGCACAAGCTCTTTCGGGTCATAGCCCGAACGGTGCGCCTGCTTTGTGTCAAGCACGAACGCCGCTTTTTCCCCCAGCGCATTTTTCATACGCACCAGAAATCCAAGGTCACGCCCCGTACACCGCTGAACGTTTTCCTGCACAACGCACACGCCGAAGCTTTCCGCCGCGTCCTGCAATTTCAGAAACCGTTCAAAGTATCTTTCCTCGGGGCAGGGGTTCTGGGGCTTGTTGCCGTGAAGCACGAAAAACCTTGCCCCAAAGCGGTTCATATACTCAAAAAAGCGCTTGTGATAATCAATAACATCGGGCACCCGCCGTTCATATTCCGTAAAAAACAGCGGCTCAATGGGGCAGGTGAACGGGTGTACCGACACAACGTCGACGCCGTATTCCTTTTGGACAGCAAGCATCTCCGCAAGATACGGACCGCTTAATTCACAGTGGGAATTAACGAAAATTTCCGTTGTTTTAACGCCGTCCTCGGCAAGGGTACGGAAAGCCTTTTCAAGCTCTTTCGGATACAAACACGATGTTGATACTCCTGCTTTCACTGAAAATCACCCCTCCGCGGACTGACCGAATAAAATACAACGGCAGCAGAGCGGATAGTATCCGTCCTGCCGCAGAAGCTTACTTTGATTTTTTCTTGCCCTTGCCGTCCTTGCGCAGACCTTCAAGTGCAAGTCTGAGAGGACAGGTGAAGCATACCGAAGAATAGGTACCTGCGATCATGCCGACCATCATAGGAAGGGAGAAGGAAATGATCGATGTCACTCCGTATACCGCAGCAACAATAGTTACCGCCAGCATAGCAACGATAGTGGTTATCGAAGTATTGATGGAACGGGTAAGAGACTGATTTATGCTAAGGTTTACTATCTCGTCGCGGGTCTTGGTCTTTCTGTAAAGTATCTCGTTTTCACGGATACGGTCGTAAATTACGATAGTGTTGTTTATGGAGTAACCGAGAATTGTCAGTACAACTGCCATAAAGTTAGCGTTGATGGACATTCCGCAGATGATAAATGTTCCGTAAACGATAATACAGTCGTGAAGCAGCGCCGCAATTGCGCATACGCCAGCCAGCCAGCCGCCGATATTCTTGAAGCGTATTGCGATATAGATTACCAGAACGACAAAGGAAAGCAGTACCGCAACCGTACACTTGAGGAAGAATTCCTTACCCGAGGACGGAGACACGTCCGAGGACTCTATAAGCTCGATAGCGTTTTCTGCATATTTTGCCTCGATAGCGTCCGAAAGGGCAAACTGCTTGTCCGAGGTAAGACCCGAATTGGAAATAAGGGAAAGCTGAATGTTGTTTCTTCCTGTGGAGAAGTCCTCACCAACAGTAGAGGTCACGCCCAGACCGCCCAGCGCCTCGGAAGCGTCCTTTTCAAACTGCGCCTGATCGATCTCGCCGTCGTAAACGTAGGTGAGGATCGTACCGCCCTTGAACTGAATGTCAAGGTTTGCGCCGAACACAAAGGTCGAAAGAATGGAAATTGCAACCATGACCGCAGAAATGATAAGGAATGTTTTCTTGTGACCTACAAAGTCAAAGTTGAATTTTTTATTCATGCCTTACACCTCCTCCGTAAAGCTTGGGGTTTCTCAAAGCCTTGAACTTGGAAAGAGAAGCAAGCATAAGTCTTGAGCAGAATACGCCGAAGAACAGGTTGAGAACAACGCCCGTCAGCAATGTGAAGCCGAAGGAGTAGATAGTACCTGCCGTAGACGGACCGAACATGAAGAATACAAAGTGAAGAAGCTTTGAGAAGATGCTGTCGGGAGTACCGAACGCACCCATAAGTATTATAGCAACCAAGATCATTGTTACGTTGCCGTCGAGAATTGCGGAAAATGCGCGCTTGAAGCCCGATTCGATAGAGCCGTCAAGGGTCTTGCCGTTAGCAAGCTCCTCTCTGATACGCTCGGAGGTGATGATGTTTGCGTCAACGCCCATACCAACCGCAAGGATAATACCTGCGATACCGGGAATTGTAAGTATAGAGCCGTTCATAAAGCCGAAATAGCCCGAAATGAACGCCAGCGTACCCGCTACCTGACCGAACAGCGCAACTACCGCAACTGCACCGGGGAGACGGTATACAGCTATCATAAACACCGCGATAAAGATAAATGCGATGATACCTGCAATTACCATTGCCTCAAGAGCGCCCGTACCGAGGCTCGGAGAAATGGTTGAAAAGCTTGCTGTAACAAGCTTAAAGGGAAGCGCACCGGAATTTATCTTGTCGGCAAGCTGCTTTGCGCTTTCTGCGTCAAAGTTGCCCGAAATTGTAGCTCTGCCGTCGGTAATAGCCGACTGAACGGTAGGGTAGGAGAAGCAGGTGTCGTCCATCCAGATGGAGATAACGCCTCTGGTCTGGTAAAGTCTGCCTGTTGCCTCCGCAAATTTCTTTGCGCCCTCATCGGTAAGGTTAAGGCTTACGAGCCATTCCATTGCACCCGAATCGTCCTTTGTATAAGCGGCATAAGCCTCCTGAACGTCCGAGCCTACAAGGATAACATTTTCAGCGGTAACGCCCGTATATTTGCCCAGCTCGTCCACCTCGTAGCCCTCGCGGAATGTCAGCTCGGCAGTCTCGCCCAGCTCCTTTACCGCAGCCTCGGGGTCAAAGTTTGCCTCTCCTTCTTTCCAAGGGAAACGGACGATGATGCGGTCGTTATTGTAGTCGATGTAGCTTTCGTAATCTGTGATACCCAGATTTATCATACGCTGAACAATAACTTCCTTTGCAGCGTCAAGCTGCGCGTTTGTGGCGTCGATATCCTCGGGGGGAGTGAACGTAACATCAACGCCGCCCTTTATGTCTATACCGAAGCGGATATTGTCAACGCCCTTGACATAAACTGTCTTCATATCGCCGTAATAGGTGCTGACGCCGAAGAAAACGGTAGCCGCAAAAGCCAGGATCAGCAGAAAAACGACAAAGAAAACAGGTTTTTTAGCCTTTCTCACGATTTAACCTCCTGTTTGCCGCAAGCAGCGGCACAAATTATCGTTTAATTATAACATTTTTCACGGTATATGTCAATAGCTGTGTTCATTTCAGAAGCTTAATTTTATCCATTGAAGCAAAATTTCTGTTGGTGTAATAGCCGTCCTCGGTGACCTCGCGGACGATTTCCACAAAATCGGGGGTATCGACCCGAGCGCTTTCGCAGCTAAGCTCCGCCTCCATGATGCCGTAGCCGCTTTCCACGGTGTTTTCAAACACGTCCAGCTCGAATTTCAGACCTCCGTATGGAATAATATGCCTGCGCTTTTTTATCACATTTAATATGGCATGCCCCATAAGCTCCCTATACTCGGCTTCGGTTATCTCCTTTTCATTTTCGATACGGGTCATACTGCTGCCCGTCCGCGCCTTTTCGGTGTAGATGAACCTGTCGTCAAGACGGCGTATCCTGCCCTGAAAACCCTTTTCGGGAGCAAGATACGCCTGCTCGATGTAATGGGACTCGAACTCTCCCAGCCTTTCGGGAATTTTCACAAGCCACCGCCTTTCCACCTCAAAGGTGAGGAGCCGTCCGCCCCTGTCGGCAACAGCCTTTTCGCTGTAAAATTCGTTGCCCGTGACCTCGGCAATTACCTCAAAGTCGAAGGTATCCCCGTCGCTTTCAAGTATTGCGGCGCTTTTTTCGTTTTCAAAAAGCTTTACCCGATAATCTCCGCCGTCAGCGGTATCATCGGGTCTTTTTATAAGAAATTTTCTGCTGTAATTTTCCATATTACCTCCAAAATGGTGCAAATTTACCTTGAAGCAAGCTTGTCCAGCTGTGCATTGACCTCGTCAAGATGAGGATACCCCAGCTCCGCCGCCTTAGTGTACGCCGAATCAGACTTTTCCGGCTCTAAAGCCATAGCATAGGCAATGGAAAGAAACGCATAAATATCCGCATTCTGTGCGCTGTCCTCCTTATAAAGAGCCTTTGCCTTTTCAAGATATTCTATCGCGGAAATAGGCTTGTTAAACTCAATATAGAGTGAGCCGAGATTTACATACAAAGGCGCGGAATCCCCGTTTTCGGGGTCAAGCTCAAGCGCCTTTTGATAGCACTCCAAAGCCTTTTCGCGGTCGCCGTTCTTGCGGTAGGATATGCCCAGATTTACAAGCCCCTCAAAATATTCGGGAGCTATATCCACGCATTTTTTGTGGTATTCGAGAGCGTTTTCGTAGTCCTCAAGCTTCAGATAGCAGTTGCCGATGCAGTTATAAAGCTCATGCTCCCTGAAATTCTTCAGACCTCTATCCTCGGCGGTAAGAAAGCTGTCAAGCGCCTCGGAGTAGCTTCCGTTCATATAAAGCTTTTTACCGTCCACGGCAAGCTTGTCCCCCGAACCCTTGCAGGAGGTCATTGTCAGCACAAGCAGCGCTGCGGCAGCGGCGGCTGAAAGTCTTTTTATGTTCATGGCGCTCTGTCCTTTCCAATAATCTTTCTTGATTATACCATATTTTTTACCCTTTGGCAATATACTTTTCCCTTTTTCGTCATATTTACGGCATTTTCACTATTTCCGTAAAGCGCTTATGTGCTGAAAAATCGGCGCAATTTTTGTCGGTTTTTACATTATGGAAATATTGACAAATTACTTCGAAAAGTGTATAATTTTTTCATACATATCATATGTAAAAACAGAACGTGTTTTTACATAATTTTGACAAAAACAGGTGAAAGGATGATATCTGTGAAAAATATGAAATTATCTGTCAAGCTTACCGTGGCGTTCGGCACCGTGCTTGTGCTGATGTCTATTATCATTATTTTTTCTACCACGGCGTTTGATACCGTAAACGGAATGCTTGAGACCTTTTACAACGAGCCGTACACCGAGGTCCAGCTTGCAAATCAGCTTAATTTGAAGGTCAACGATGTGACAAGCAGTATGCTTTATGCAAGCGCTTCGTCCGACAATGCCGAAAAGCAGCAGAGTCTCGGCTATGCAAGAAGCAATATTGCTGAAATTTACGGCATTATTGAACAGATGAGAGGCAAATATGACGGCGATATGGCGGATATCGACACTATTGTCAAGGATGTTCAAGGGGTCGAAGCGGCTATGGACAACTTTGAAAGCGTTGTTCTGTCTGACGATAATACGGAAGATCCATTTGAAATTTATAAAAACAGTATCTACCCCGAAATTCAGGATGTTCTTGCAATTACAGAAAAGATACAGCAGCATGAGAACGAAGACGGCGAGGCTATTTTTACCCAAAGCACAGTAAGAACAAGACTTACGCAAATAATTATCGCTGTTCTTGGTGTTGGTTCAAATGTTGCAGGCGTTCTTTTCGCGGTATACATCACACGGCTTATCGCCAAGGGTGTCAAGGATGTTGAAAGAGCTGCTGTCAGCATGGCGGCAGGTAACTTTGACACGAATATTGAATACACCTCAAAGGACGAGATAGGCAGACTTGCTGACTCAATGAGAAATCTGTCAGAGAATACCAAGTGTGTTGTTACAGATATCGACTATATGCTTGACAACGTTGCAAAGGGCAACCTTGATGTGAGATCCCGAAACGAGGGCTACTATGTCGGCGTATTCGGCAATATCCTTTCTTCTATGAATAATTTCCTGTTGGGCATCAACGATACCATGTCCAATATCAGCAACGCTTCCGACCAGGTGGCTTCCGGCGCGGAGCAGGTTTCCGGCGGCGCACAGTCCCTCTCCCAGGGTGCTACCGAGCAGGCTTCCTCCATTGAGGAGCTTTCCGCAACTATCAGCATGATATCCGATATGGTCAACACCAATGCCCGTGACGCTGCGGACGCTGCGGAAAAGACGGACGTTGCAGGTGCGGCTCTCGGCGAGGCAAACGGCAAAATGAACGAGCTGGTTGAAGCTATGAACGAGATTAGCGCGTCCTCCGCAGAAACTCAGAAGATCATCAAGACTATCGAGGATATCGCGTTCCAGACCAATATCCTTGCACTTAACGCGGCTGTTGAGGCTGCAAGAGCAGGTGCGGCAGGCAAGGGCTTTGCGGTAGTTGCCGACGAGGTAAGAAACCTTGCGGGAAAATCCGCAGAGGCGGCAAAGAACACAACTGCACTCATTGAGGGTACGGTTACTGCGATAGAAAAGGGCAACAGCCTTGTGACGGATACCGCCGAGATGATGAACACTGTTGCCGAGTCGGCAGGTGCAGTCGCAAAGATAAACGGCAAAATTGCCGAGTCCTCCAAGAATGCTGCCGAGGCTATCATTCAGGTAACAACAGGCGTGGAGCAGATTTCCGCTGTTGTTCAGACAAACTCCGCAACGGCAGAGGAGTCCGCGGCGGCTTCCGAGGAGCTTGCAGGTCAGTCGGGTATGCTCAAGGGACTTATCGAACAGTTCAGACTTGCGCAGTAAAAAAATTGCTGTATACAAAAGCAACGGCTTGTACAGAAAAACTGTACAAGCCGTTTTTGCATACATATTCTGTTATTTTCCGCTTTTAAGCTCGCTGATAATATGAATGAAGCTTTCAACGTCGGTAAAATCCTTATAAACCGATGCAAAGCGCACGTACGCCACTTGGTCGATATCCTTTAAATGCTGCAAAACCGTGTCGCCTATCTCCGATGAGGTTATCTGGGACTGCATACGGTTTGCAAAGCAGTTTTCCACATTGTCAACGATTTTGTTTATGTCCTCCGCGGAAACGGGGCGTTTCTTGACCGCCGTGGAAAGCCCCTTGATAAGCTTGTTCCTGTCGAAAAGCTCCACGGAGTTATCCTTTTTCACTACCAGCAGCACCGGCTTTTCAACCGCTTCATATGTGGTAAATCTTTTTCCGCAGCTGGTACACTCCCGTCTGCGGCGCTTCTGACCATCAACAGGGCGCGAGTCAACAACCTTTGTATCTTCAAATCCGCAAAACGGGCAGCGCATTTTTATCATTCCTTTCAAAAATAGGTCTATGCTTTTGTATAAATTATACCACATTTTAAAGAGCATTGTCAAGAATTTTATATTTCAGCTTGAAAAAACAGGGCGGTAATGGTATAATTGGTTTATATCATTTGAAAAGGCGGATTTGATGAGAAAAATAAAAAGAAGCAAAAGCAAAAGGAGAGTAATAATTTTGCGTGGAATAAAATATTTATTGATTATAACGGCGCTGCTTATAACGCTTGCGTTTGTGCTGACCACATTTGTTTTCAAGGAGGACAGCGGCGATGAAGCCGAGACGACCTCTGCTTCCGTAAGCGAAACTACAACTGCGCCCCAGACCGAACCCGAGGAGGACGAGAATATCGACAACGCATGGGCAATGTTCCTTGTGAACAGCAAAAATCCGCTGCCGAAGGATTACGACAGCAGGATAGAGACCACCCTCATTTTTGAAAGCTGGCGCGAATATTTCCTTGACGCAAGGGCGGCGGAATATTTTGAGCGTATGCTTGAGGCTGCAAAGTCGGACGGCGTTGACCTGCTTGTTGTGTCGGCATACCGCACCATCGAGTACCAGCAGCAAAATTTCGACCGAAGCGTGCAGGAAAGAATGGATAAGGGCATGAGCTATGACGACGCATATGCAGACACCCTTGCAGAGGTTGCAATTCCCGGCGAAAGCGAGCATAACGCAGGTTTTGCGCTGGACATTATGACCACCGAATACACCAGCATGGACGACGACGGCTTTGAAAATACCGAGGCCTTCAAGTGGCTTGACGAACACGCCGCGGAGTACGGCTTTATCCTGCGCTATCCAAAGGGCAAGCAGGACATCACGGGCATAATCTACGAGCCGTGGCACTACCGCTTTGTGGGAGTATACTACGCAAACGAGATAAAGAAAAGCGGATTTTGTCTGGAGGAATACTACGAAAAAATGGGCTGGCTTGACGGAAACGGCAAGGCTGTAAAAATGCGCGGACCTGCCGAGGAGGAAAAGCCTGCGGAGACTGAGGTCCCCGTCAGCACAAAGCCCAAGGAGACTATGGCAACAACGCCTTACTCCGAGCAGAAGGTCACTATCATTGTGTAAAAATCAGAGGATATTATCATGAATTACAGCATACGTGAGGAAAGAATAACCGCCGAGGAATATATAGATTTCCTTAAAAAAACCGACTTAGGGTCACAATACCCCAAAGAACGGTTTGAAGAAAGAATAAACACTTTGGTCAGCAAAGCTTCTATCAGCTTAGTTGCAAGGAATGAAGCCGGGCAGATAATCGGTGTTTGCTTTGGGATAACAGATTTTGCATATTGGCTTTTTATGACGGACTTGGGGGTAATACGTGAATGTACCGGTCAGGGCGTCGGAAAAGCGCTGGTTAAAAAGCTGCACGAGCTGGCAGGCGGTACGGAAAATATAATCATGTACACCTGCGTTAATGAAAACGCCATACCGTTTTATGAAAAAATCGGTATGGTCAAAGCGGACGATGTTATGGTTTTTAATCAAATCGAGTGGACGGGTTTTACAGTTGAATAAGACAAAAACAAGGGCTTTGCGGAACATCTTAAAAGAACGTTCCGCAAAGCCCGTTTTAATTGCTTCAAATAACCGTCCGCCAAAAGCGGAGACTCTTTACAAAGTCAATTAGTAAGCTCTGCAAAGTACTTGATAGTTCTTACCATCTGGGATGTGTAAGAGTTCTCGTTGTCGTACCAGGAAACAACCTGTACCTGATATGTGTCATCGTCAACCTTGGATACCATTGTCTGTGTAGCATCGAAGAGTGAACCGAACTTCATACCAACGATATCGGAGGAAACGATCTGCTCCTCGTTGTAGCCGTAGGACTCAGTAGCAGCAGCCTTCATAGCAGCGTTGATGCCTTCCTTTGTAACGTCCTTGCCCTTAACAACAGCTGTAAGGATAGTTGTGGAGCCTGTAGGTGTAGGAACTCTCTGAGCGGAGCCGATGAGCTTGCCGTTGAGCTCGGGGATTACAAGACCGATAGCCTTAGCAGCACCTGTGGAGTTAGGAACGATGTTAGCAGCACCTGCTCTTGCTCTTCTGAGGTCGCCCTTTCTGTGAGGACCGTCGAGGATCATCTGATCGCCTGTGTAAGCGTGGATAGTGGACATGATACCGCTCTGGATAGGAGCATAGTCGTTAAGAGCCTTAGCCATAGGAGCGAGGCAGTTAGTTGTGCAGGATGCAGCAGAAATGATCTGATCGTCCTTAGTAAGAGTCTTGTGGTTTACGTTGTAAACGATTGTCTTGAGGTCGTTGCCTGCGGGAGCGGAGATAACAACCTTCTTAGCACCTGCATTGATGTGAGCCATGGACTTCTCCTTGGATACATAGAAGCCTGTGCACTCGAGAACTACGTCAACACCAAGCTCGCCCCAAGGAAGCTCAGCTGCGTTAGCCATAGCGTAGATCTTAAGGGTCTTGCCGTCAACTGTGATTGTACCTGCTTCGTCGTCAGCGGATACAGTGTGAAGGTTCTCGCCGATTCTTCCGCAGTAACCGCCCTGTGCTGTATCATACTTGAGAAGGTGAGCAAGCATAGAAGGCTTTGTGAGGTCGTTGATAGCTACTACCTCGTAACCCTCTGCGCCGAACATCTGTCTGAATGCGAGACGGCCGATTCTGCCGAAACCATTGATTGCAACTTTAACTGCCATGATAATTTCCTCCTAAAAGAAATTTAATTTTTCAGGTATTCGTGATCCGAACACCACATACATTTATTTTACCCTATTTTGATTAATTTTGCAATACCTTTTGATAAAAAAATAACAGTTTTTCACGGAAGTTTTACTTGCAAACATAATTTTATCAAAAAATACGCAGAAACCCGACTTGTGCGGTTTCTGCGCTTTTTATTCATACTCGATTATAAATGTCAGTATGCGGTACTGCTCGTAATAGTCCGTCCAGCTAAGGCGTATGCTTGTGCCGTAATCTGTCTTTATGCGGCGGATTATCGGGTTGAAAACATCTCCTCCGCCGGCATTCAGGTCTGAAAGCACCGAAATGTAAAGGTCGTTGGAGGAAAACTTTATCATTGCCCCCGACCTTCCGCTTTCAACCGCGTCGATTATCGCGTTTTCAGCCGCCTGAAGAAGCTCGCCGTCCCGTGAAACGTCCGCGCCCTCTCTGGAAAAATAGTTTTCGTCGATCCCGTCCGCCTTGGGGGGCTCTATGGGGTATGCCCAGATAGCGTGGTTATTTTTTATTACGGCGTCAGTCACCATGAAATACTGATAAAGTATAACATCGGGATATGCCTCGTGAAGCTTGTCGTCGGGATTATCCCATGTCACGTCCACATGATACCAGCTTCCGCCTGTTTTTACCATATTCCACATATGGGGAACGGTGGTCTGACCCGTAACAATAACATTTTCTATTCCCGCAAGGTTGCAAAGGTAGGAAAACGCCTTTGCATAGCCCTCGCAAAGCGCTTTTTTTCGCACCAGCGCGCCGTACACCGTATCGGCATACTCGTCGGAAGTGCTGTTTTCGCAGTTGAGAATGAGGTAATCGTGGAAAAATTTCAGCTTTTCGTAATCGTCCATGTCGGGGGTAAGCTGAGACATTATCTCCTTTGCCGTCTTTTCCGACGCAAGGTTCATTCTGCTTATCTCGTCCGCGTCGAAGCGGTACTCAAAAAGCACGTCGAATTGCTGCTCGGTTGCGGAATACTCCACATCACGCTTTGAGATGTGGCAAAAGGAAAGCTGCTCATGCCGCGCCACCTCAAGCAGCCGTCCGTACACCTCGGAGCCTTCGGGAGGAAGCTCCGTCCGCGGTTTGAGATTGCCCAGAATAGGGAGAATGCTTTCATAGATTTCCTTTTCCCTGTCTGTAAGGCAGTTTTTGCTGATATAATCAGTTACCATGCCGTCGGGAATGTAGAAATCCGCATAGTCACGGTTTTTGGGAGGAAGCGGCTCCACATACTCGGTCTCGGAAACCGCTGTACCGTTGGAATATACGTGATAACCGTCGTTATCGGGATTTTTTTCGCATGAACAAAGAAGCAGAGACGCCGCAAGAACGGCAGCCCAAGGCTTTTTTTCAGTTTTCCCGAACACGCGGTTCGCCTCCCTTCGGAAATTTTCGGAATATGACCCCTTAGCTTGTATATGTAAGGATAAGCTTTATTACCCGTGAATTATCGTCGGTATTATATGATACCTCGTCGCGGCGGTATTTGTTTTCCGCACGGTCATAAGCATTTTCCAGCAAATTCAGGGCACGCTGCTCGGAGCGGTCAAAAAGCTTGAATTTTGTGTCCTCATAGGTTTCCTTGCTTGAGCATCTTATTTGGATTACACGCTCTTTGGTTTTGGAGGCTTCCGCTATGCGGTTGGTCATCATGGTCTCAACGTCCTCCCAGCTGTCCGCCATAAGACCGTTATACACGTAATAGTTGTACTTTTCCGCTGTTGATTTGGGGTATGTATATATCTGGTCATAAACCGTTCTGCACTGACTCAGCGTTTCATCATTTACGCAGAAATAGTCATAGCGCACATATTTGTGGGTCTTTGCGTCCGTGACCGCGTAGGTGGGGTCAATGTGGTACCACTCGCCGTCCAGCTTGACCATGTTCCACATATGGGGCGTGCCGTCGGCATCGCCTGTTATGGTAAGGCTTTCTATGCCCACCTTGTCGCAAAGGTAGGAAAACGCCTTTGCATAGCCGCCGCATATCGCTTTTTTCTCAACGAATACGCCATAAATATCGCGGCAGTTGCCTGCATCTTCGTCATAAATCACATTCAATGCCAGATAGTCGTAAAAATGCTTGACAATTTCGTAGTCGGACATTTCCGGAGTTATCTCCGACAGTATCTTATCCACCTGCCTGTTTATCTCCGACTGCATACTGCGTATCTTATCCTCGCTGTACTTATAATTCACCGTTGCGGAAGCGACCGCCTTGGTCTGGGAATTGACAGCATACATCATAGTCGTGTCGATATAGAAGATAGCATTTTCGTTGTTGTAGATCTCCTCATAAACCGCGCAGTAATCCTCGGCGGTAATATCCATGACCGAGGAAAAATCCACACGGGTCTTGAGCTGTTCTATGCCTGTAATAAGGGCGTCGTAGATGTAAAGGTACTTTTCGTCCAGCTGGTTATAGGCATAGGGACGGCTTATTTCGTACCGCTTGTCGGGATCCTTTGGTGCAGCCGTGGTAGCTTGGGTCAGAACGCTTTCCGAGGTTTCGCCCGACGTGGAGGAAGAGATAACGGCAGTTACGGAGGATACCGAGGTATCCGTTTCCGAGGCTGTGGTTATTTCGGAAGCTGTTGAGCTTGTAAATTCCGAAATGGGCACCTTCGGCAGGTCGGGCACTACGGAAACCGTACTTTCGGTAGTTTCCTCGGGACGCGTTGCCGTTGTGGTAGCAAGCTCGGGAGTAGTTTCCGAAAATGCAGTACGGGATGTACTGGAAATTTCAGGGAGAGCTATAGGGGCAGAGGACTCCGTTGAAGCCTCCGTCACGTATGAGACCGTGGGAACGGAAGCGGTGGAAGCTGCCTCGGGAAGAGTATCCTCCCAATCGACATTATCTTTTCGGCAGCCTGACGCTGTAATCAGAAGCAAAACTGCCGTTACAGCTGCGGAAAATCTTTTTATCTTCATAATCGTCCTCTTTCGCAATTCAATATTTGCATGGCGCATGGCGTATGCCGATCAAACCTTGGGGTCTGACTTGTAAATAAGAGAAATATGTACGATAAACAGCCTGTCGTTGTTATGCTTGTATGCGGAACGGATCTTAGTGCCGTACCTGCCGTTGATGTCCTCAATTATGTTTTTCATGCCGTTCCCGGCAAAAAGGGTGTTCATAGCTTCGAGATAAGCCGTCTCGTTGTCAAACCGCACCTCGACCTCACGTGTGCCCGACAGACCTGCGGCTTTTATCTGCTTTTCAAGGGAATCAATGCCGTCAGACGCCGTGCCGAACATCAGCCCCGAGCCCTTAAAGTAGTTCAGCTCGGAGCCTGTACACGGCGGCAGACCGCGGTAAAGCTCGTCGGTAAAATGGGTTATTCCCTCAATTTCGCTGTCTCTTACCAAAAGGTAGTCATGGCGCACAAAATCGGGGTCGTTATGCTGAAGAATGGGGTCGTCCCAGGTGCAGTCAACGTTATACCAGCTTCCGTCAAGCATTATCTTGTTCCACGCATGGGAATCCCCCTCGCTGTTCTCGCCGTAAACGATATAGCAGGGTATCCCTGCCTTCTCGCAAAGCAGCGACATTGCAGCCGCATAGCCCTCGCACTGACCGTACCCCGTGACAAGGACGCCGTAAGCCGAATTGATATGGGGCATATCCTTTGAAAAGGTGCAGCCTGTTACTATCTTGTCATGGCAGTACACCACTTTTTCAAAATCGGAAGCATTTTCGGGCAGTCCGCCGATAATGGTTGACGCGGCAAAGTCAAGCTCCGCCCGTTTAAGCTCCGCGTCCTCTTTTTCGTAGAGGTAATCGAGACGCAGCAGGTTCGCGTCGTTATCGGGGATATAGACAATGTTGCTAAGCCAGAAAAAGTTTCGTTCCTGAGCGTAAACAAGCTTGTATACCTTTCGGAGCGTTTCTCCCGATACCGGCTCGTCAAACCTGGCAAATTCCTCGAAATTCTTTACCGCGGCGCATATGCTGTCGTAAACCGCTCTTTCTTCCTCGGAAAGAAGCCCGTAAACGGGGGAAACAAATTCCGTTTCCGAATTCTGCATTGGAATAATGACCGTATCGGACGTTTCGGCGCCCGATACGGTCTCATCGTCTATTCTTTTGCAGGAACAAAGCAGAGCCGTGCAGAAAATCAATACGAAAAGAGCTTTTTTCATAGGTTATTCATTTACCACGTCAAACTCGATAAGAAGCATATTTTCGTTGCACTCGTCCTTCAGACCCTTAACGCCAGAGAAGGTTTTGGAATAGGTGTTGTAGTCCATTCTTGCACCGTAAATCGCGTCGTAGACCTCTTTTGAGCCTGCCATGATCTGAGCGGTTCTGGAGCCGTCCTTTGCAGCCCTTTCGATCTCAGCCTTGATAGCAGCGTCGGCGGAAGCCTGATCGTTGTATACCTTGCCTGTCTTTATAAAGTAGTTTTCGGCAGACTCTGTGCAGGCAGGGGGATCGAAATATTTAAGGTATTTGCCGCTGGACATTTTCTTTTCGTTGATATGGAAGTGGGTCTTCTGATGGATCCAGCTGTCGGGAACAAGGAAGTAGTTATAGCGGATATTCTTCACGTTTGCAGTCGTAAGGATAGGGTCGTCCCATGTGCAGTCGATGTTGTACCACTTGCCGTCAACGTCGACAATGTTCCATGCGTGGGAAGCGCCCTCGTCATTTTCGCCGCGTACTACCATGCAGGCGATACCTGCCTTATCGCAAAGGTAAAGCATTGACTTTGCATAGCCGGAACACTGGATGCTGCCCTGTGCTGCACCCGTACCGAAAGCGTTATAGATGCTTTCGTTGTAATCGTAGGTATCGTCCTTTTTCTGGAATGTGGTGTTGAGAACAAGATAATCGTGGAATACCTTGAGCTTTTCAAATGTTGAAGCCTTGCCGTTTGCCTCTGCAACAAGCTTGTCGGCAACAGCATCGATAGATTTCTGCATCTCGTTTATAGCAGCGGTATCCTTGGTAAGATAGAACAGCTTGCCCACCTTGACCTTTGAGTTCATATAGAAAAGCTGGGGCTCTTGAGTAAATACCATGCCGTAAACCTTTGCCCAAGTTTCGAGGGAGTAAGCGTCCTCCTCGCAGATCTTGTAGCTGAGGCTTTCTACGCCCTTTACGATATCGTCGTAAAGCTTCTTTTCCTCCGCGGAAAGGGTAGAGTAGCCGTAACGCACGCTGCTGTCAACCTTGTTGATAACGGGAGCTTCCGTTGCCTGAGTACCTGTTATCGCATTAAGGATATCCTCATTGCTGAGGGTCTGTGCAGGATCCATAGTGGTTGTTTCGGCAGGCTCGGTAAGGGGATTGCCGTTTACGCCTGTTACGACCTCGCCGTTATCGTCTGTGAGGATAGTGCCTTCGGTGCTTTCGCTGTCTGCGCCTATTACATTTACCACGCTTGTTTCGCTGCCCTCTGCGTTTTCGCCGCCCTCTTTCGAGCAGCCCGAAGCAAGCATTGAGAATGCCATGACCAAAGCCAGTACGGAACAAAGCTTTCTTGATTTTTTCATGATCATAATAGTAAAATCCTTTCAAAAGATGTGTTTATGCCGTACACATAAGGGCAGGGTGAAAATCCCCGCCCCCTGTGAATTTGTGAATTTGTATTAGTACTTAACGTCGTATTCAACAACAAGGATACCCTCTGTGCGGGACTTGCGGCGGTTGAGGCCGGAAACCTTGCTGCTCTTGGATTTAGCATAATCCTGGAACTTTTTGAAGTAGTCGTTGCTTGTAAGAGTTTCCCAAAGCTTTGCGTCTGTAACTCTGATATGAGCAACATTCTTGCCGCTTGCGATAGCAGCGTCAAGCTCTGCGTACATACCCTTTACAGCGTCGTCAAGGGTGCTGTATTCCTTGTTGTAAGCCTTGAAGTAGTAGCAGGAGGACTTTGTGCAGGCAGGAGGAGCAAAGAGCTTGATCTCGTTGCCGTTTTTCCTTGTAACGATATTTGCGCTAAGGTGTGAACCCTTTGTCATCTCGTCGGAAGCGAGGAAGAACAGGTAGTTGATGTAGTCCTTGCCGCCGTAGGAAACCTCGGGGTCGCCCCATGTGGAGTCAAGGATGTAGTAGCCGTCCTCGCAGTAAACAACGTTCCATGCGTGTGAAAGGCCCTCGTCATTAGTTCCGACAACGGTCATACAATCAATGCCTGCAACATCGCAGAGGTAAAGAACGGATTTTGCATAGCCCTGGCACTGAAGCTCGCCGCCTGTAAGACCGTTGTAAACGCTGCAGGTCTCAAATGTGCCGTTCTTGCTGAAGGTGTTGTTGAGAACTATCCAGTCGTAAATTACCTTGAGACGGCTTACCGTTGAGGAGTAGCCGTTTACGGACTTCATTATTTCCTTAACGTTTGCGTCTATCTCTGCCTGCTTCTTTTCAGCCTGCTCGGGAGTAAGGGTATATTCAAGCTCAAGAGTGCCGCCCAGACCGAAAGGAATGGAAAGCGAGAGCCAGAAGAGCTGAGGCTCCTGGTTGAATACGCAAACGTAAACCTTGTAGATGTCGTTTGAAGTCATTCCGTCAGGGACCTTTACTTCCTTTTCGAAGTTCTCGGCAGCCTTAACTATGTTTGCGTAAAGAGTCTGCTCGTCCTTGGAGAGCTGCTTGTAGCCGTATTTGTCCTTGTAGCTCTTTTTGTATGTAGCGCTTGTTACCTTGTTGCTGCCGCTTGTGTTCTTGTCGCTGTCGGGAGTATTGTCCTTTGCGGTAGTTGCAGCAGTTGTATCCTCACCTGAAGGCTTCTGGTCGGTAACATAATCCGAGTGGATGAACGTACCGTCAGCAAGCTTGTAGTAGCCTGTATCGGTAGCGGCAACAATGTTTATCTTTGTGCCTGCCTCGTATTTCTTAACGGACTCGGAGCCTACAATAGCTTCCTTTCTGGAATAGCAGGAGGTCTTGATATAAAGAGTCTCGCTTATTTCGGTTTCATTCCATGCTTTCTTTGCGGTAGTTACGGCAGTCGCGGTAGTTGTCGCAGCAGTCGTAGTTTCGGAGGGAGCCGTTGTGGTCTCTTCCGTTTCGGAAGCGGAAGCAGTAGTCGTCTCCTCGGTGGTTTCCTCTGTTTCGGTGGTTTCTTCTGTCGTTGTGGTCGCCTCTGTTGTGGTAGTTGCCTCTGTTGTCATCTGGGTCAGGGATATGGACGACGTTTCAACCTCGGGCAGACCCGTTGATTCCTCATCGGTTTTCTTACAGCCTGCAAGCATGGTTGCCGCAAGTGCAAAAGCAAGAATGAGACTAAGTTTCTTCTTCATGTTCCAAGTTCTCCTTTTCAATATTTGTGTTATTTTCCTCAGGCGCGATGAGCTGCGCCTTTATTTTCGTTATGCATTTATCCTCCGTAACAAGTACGGTGAAAACTACGTTTCCGTATTTTGCGGAAGGATTTTCGTTTTCCTCGGGGATACGTCCCAGAAGCTCGACGATAAAGCCGCTCATGGTATTGAAGCAGTTATCCTCGGGAAGCTCTATACCGAACACCGGCAGTATCTTTTCCGGGTCGGCAGTTCCTGCGATGGTGTAAACATCGTCGGAAATTTTGATAAGCTCCTCTTCCTCTTCATCGTATTCGTCCTGAATGTTGCCCACGATAGTCTCAACTATGTCCTCCATAGTCACAAGACCTGCTGTTCCGCCGTATTCGTCGATAACGGCAGCCATCTGCATTTTCTTTGCGGTAAGCCGCTTGAACGCCTCTCCGCAGGTGACCGATTCGGGGAAATATATAATGTCGCGCACGAAATCCTTTGCCGTTCCTGCCGACGAGTCGCTTCCCACCAGACAGAGCATATCCTTCACGCAGATAATTCCCGTGATGTGGTCAATAGTTTCCTCATAAACGGGGATACGTGAAAATCCGCTGCTTATCGCGGCGTTCACTACCTCGGGCACGTCCGCGGAGATATCCACCGCAACAATGTCGGTCCTGTGAGTCATAACATCGGACACGGTCAGGTCGTCAAACTCGAAAACGTTGTTTATCATCTCACGCTGAGATTCCTCGATAACACCCGTTTCGTTGCCTGCCTCCACCATCATGCGTATCTCCTCTTCGGTAACGACCTCCTGCTCGGAGGACGCTCCTGCGCCGAACAAGGGCGAAAGCAACCTTGTCAGCAGCGAGGAAAGAGCCGTCAGCGGCGTAAGTATGATTACAAGATATTTAACAAAGGGCGCACAGAAATAAGCAAATTTTTCGCTTCTTGCGGCAGGGATTTTCTTCGGTATACCCTCGCAGAAGACCGTAAGCGCAAGAACCGCGGCAAGCATTATCAGCACCGCGGCAGCAGGGCGCGCAAGCACCGCAAGCCCGTCCTTGCCGTCAAAAAGACGTGCAAAAAAGCCTTCGAGAGGTGATATGAATGAAAAAAGCGCAAGATAAGCGGCAGCAATGGCGGAAAGCACCCGATTTACCGCAAATGCCGTTACAAGCCGCGAAGGCTTTTCCAGCAAATCCGCAAGAGTACGGCTGTTTTTGACCTTGCCGCTTCCGTTTTTGACCTTTCTGTCGTCAATTTCGGTCACTGCCGTTTCGCAGACAGTGCAGAAGCCCTTAAAAAGAATTACCGCCAAAATAATAAGGTTAATAAAAGTTCCGGCGTTCCCGTCAGAGTCCATAATCAGCTTCCTTTCAGATATGTAATCGTTGCAGACGTTATTTGCGCTCATATACGGGCGCAAACTGACACACTAACAATTATACAACAATCCGCATGAAAAGTCAAGAAAACCGCACCGCCAAATATTGAGAAAAACGCCTTGCAGAAAAGGCTGTTTTTATGCGTATTTACGGGATTTTGCGTGCCTTAGCCGTTTTTGTAACCAAAGCTTACGCAAACTGTAAACGCTTTGTAACCTTTTTGCGCGGTATTGCGTAACATTATCAAGTTTAAATGTTTATTCTGCACAAAATCTGCATAAAATAGTTGCATGGTTTACAAAAATGTGCTAAAATATATACGGCTGCACTGCATAGTCAACGACTATTTATAATTTTTGGGGCATTGACCCTGCCGAAAGGATGAGTAATTATAATGAATAAAGAACAGTTTTTGGCAAAAATAAACGAAAATCTCCGCATTGACGGGCGCACCGACATCAAGGGCGCAACTCCCAAGCAGCTCCACAACGCACTTTCCCGTGCGGTAATGGACGAAATTATCCCCCTCTGGGACAGGACCGAGGAGCGCCACAACCAGAAGCGCCGCGCTTACTACCTCTCCGCAGAGTTCCTCATGGGACGCGCGGTGTTCAACAACCTTTACTGCGCAGGTCTCCTTGACGAGGCTAAGGAAATCCTCTCCGAGCAGGGCGTTGACATCAACTGCCTTGAAGATATCGAGGACGCTGCTCTCGGCAACGGCGGTCTGGGCAGACTTGCAGCCTGCTTCCTTGACTCCGCTGCGGCGCACGATATCCCCCTCAACGGCTATGGTATCCGCTATAAGTACGGTCTTTTCAAGCAGTCCATCGGCAACGGCTTCCAGCAGGAAAGCGCCGACGCGTGGCTTGACTACGGCGACGCATGGAGTGTAAGAGCCGAAAACGAGGCTGTAAGGGTAGACTTTGCAGACCAGTCCGTTATTGCCGTACCCTACGACGTGCCTATCATCGGCTACGGCGGAAAGGCTGTAAACACCCTCCGTCTGTGGCAGAGCGAGCCTGTCCGCGGCTTTGATTTCGGCAAGTTCGACAATCAGGACTATGTTGGCGCAAGCGAAAGCACAATTCTTGCGGAAGCAATCTCAAACGTGCTTTACCCCAACGACAACACCGAAAAGGGTCTGAGACTCCGTCTGAAGCAGCAGTATTTCTTCGTATCCGCTTCCATTCAGGATATTATCCGCCGCTACAAAAAGGTACACGGCAGCGACTTCTCCAAATTTGCTGAGATGTACGCTATCCAGCTTAACGATACTCACCCCACAGTTGCAATTCCCGAGCTTATCAGAATTTTCATGTTCAAGGAGGGAATGTCCTTTACCGAGGCGTTTGATATCGTGCAGAAGACCTGCAACTACACCAACCACACCGTTCTTGGCGAGGCGCTTGAAAAGTGGGGCGCTGACCTGTTCAAGAGCGTTATTCCCACAATTTACGAGATAGTGCTGATGATCGACGCGCACCTTGAAAAGTATCTGCGTTCTATCGGTCAGACCGAGGAGCAGATAAATGCTAAGCGTATTTTCGACGGCGACCGTATCCACATGGCGAGAATGGCTATCTTCGCTTCCTCCCACACAAACGGCGTTGCGCAGCTTCACACCGATATTCTCAAGAACGACGTTCTCAAGGGCTGGTACGAGATTTTCCCCGACCGCTTCCAGAACAAGACAAACGGTATCACTCCCCGCCGCTGGATAGGTCTTTGCAACCCCGAGCTGTCTTCCCTTATTACAGAAAAGATCGGGGACGGATGGGTTACCGAGCTTGACAGACTTGCCGAACTGAAAAAGTTCGTTGACGACGGCGATACTATCCGCCGCTTTATGGATATCAAGCGCCAGAAGAAGGTACAGCTTTGCGAGTATATCAAGAAGCACGAGGGCGTTGAGCTTAATCCCGACTGGGCGTTTGACATTCAGGTAAAGCGTCTGCACGAATACAAGAGACAGCTGCTTAACGCGTTCTCTATCGTTGACCTGTACTTCCAGATAAAAGAGCATAAGCTGCCCGATTTGCAGCCCACCTGCTTTATTTTCGGTGCAAAGGCTGCTCCTGCTTACCGCAGAGCAAAGGGCATAATCAAGTATATCAACGAGGTTGCAAAGCTTGTTAACAACGACCCCGAGACCAAGGATAAGCTGAAAGTTCTCTTTGTTCAGAACTACAACGTTTCCTATGCGGAAAAGCTTATTCCTGCGGCTGATATTTCGGAGCAAATTTCTACGGCAGGTCTTGAAGCAAGCGGCACGGGCAACATGAAGTTCATGCTCAACGGCGCGGTAACTCTCGGCACATACGACGGCGCAAACGTTGAAATTGTCGAGGAAGCAGGCTGGGAGAACGAGTATATCTTTGGTGCAAGAGTTGAGGAGATCGAGAAGATCAAGCCCAATTACCGTCCCAAGGAGAAGATCTACTACACCAACGACCGCGTAAAGAGAGTCATCAACACGCTTGTTGACGGCACCTTCAACGACGGCGACACAGGTATGTTCGGCGAGCTTTACAACGCGCTTATCAACGGCACAAGCTGGCACAAGCCCGACCACTACTTCCTGCTGACCGACCTTGAGGGTTACGTTGACACCAAGCTTCGCGCGCTGTACGATTACAAGAACCGCGAGGTGTTCTCCAAGAAATGCTGGATGAATATTGCGTGCAGCGGAAAGTTCTCCTCCGACAGAACAGTTAAGCAGTATGCAGAGGAGCTTTGGAAGCTGTAATTAGTTTTGTACCCAAATTTCTTTGATACAAAAGCAAAATCCCCTCTCCGACAAAAATCGGAGAGGGGATTGGTTATTTTGCAAACAAATCGCTGTGAGAGCCTGTACGTGAAAGGCAGAGAACAAGTTCGTCACCGTCAATGCGATATATCAGCAGCCAATCGGGGAGAATGTGACATTCTCTAAAGCCTTCATAATTTCCGACCAATTCATGGTCACGGTGCTTTTCGGAAAGCTTTTCGCCGGAAGCCAAGGTTTCGATAACCCTTTCAAGCAGCGAAACATCGCAGCCTCTTTTCACAATACGCTTGTAGTCCTTTTTAAACGAATTATGATACCTAATTTTCAGCATTCAGTTCCTCCATAAGTTCAGAAACAGAGCTGAACGGTCTGCTTAAATTTCTGCCGTTATTAACATCATCAAGAACAGCAGCCGTTTCGTCATTAAAATCACCCAGCGCACCGAACAATTCAATAAATGCCGCAAGCTGTTTCTCGCTCATTCTGTCAACGAGATTATATGCCATTTCTCTTGTACTCATAACATCAGCTCCCTCCACTTGTATTATACTTCAAAAAGGTGAAAAAATCAACCGTTTACTTTGTATTCCTCCACCATATGAAGCACCTTTTTATCCACGACAGCATCGATAAGCGTGCCTTCGGGAAGATACTCCTCGGATAAAATCTTGCCTTCTATACGCACAGTATTGATAATTCCCGTCTTATCATAGGGTATACAGAACTTTCCACGCACCGAGGTCTCGGGAAGATTGCGCGCTATGCAGTCCAGCAGGTCGTCAAAACCAAGTCCAAGCTTTGCGGAAATTTTCACAGTACGGTCGTCGCACTTGATATTCTCCGCTTCGGGCAGCTTGTCGCACTTGTTCAGCACGTCAATTCGGGGTATGCCGTCGCAGCCAAGGTCTTTCAGCACCTCCGCGGTGACCTGCGCCTGCTCGTAGCCGTCGTCGGCGCTTATGTCGATAAGGTTGATGATAATGTCCGCGTTTGCCGCTTCCTCAAGGGTGCTTTTGAACGCCTCAACAAGGTTGTGGGGCAGGCGGCGGATAAGACCGACGGTATCAATAAGCAGCACGCTTCTTCCGTCGGGAAGCTCAATCGACCGCGATGTGGTGTCAAGAGTGGCAAAAAGCTTGTTTTCCGCAAGCACGCCTGCGTCGGTAAGCGCGTTGAGCAGCGTGGACTTTCCCACGTTGGTGTATCCCACTATCGCCGCAGACAGCACGTTGTCCTTTTTCCTCCGCGCGCGGTGCAGCTCACGGCGGCGTTCAAGCTCTTTCAGCTCCGCTTCAAGGGTCTCGATACGCCTGCGGATATGCCGTTTGTCCGTTTCAAGCTTGGTTTCGCCGGGACCTCTCGTGCCGATACCGCCGCCCAGACGTGAAAGCTCCACGCCCTTTCCTGCAAGCCTCGGCAGGCGGTACTTCTGCTGTGCAAGCTCGACTTGGAGACGACCCTCTTTTGTCAGAGCGCGCTGTGCAAAAATATCCAAAATAAGGGTGGTGCGGTCTATTACCCGAATATCGAGAATTTTTTCAATGTTTCGGGTCTGATTTGCGGTCAGCTCGCAGTCAAAGATGACAAGGTTGATTTCCAGTGCAGCAGTTTCCTCGGCAAGCTGTTCAAGCCGTCCCGAGCCTATGACCGTTGCGCTGTCGCAGGCAGGGCGCTTCTGCACGACTCTTGCTGCGACCTCTACCCCTGCCGTAGCCGCAAGTTCTTCAAGCTCGTCAAGAGAGCGCTCCGCGTCAAACTCGCCCGTATCGGCTGCGACGAGGACCGCTCTTGTTATTTCAATTATTGTGTTATCTTTCATAAAAACACTCCTTTCGTGTCCGTATATGTCTGCAAAAACGGCATAAAAACAAAAAAAGTCCCCACTTTAGTGGAGACCGTTTTCACGCATAGCTTCTGCGTAATAAACTAATTTACGCAGAAATACCCTTTCGGCAGACAGACTCCATAGTATAAGATTTTGTACGAATAAAAATAGAAATATACATTTCGTCCGCCTCGCTTTCATAAATTTCGGAGCAATGCCCCACATAAACAGTATAATATACCAAAAAATCGGTTTTGTCAAGAGTTTTTTTAAAATTACAAAAATGCCGTCGGAAAAATCACTTCCGACGGCATTTTCAATTCATTTGTTAAATCAGTTAACAATAGTCTTCTCAGTTTCCTTATCAAAGATGTGAACCTTGTTAGGATCGATAGCAACCTTGATAGTATCCTGAGGACGAGCTGTTGAACGAGGATCAACACGAGCGGTAAGAGAGATACCCTCGCAGTTGAGGTAGAGGTATGTCTCAGCACCCATAAGCTCTGTGATCTCAACGTCAGCGTCGATAACACCTGTCTTAGCAGCGGAGAGGAACATTTCCTCGTCGTGGATGTTCTCGGGACGGATACCCATAATAACTTCCTTGTCAACATACTCGGAAAGCTCGACCTCATTAACCTTGGACTCGGGAAGCTCAACATAGTACTTCTTTCCGCGGGATGTCTTGGTATCCTCGGAACCGAATTCGATAGTGTACTTGTCTTCGATCTTTCTGAGAACAGCGTCAACAAAGTTCATCTGAGGTGAACCCATGAAGCCTGCAACGAACTGGTTAACAGGGTTAGCATAGAGGTTCTGAGGAGAGTCTACCTGCTGAACGAAACCGTCCTTCATAACTACGATACGGTCACCCATTGTCATAGCTTCTGTCTGGTCGTGAGTTACGTAGATAAATGTTGTACCCAGCTTCTGGTGGAGCTTTGAGATCTCGGTTCTCATCTGTGCACGGAGCTTAGCATCCAGGTTGGAAAGAGGCTCGTCGAGGAGGAATACCTGAGGCTCACGAACAATAGCACGTCCGAGAGCAACACGCTGTCTCTGACCACCGGAGAGAGCCTTCGGCTTTCTGCTGAGGAGGTGAGAGATGTCGAGGATTCTTGCAGCTTCTTCAACCTTACGGTTGATCTCGTCCTTAGGAACCTTACGGAGCTTAAGACCGAAAGCCATGTTATCATATACAGTCATGTGAGGATACAGAGCGTAGTTCTGGAAAACCATCGCGATATCTCTGTCCTTAGGAGCAACGTCGTTTACAAGGCGGTCGCCGATGTAAAGCTCGCCCTCGGAGATTTCCTCAAGACCTGCGATCATACGGAGAGTTGTGGACTTACCGCATCCTGAAGGACCAACGAGGATAATAAATTCCTTGTCTCTGATTTCAAGGTTAACGTCTGAAACGGCAACAACGCCGCCGGGGTACTTCTTATAAATGGATCTGAGTGATAAACTTGCCATTCTGTACGGACCTCCCAAAAAAATAGTCTTGCCGATATACTCTCGGCTATGATAATATAATAACAGATTTTGAGTATAAATTTCAAGTCACTTATTAACTAAACTTATAAAATCTTATTTATTTAGTTTGACGAAAAATTAAAGCAAGCCGAAAAAACCTTATGTTTTTGCATAAATCTTTTCAATTTCTTTGTGCAATATTTCCCTGCTTTCTCCAAGCGCCAAATCGGGGTCAAGGGGCAGTCCTCCGATGCTCACTCTTTTGAGAAACACCACTTTGTTGTCCGCCGCCTCCGCCATACGCTTTATCTGGTGGTACATACCCTCCCGCAGGGTTATATATACCTCATTTGGATTTTCTGTAATTTCAAGCTTTGCAGGCAGACACACATCGCCGCCGTCTATCTTCATGCCCGAAGCAAAAAGCTCTTTGTCGCTTTCCTTTGCAGGCTTTTCAAGCTGTGCAAAATAACGCTTTTCAACGTGCTTTTTCGGGGAAAGTATCTCATGTGCAAACGCTCCGTCATCGGTGATAAGCACAAACCCTTCGGTATCCTTGTCAAGCCGCCCGGCAGGAAAAAGCCCGTCCCTGCGAAGTTCTTCGGGAATAAGCTCCAGAACGGTTTCCGAAAGCCTGTCACGGGTTGCGCACACCACGCCCGACGGCTTGTTGAGCATGATGTAAACGTGCTTTCTGTACGTCACCGCCTTCCCCTCGGAAACCACTTCGTCCCCCTCGGGGTCGACCTTCATGTCGAAAAGCTTTGCCGTGACCCCGTTCACCGTAACGAGCCTTTTCTTGATAAGCTCCTTTGCGTCGGCACGGGAAATATTGAGCTGGTTGGATAAAAACCTGTCAAGGCGCATCGCCTCGCTTTTTTGTTCTTTCGGCATAAGCATATTCCTTTCGGTAAAGATATGGGGTACGCCCGTTAAGCACGTACCCCACAGCGTATCTTAAATTCAGCTTAGAAATCCTCGCCTGTCTTTTCAGCCTCGGCAGCAGCTTCCTCAGCGTCAGCGTCAAGGCTGTTCAGCTCGTCCATGTCATCGTTGTGACCGCAGCCGCACTCGCACTCGTCGCAGTCGTCGAAATACATCTCGTCGTCATCGTCGAAATCGTAGTCGTACTGCTCAATTTCCTCACGCTTTTTCATTGCATATACCGCAGCGGCAGCACCGACAGCAGCGGAAGTAAGAGCCAGCATAATTGCGCCAAAACCCTTCATTTAAATCAACTCCTTAATTTTGGTATTATTTTTATATCGGATATTACATAGTATACCACATATCTTTTAAAATTACAATGCTTTTTGTCAAATTCTCTAAATTTCATTGTACACCGTTTTTCCGCCTATCATGGTCATCTTTACCCTTGTCATAATGTCCAATGGGTCGCCGTCGGTGAGAATGAGGTCGGCGTCAAGACCCGGGGCAATATCCCCCGTAACGCCGCCAAGACCTGCAATTTCAGCAGCTGTAAGCGTTACCGAGCGCACTCCCTCTTCACGGGGAAGCCCCGATTTTACGCAGTATGCCGCGCTTGCCGCAAGATACTGTATCGGCACCTCGGGGTGGTCGGTGCATACAGCGGTCTTTACACCATTTTTATATAGTATACCTGCATTTTCCGTAGTCTGACGGGAAAGCTCGGGTTTTCCGCGGTCGCAGATTATAGGTCCAACAACAGCTTGCGCCTTTTTTTCGCCCAAAAGCTCCGCGACAACGTGTCCCTCGGTGCAATGCACAAGGACGTAATCCAAATCGAATTCCTCGGCAATACGCACCGCAGTCATAATGTCGTCGGCACGGTGGCAATGGAAATGCGCTTTCAGCTCCCGTTTCAGAAGGGGGATAAGTGCCTCGGACTTCATGTCAAATTCGGGCAGGCTGTCGCCGTTTTCCTCGGCATCGGCTTTGTCCTGCATATACCGCTGCGCCTTGAAAAGCGCCTCGCGGATTATCGCCGCCGTTGCCATTCTGGTTATTGGAGCGGTATCACGCTCGGCAAAGGTGGATTTTGGGTTTTCTCCCAGTGCAAGCTTTAGGCCCACTCTGCGCACAAGCATTTCGTCCGCGCACCGTCCTGCGGTTTTCACAGCAATAAGGTCGCCGCCGATTGGGTTTGTCGAGCCTACGCCCGTAACGCAGCAGGTCACGCCTGCTCTTACTGCGTCGGCAAAATATCCGTCGGTAAAGCAAAGCCCGTCGATAGTCCGCAGGTGCGGGGTAACGGGGTCGCTGTCCTCGTTCACGTCCTCACCCTCAGCGCCCATGCCGTCGCCGATAAGCCCCATGTGGGTGTGAATGTCGATAAATCCGGGGTAAAGCCGCAGACCGTGAGCGTCTATATCCTCCGAAGAAACCGCAGACGGCGTACCTGCGCCGACTTCCGCAATTTTGCCGTTTTCGATAAGCACGTATCCGCATTGTACAATATCTGTATCTTTAGTCTGTGGGTATATTTCTGCGTTGTAGATATACATTAAAATATAGCGTCCTTTCGATTATCCTTATGACAAGCCGCACTCGTCGTAGTCCTTCCAGCGCTCGTTGTGGCGGTACGCCGTAATTATCTTGTAGACAATAAAGCCTGCGGAGACAAGAAACAGGGTAAGCGCCGCAGAAACGGGTACGGCGGTTTTGAGAAAGTTAATGGTGTCCTTTCTGCTGTCGTATTTATTTTCCATAGTAATTCTCCTTTTCGGTTGTATTATACTATATTATAATACATAAATTCAAAATAGTAAATAGTTTTTGCACATAAAAAAATCTGTCGGAATTTTGTAGGGGCAGATTCCATATCCGCCCATTTTGGGTATGGTAAACAATAATTTAGCGGCGTAACATTTTGTAATGCATCAGCGAAGCGAGAGTAAAAGTTTCGTCCACCTTTTCAAAGGTGGCGGTTTCCAAAGGCAGAGCCTTTGGTCGCCGCGCGCACGCGGCGAAACTCCCCAACTTGCGCCCGCAGGCGCTGCCTTAGAAGCGCTCCGCAAAGTTGAATTTTGCGGCAAGTTGCCGCAAAAGAAGAACGCCCTGTAAGAGAGGGCGTTCTTAGAAGCAGCGAAGCTGCTTAGAAATTCGGTTTAAAGTAAATTTTAGTGAATAGTTTTTTGTAGGGGCGGATATTATCCGCCCGACCTTTTCCGTATAAACGGGACGGGAGACCCGTCC